>JAZBPE010000161.1:0-8099 GCA_036353345.1 Erythrobacter sp. | reverse complement strand
GACCGCAAGAAGAGCCGCGTCCGCGCCGACACCATGCCCATCGCCGGCACCCGGCTGATCCGTGAGTGGCAGGGCGTCGAGCACGTCGTCACCGTCGCCGCCGACGGCTTTGAATGGCAGGGGCGGCCCTACAAGTCGCTGTCCGCCATCGCGCGCGCGATCACCGGCACGCGCTGGAACGGCTTGGTATTCTTCGGGCTGAAGAACCGGAGGGCGCGGACATGACGAAGGCCCCCTCGAAACCAGGAATGATCCGGAAACAGCGCTGCGCGATCTACACGCGCAAGTCTTCCGAGGAAGGGCTGGAGCAGGAGTTCAATTCGCTCCACGCCCAGCGCGAGGCCTGCGAGGCGTTCATCGCCAGCCAGCGCTCCGAAGGTTGGGTGCAGGTCCGCGATCAATATGACGACGGCGGGATCTCGGGTGGGACTCTGGAACGGGCCGGCCTGAAGCGACTGCTGGAGGACATCGAGGACGGGCTCGTCGACGTGGTCGTCGTCTACAAGATCGACCGCCTGAGCCGGTCGCTCGCCGACTTCGCCAAGCTGGTCGAGGTGTTCGACCGCAACGGCGTGACCTTCGTTTCGGTGACGCAGTCCTTCAACACCACCACGTCGATGGGCCGGCTGACGCTGAACATCCTGCTCTCATTCGCGCAGTTCGAGCGGGAGGTGACGGCCGAGCGCATCCGCGACAAGGTCGCTGCCAGCCGCAAGAAGGGGATGTGGATGGGCGGGGTGCCGCCCTACGGCTACCGCGTCGAGAGTCGGAAGCTGTTGGTCGAAGATGACACCGCCGTGCATGTCCGCTGGATCTTCACCCGCTTCCTCGAGATAGGCTCGGGGACCGAACTGGCGCGGGAGGTGGCGAAACGCGGCATCCGCACGCCGCGCGGCAATCGGATCGACAAGAAGTACCTCTACCGGATGCTGAACAACCGCGCCTACATCGGCGAGGCGGTCCACAAGGGCGAGAGCTATCCCGGCGAGCACGACGCCATCATCGACCGCGAGACGTGGGACCGCGTCCACGCCATCCTGCAGGAGAGCCCGCGCAAGCGCGCTGCCCGCACCCGCGCCGAAACGCCGGCACTGCTGAAGGGTCTGCTGTTTGGACCCGACGGCGCGGCCTTCTCCCCGACGCACACCCGCAAGGGCGAAAAGCTGTACCGCTACTATGTCAGCCAGACGGTGCTTAAGCATGGTGCGGGTTCGTGTCCTGTTGGACGCGTGCCGGCAGGCGAGATTGAGGCGGCAATCATCGACCAGCTGCGCGCCGTGTTTCGCCAGCCCGAGATCGTGGCAGGCGCGTGGAAGTCCGCGCGCGCCAATGCCGACGATGTCTCCGAGGCGGACGCCCGAGAGGCCCTGCAGCAACTCGACCCATTGTGGGAAGAACTCTTTCCCGCAGAACAGACGCGCATCGTGGCGCTGCTGGTCGAGCGCGTGGATATCGGCACGGACGGGCTCAACGTTAGGCTGCGCGTGGACGGCCTCAGTGGCCTTGCGCGCGAGATGCTGGCCGGCGGCATCGGGGAAGCTGCATGACCCGTGTTGCTCCGATCCCTGAGACGGTGACGCTCCACGTCCCGTTCCGCCTCGTGAAGCGCGGCGGGCGGAAGGAGATGCAACTGCCGGACGGTGCTGTGCAGCCGGGCCGGACGGACAGCACACTCGTCAAAGCGTTGGCCCGCGCGTTCCGCTGGAAGAGGATGCTGGAGTCGGGCGAATACGCCACCATCGCCGAATTGGCCGAACGGCAGGGCATCGCACCCTCCTACATGACCCGCATCCTGCGTCTGACACTGCTCGCACCTGACATCGTCGAGGCGATCCTGGACGGGAAGCAGGGACCAGAGGTGACGCTGGCGCGGGTGCTGGAGCCGTTTCCGGTGGGGTGGGCAGACCAACGCGCTTACCTTCTGTAATCGTACAGTTACGGCGTGTGCCAGCCACGAGGTTGCACACCCACTTACTTCAAAGCCAGCAGTGGGTTATCTGAGCGTTTCGTCTTCGCCGACAGTCAAGTGAAGCCTTGAAGAGCCGCGACCAGTCACAACCCAAGGCAGAAAACGCTTGATCCACAGGGTTCATTGGTTAACGTTTCTCATCGAAGGTTGTCGATTATGGGCATGTCAAACGCCACCAGCCGGCCCTGCGTCAGACAGAGGGCCACCGTGTGTTCGTCCTCGAAGGCGTGCAAAAGGGGGGGGATTGATGAGATACCTATTAGCAGTGGCTCTAATCGCACTGAGCTCCACGTCTGCTGTGTCTGAAGACATTGTAGTCGCCTTTCCGATAGAGCCCGATATTGTCGGTGGCATAGATCAAAAAAACGTAATAGGGTTCTTGACGATTAGCGTAGGAGGCGGCATGAACGCGCAGATCAGCGCAAGTGACGCCGCGCTCGAAGCTGTTCGATCGCTAAACTCAAGAGTTCATTTCGTCGAAATGGAGAGTTCTGAACGTTTCGATCTGAGCATTGATATCGACGAATACTCAAGTCACGAGAATTCATCCATAAGTCAATACCTTGTTGGCCTACCTGATCGCTTTCCTGGAGATGATCAATATCCCGGTGGTGGCGGCGGATGGTGGCCGCCTCGCGTGATATGGCCACCTCAAAGTGGCTCCGACGATCTGGGGCTGAGGGCATCCCCTAAGCCGTGGCCCGGAGGTGGCGGCGGATGGTGGCCGCCGCGAGCGGCAGAGATGGCGGAAACATCAGATAATGACGTCCTACGTGGGATCTTCATCAGCACTGAGAGCTTTAGTGATGCGACTTCAGGTGGTAAAATTCCACTCGTGATCATGGAGTAAGGATTGGGGGTGCGAATACTTATTTCAGCACTGCTTCTGGCGCTCCCTCATAATGCCATGGCGTGCCTCGACGACGAGCAACGTAGTTACTCCGAAAGAGCGCAATCAATCACCGCGAACGAAATCTGCAACGCAATATCCTCTGGGATTGCTAGGCAAAATGTAAGCTGCTCGAATGGATTCTTCGAGAACGGCGAAATGCTCGTCGAAGTAACTCGAGGCCTTGGTGTTCCCGTTCAATTCGACATTTTTTTCATAGCTTCCTCCGAAGATCTGTCAGGTATTGTTTCCGGAGCGGGCTACGAAAGCCACAAGTTCAAGGTTTTGCTTTTTTTGGATTTTTCTTGTCGCAATGTGATTTGGCGATACGCATATGAGCCAAGGTATATTAGGGGCAGCTACCAGCTGGCGCTTAATCGCGCTAATCCAAATTGGACCCTATATTCTGACAATGATCGCATAGTCTCTTTGTCTGAAAGGGTTCAAGTCTGGGTTGTAGATGCTCTGGTCGATTCCGAATAGAAGAGGCTTGCTATGAACATAGTTTTTGTCCGCTATTGCTTTGGAGCAATCATCCTTACGGCGCATTTTGGTTCAATTGGTTTATATTTTTATTTCGGCCTACGGCTGCTCGATGGGATCGAGCAAGCGGTTGGCCTCATTCTTTCGATCGCACCGCTCACAGCTCTCTATTTTACCGCATTTCTTCGTTATGTCGTTGGCGACGACGGCGGGGAGCAGCCTCGGATTGTTCCTAAACGAGCCTTCTATGTTCAACTTAGTGTAATACTTATTTTCTGTACTTTTCTTCTTCCCGCCGGGCTTGCGCTGTTCATTAGTGGTGAAATTGACTACCAAAACATTGGAATATTCACAGGGCTAGTGGAAACGCTCTTTGCAGCCTATATGGCGATAATTTTTAACAGCCTATTCCCCGAAATAATGACTGCGGCGGCAGAATAATTGATTGAGTTTCGCGGAGAAGCTTGGGGGTCAATTCGGCTGCCAGCACTGAGGAATGGTTCAGCGGTGGTCGCGCATGGAGCCTTTGCTTTCAGTATGCGGCACGTCAACCCGTTTTTTTGCTGTTCACTCCCCAATAGACACATAGCGCCTCTCAGGTCGGCGCTGGCAAGGCGAAATGGCTTCGCGGATCCAATTGGGCGAGGGGGCAGGGCATGAGATTTGTTAAATTCTTGGTCGTTTTGCTGCTGAGCGCCTGCAGCTACGGGGCTGCAGAATTCCAGACCTACCGGCAAGCCTATGAAGCCCAGTATGTGGAAGGCGCAAAGGTCTTGGATCACGTGGCCAAGGCCGAAAGAATACTCGTCGAGCGCAGCTTCAGCAGCCAGCCGGGCGTGCGGGCCTTCGACCCCGACGAGGCCCGGTATTACGTCGTGGTTGGGGATCCCCCTCTGACCGGCGCCATTCGCGCCTGCGTCGATGCCTTGAAGAACTACAACGACGCGCTTGCGGGTCTCGTAACCGGTGAGGCCGCAGCGACACTACGCAGCGAACTGGTGGCCGCAAACGGCGCGCTGACCAGTTCGCTTGGAGCACTGGCCGGCGCGGGCGGTGTGGACGCGGCCTTTGCAGCGACGCTAGGCACCGCAATCGGCAAGGCGATTCCCGTGCTCGAAGTAATGGAAAGGGCCGGCAACCGAATGGCCTTCCGCGAGCAGATGGTGCGTGCCTACCCCGACATGAGGCTGTTGATGCTTGAGTTGCGCAACGGCACACCACAGATGTTCAAGGTTGTGGAACGGTCCTTTATCGAACCCGGCTCATTGGGGCTTGGCCCCACCCGCATGACCGCGGACAAACAGCAGCGGTTGGCCGAATTCCGTCAGTTGCTAGCCGGCTGGGTCATACTGATCGACGAGTCGGTGCGCGCCATGGACATCGCAGTCTACGCAGCGGCAACGCAAGCGAATTCGCCGGACCTGTCCTCTTTGATCGAGGCCTCGGTCGAGATCCGCGTTATTTCGGAGGCGATCAAGGCCGCGAATTAGCGCCCGGTATTCAGGGAGCCCCAACATGAACCGCGCTGAAATCGAAGCCGAACTTAACGCCATGTTGCGCTCGCTGGAGGCACCCTATGCCGCGGCGCGCGACGCAACGCCCCCCGATACCGAGAAAATGGCTCAACTCGAGGCGGTGGCCACCGAGATCGACCTGCTACTGGACCAACTTGCGCTGATCGGACTGGCCGAACTTGCCGGTCGGGTGACTAAAATCCGCAGTAAAATAGACGGGTTCCAGCGTGACATAGAGGACATCGTCGCGGGGCCGCTGTCCGGCATAGAAGCGCTGATCAGGAAAATCTTTGCGCAGACCGAAGAAGAAGAGATCTCTGCGCCGTCAGTAGTCGTGCCGACAATCGATGTCCCGGTCGCCGCCGTGGCCGCGCCTCCGCCCGCGACGGAGGGTCAACTGATCCTGACCGATGCGCATCTCGTCGCGCTTTGGCGTCGGTCGCTATTTCCGATTGATGATTCCAAGGTGATCGTATTCGGCCTACGCGGCTGTCGGCCGGTCGACTTCTCAGGCACCGGCATATCCGACGGGCATGAGATCGCTATGTCGCCGGTCGACTACGCGACGATGCGATGCACGATCGGTCACTGGAAACCGGGCAAGGGCCTGGCGATCTTTCCCGGCTCGACCGTCCCCTACGGACCGATCGTGGCAAGCCGCATCGCCAAAAACGGGGTCGGCGTCAACCAATTGGGGCGCGGCCGCTACAACCGGTATGTGGCCGGGTGGCACAAGCGCAGTGAAGGATCAAACGGTCACTGGGCGCTGCTGCAGGAATGTCCAATCTCCTTGCAGCGTACCGGTGACGACCAAGACTACGACCGGGACGACCGCTGGGAAGTTGGGCGAATTGCCGGTGACAATATTCATTGCGCCTTTCACATGGGCGTTGATGGCAACCCGGCGGATGCGAAATACTCGTCAGCCGGTTGCCAGGTCATCGCCGGCACGGTCGTGAAGGGCCAACGCAACAGCGAAATGGGCCCTTACAAGGCATTCATTGAGCCGTTTATCAACCGTCTGGGCAGCCAGAAGGAAACTCAGTACGTGTTGTTTGCCGCGGAAGAGGCAGAGATGATGATCCGCACGAGATGTGCGGGCAAGACGGTGCTCTTGCGGTTCGGGTCTCATGGCCCTCTGGTGGAGCAGTTGCAGCGCGCGCTGAACAGGAAAGCCAACGCGAGCCTGCAGATCGATGGGGATTTCGGCCCGGCCACCTTCCTTGCCGTGACCGATTTTCAGACCCGTAACTTTGACGCGGCGGCCGATGATGGCGTGGTCGGCGCGGCCACGGCGAAATGGCTGGGCCTAGAACTACCGCAATTCGATTTTGATGACGCCATCGCGGGGGGGCCGGGCTTCCGGACCGCAGCGGGCCACGGTGAACAACCCGGTCCGGGAACAGACCCAGAAGAAGGCGCTTCGCCGCCGACTACGCCGGTTTCTAGCGCAGAGGTGCGCGCCAATACCGGCCGCATCGACACCGGCTATCAGCCGGAGCCGGGCTGGACCGTCGCCAAGCAAAACGACAAGTGGTATTTGAGGCGAACCGGCAAGTCCGAACTCTATCTCGGGTACGAGTTTCAATTCGGTTCATATCGGGGCCTCGCTAGGACCGGCGTGGTCGAAGACAGCCTGCATTTCGACTACAAAGACCACGAGGCGGAACATGGGCTTTGGTCCGCGTTTCTGCAGCCCACGGCGATGTGCGAATCAGAGACTAATTTCTACGTCGTCAACGCGTGGGACAGCGCCGCGATGACTCTAGGTTTTTTTCAGATGGCCGCGCATACCGGAGAGCATCTTGCCGACCTGTTCCGCCACCTTCTGGACGCGTTGCCCGGTCAGGCCAACACCTATTTCCCGGAACTGAAGCTCGGGCATCAGATAGGGCTCCGCGGCGATCAAGCTCGGCGCATCTACGCGGTCAATGGGGGCGACAAGCTGGATCTAGACGAAACCGTCGCACATCCCGACGGGCTGGCACGGCGCAACTATGACCGCGGGCGCTTCATGGCGTTCTTTAACCCGCATCGCGCCCGCGTCGACGTGGAAGAGGCCGTCACCGCAGCGCGCTGGATCGCATGGATTGAATCCTCTCCAGAGGCCCGCGGCGTCATCGTTGCGAACGCGGTAAGCTTGTGCAAACGTGCAGTTGCTGATCTACACGAGTTAGTCTTGGCTGCAAATCTGTCGAACCTGCCCAACGGACTGGATGGCGCGCCCATGAGTGTCGTGCAGGCAGCGGTAGACGTGAAGCATCACGGCCGACGGAACCGAGACCAGAACATGAGCACACACGACACTATCCTGCATTCCCTGTCGAAGACAAGGCCACTGCAAAGCTTCAGGTTCGTGGACACAGGGTGGCGAGAAGAGCGAAGCAAGCGTAATGTCTTGGAAATATCCAAGATGGCCCCTGTTTATGACGGAAAGACACTCGATGTAGCAACTATGAATTTCCAGTAGGTGATAGATTTCAGAAAGGCAGTCACCATTGTCGGAACAGAGTTCCGGGAGGCCTTTAAAGACATTATGGCTTGTTTTGTTGTAGGCTGGTGCGACCCTCTTCGTCGAAAACCCTACGTGAGTTCAGAAACGTTTGACGGCACGGGCCGCGTCTGTAGCCAGTAGCCGGTCTTGTGTACGTGCTGTAGCGAACGACTCGCCGTGGCGAACGTTTGATCTCTGATCCATCTCGACAAGCGCCACCGGCATCGAAGTGTTCAGGTTGCCGGTCTGAAAATCATAGGGATTTCAATTAGCTACAAGATCCGCACCAAAACGGCGCAGTCATGAGGTCCGGAGAATATCGGCCCTGAGAGACCGCTTTCGGCCCTCCTGGGGCTGCCGCCAGTGCGCAGCCCCACCCGCATAACCCTGGAAAACAACGGAAAAATCCGGCCGCAGCCGGGTCGGGAGAACGCTTTCGCCATGGCGAGTGGCGGAGAGGAAGGGATTCGAACCCTCGAGACGGTCTCCCGCCTACACACTTTCCAGGCGTGCGCCTTCGACCACTCGGCCACCTCTCCATCGGCGGGTCTACCGGCGGGCCTAGAGGGGCGCAAGCCTTCGCGCCCTTGCGCGACGATGGCCCGCCCCAGGTGAGTGGCTGGTGTCTGAGTTAAAGTTGCTCCGGCTTTCAAGACAGGTTTGAGGTGCTCCCCGGAAATTGGACACTGACGGAAGCTACGATCTGAGGTCATCCTGGTCTTCGAGGAGGAGACGGATGAGATGGCGAAG
>JAZBPE010000160.1:0-3519 GCA_036353345.1 Erythrobacter sp. | reverse complement strand
GATCGGCCAAGGTCGGATTTCGCCGTGATCGGGATCGGAGGCGAGCAGATCGATCGGAACGCGCGCTGTTCTTCCGGCGCGAAGTGCTGCCACCATTCGGTCCGCGAAAGGATTTCGAGGGGGTCGCCCTGCCGTTCGGGCCCGGAAAAACGGGGACGATCGATCTCCGCCAATTGCGCGCGAAGCGTTGCAGGCCGGTCGGTGCTGCCCAGTACGCTCTTCATATCGCTACCGGGAAAGGCCGCTGTACATCGGTCATGCGCGAACAGGTTTCGTCCCTGCATCCGGCGACTGGCTCAGGAGCAGTCGAAGGATTCACGCACATCGCGGCACTTGTCACGCAATTCGGATCTGGCATCGGGGGTCTCCACCTTGACCGTGAAGACCAATCCTAGATTTTTCAGGGGCGAGCGTTTTAACATAAGCGATATTCCGGATCGCTTTGCCCCGAAGTGGACCCTGTCAGCCGCAGAGCTTTATCAAGAGTGCAAGCAGCTTTGCTTCCACGACGGGTTTTTCCGCCCTCGGGATCTCGGCGTATTCTTCCGGGATCGAGGATCGGTCATATCCCGTCAGGAAGGCGAGCGGCACGTTGTGGGCTCTCAGCCGGTCGGCAATCTCGAAAGAGGGGCCGCTTCCGAGGTTAATGTCCAGAATGGCGGCGCAAAGGTCGTTCTGCTCGATCAGGGAGAGCGCCGCGGAGACTGTAGCTACCGGACCGACCACGCATATGCGGGCGCGCTGGAGAATGAGGGTAGCCTCGCGCGCCTGGAGATAGTCGTCCTCGACCAGAAGTACGCGGCGATTTTCCAGCATCGGTCCGCCCATCAGCCGCCCCGAGCCTGGAGAGAGGTCTCAAGGACACTGCCTAGATCCTTCAACGGGAAGGCGATCCTCGCCCTTGCGCCTTCGGGGGTGATTTCGAGCGAAGCCTCGCCCTCGAGTTCGTAAGGCACCCGCCGCTCGATCAGTTCGGTGCCGAACCCCTGGCGCACTTCGCCGACCGGGCCGACCAGTCCGGTTTCCTTCCAGAAGAACTCGAGCCAGTCGGTGCCCTCCGCCGCGTATGTCCTCCATGAAACCGACAGGAAGCCGCTCCCCGAAAGCGTCCCGTACTTGACCGAATTCGTCGTCAGTTCGTGCACCGCAAGGCTCAGCGATTCGGCGGCCTTGGCCGGCAGCGAAACCGCAGGTCCCTCGATCGACCAGTTCTTCGCCCCGGTCGCATAGGCCTGCAACTCGTCGCGCAGCAGACCTTCGAGATCGATGCCCGTGCCCGCGCCGCGTGTCAGCATGACCTGCGTGCGGGCCATCGCATCGAGCCGCCCCACCAGATGTGCAACGAAGTCGTCGATCCCTTCGCGGTCTTCGGTCGATCCCCGCACAAGCGCGCGCACCATGCCCAGGATGTTGCGAACGCGATGCTGCAATTCACCGAGCAGGCTGCGCTGGAGCTGCTGCATGCGGTGCATTTCGTCGATGTCGGTCGAAGTCCCCAGCCATTCCACGATGTCGCCGGCATTGTCGCGTACGGGCGCTGCGCGGGTCTTGAACCAGTTGTATCGACCGCTGGCGGCGTGCAAGATCCGGTATTCTACCTCGAACCCGCCATCTTCCGGCGCCTTGCGCCATGCTTTGCGCGCAGCGTCGCGATCTTCGGGGTGGACGGCATCGAGCCATCCCTGCCCTTCGTGTTCCTCGAAGCCCTGGCCCGTATACTCTTCCCATTGCGGGCTGGCCCATGTCCAGTCCCCGCCATTGGAGGACCGCCAGACCAGCTGCGGCATCCCCTCGACCAGGGTCTTCAGACGGCGTTCGGTCTCGAGCGATGCGGTTGCATCATGCGTGATTCCGCCGATCAGAACGACATTGCCCTGGCCGTCGGCTATCGGAAAATCCGTCGTGCGAAGCCAGCGTACCGCGCCGTCGGCCGGGCGGACGATCCGATACCCGTAGGTTGCATGTTCGCCGCCTTTCACCTTTTCGATGTTCGCTTCGGCACGCTCGCGATCCTCGGGGAGAATGAGGTTCAGCCAGCCTTCGATGGACTGCCATTCGAGCGCCTCGCTGCGGCCCATTCCGAAGATCGTTTCGAAAGCGGGGTTCACGTAGTTCCACCGCAAGGTCCGGGCATCACGGATACAGAGCATGTCATGCGAGGCTTCGCCGAACTGTCGCAGCCGCTCCTCGCTTGGCTGCGGGGGATCCGGTGCCCGCGCTTGCTTGCCGCCTTCCGCAATGCGTTGCACATGCCGGCTCAGCAGCACTGCCATGACGTCGCCTTCCTGCGTGCGAACCGGCGTAAGACTTCCATTCAGCATGTCGGCTTCGCAACCGGAGGCGGCCCCGGGTGAGCGCGGCTTCGAGGGTAGGCTCTGGCCTGCGAAAGCCCTGTCGAGGCGATCGGCGAGTCCTTCGTAGCGCGATCCGAAGAATTCCCCGACCGGGCGACCAAGAGCATTACGATGCGCGCCATCGCAAAGCGCTGCCGTCTCATCGTTGAACAGGAGAATCCGCTCGGAACCCACGACGAGCGATGCCGCCTGCGGGCTGTCGAGCATGATCTGGACAGCGCAGCGCAGTGCTGGCGACCAGCTTTCAATCGATCCTAGCGGCGTCCCGCCCCAGTCGAACCGGCGCACGAGCCGGGCCATCTCGCCACCATTATGGGGCCATTGTGCGGCTCGCTCAGGCATTTGCGTCGAGGTAGCTGCCTTCATGGTCGAGATGCAGGTAATCGGGGTTGAACATCGCGATCTCCTTCAATCGGTCCCAGTCGAGGATGCACAGGCGCTTGCTCGACAGTTCTATCAGCCCCTCGCGGCGCATTTCCTGCAGCGTGCGGTTGATATGAACGGGGGTGAGGCCGGTCGCCTCGGCCAGATCGGACTGGGTCAGCGGAAACGGGCAGGTTCTGCCTTCCGTATGCTCGATCGCCCGCATCCGCATGAACATCTCCATGAACAGATGGGCGATCCGTTCGAACGCGCTGCGCTGGCCGAGATTGAGCAGCCATTCGCGCGTGATCGAATCCTGCACCAGTTCGTGCCAGAGCAGCGCCTGGCCCACGCGCGGATGGGCATGGATCAGATTGTCGAGCTGGCTGGGCGGAATGCCGACATAGTTCACCGGGGTGATCGCGCCGATCGAATGATCCATGCGCTTGAGTATGTAGACGTTGAGATCGCAGAAATCGCCCGGGATGAACAAGCCCACGATCTGGCGTCTGCCGTCCGGCAGGTCCTTGTAACGGCAGGCCCATCCCGAGACCATCAGCCTCACGACACTGGGGTTCTGTCCCTCGCGGGCGATGTCTTCGCGCGCCTTCGTCTTGTGCATCGGAGTTTCGTGAAGCTGGGAGATTGCCCGCTTGTCATCCTCCGATAGCCGCACATAGCGCTGCAGGTTGTGAACCAGCGGTCGAACCCTTTCAAAGTTTGGCATTCATTATCCCTCTGGTTTGCTTGCGCCTTTCACATAGGTTATCACAGATCGCCCCTGAGTTCCCGAAGCGATGGG
>JAZBPE010000159.1:0-13969 GCA_036353345.1 Erythrobacter sp. | reverse complement strand
GGAAAGCCGGGGCGCAGGAAGTCGTTGGCGGGGGTGACCACCTGCCCAGCTGCGTTGGTCGTGACGATCGGCACGCCGAGGTGATTGTCGTGGACCCAGTAGAGCTCCAACTGGTTGGAGGCATTCTTCGCCACCAGCGCGAGCGGCGCATAGCCCGCGATATGATCGCCGCCGCCGCCGCCGAAGATGGCGCCGAAGGAGGATCTGTCGTCTGGCGGCGGAGAAATTCGCCGGCTAGCCCATACCGGGCAGGTTGAAGCCCGGCGGCAGACCCATCGAGCCCTGGATCTCCTTCATCTGTTCCTCGGACACGCGGTCCGCCTTGTCGCGCGCGGCGTTGAAGGCCGCGGTTACCAGATCCTCAACCATCTGCTTTTCTTCGGGCTTCATCAGGCTTTCGTCGATCGCCACGCCCAGAATGCGACCCTTCGCAGTCGCGCGCACCTTGACCAGACCGCCACCTGCCTGCCCCTCGACCTCGATCGCGTCGAGCTTGGCCTGCATATCGTTCATCTGCGTCTGAATCTGTTCCGCGGCCTGCTGCGCGGCCGCCATCATTTCTTCCATGCTTTTCATTAGCTTGGTCCTTTCGCCATGTTCTACGCACTGCCCGGCTTCGCGCCATGGGCAAGCGGTTCACCGGTATCGAGAAGTTCGGCATCGGGAAACGCCTCAAAGGTTTTTGCAACCAGTGGGTGCGCAAGAATTCTCACTTGGTCCGCCTTGGCCGCCGCCGCTTTTGCTTCGCGCAGGGAGGGGTTCGCGTAGCCTTCGCCGCGCTCGACCTGCCAGTGTTTTCCGGTGAGCTTGAAAAGTGCCTCGCGAATATCAGGCGCGGGATCATCCGCAAAATCGTCCGCCGGCGCGTAGACAACCCGCTCGGGCGCCAGCGCGATGACCCGAATACGGTCGCGCATAATCTGCGCTGCGCGCAGCTGGCCCATCGCGTCGACACGCTCGACCAGCGCTGCCCAGCTTTCGGTGCTGGGCGCCGACGCGGTAGTGAGCGGGCCCTGCGAATCGGAAGATTGGGGGGCCGGGGCAACATTGCCCTTCGCCAGCTCCTCCACCCGCCGCGCAAGCGCACCGGGATCGGGCAATTGGCTTGCATAGAGAACGCGCAGCAACGCCATTTCCAGCGCGACCAGCGGATCAGGCGCGCCCTTTACCTCATCATGGCCCTTGAGCAGCAATTGCCACAGCCGATGCAGCTGACCTGCACTCAGCTTGTCGGCCAAGCCGCGCAAGGCGGCGCGTTCCTCTTCGCCGGGGGCATCGGGTTCACCACCGGTCATATTTGCCACCGACACACGATGTACCAGATCCATCAGCGCGCGCATGAGCGCCAACGGTTCGACGCCGAGCGCGTATTGGTCGGCCACGCTTTTCAAAAGCGCGGCTGCGTTCCCTTCCAGCACCATCGCAAGAAGCCGTCGCTGCGCGCTCTTGTCCGCAAGGCCGAGCATGTCGCGCACACGCTCCGCCGTAACCAGACCGCCCGCTTCGAGATCGGCATGGGCAATCGCCTGATCGAGGATCGAGAGCCCGTCGCGCACCGAACCTTCCGCCGCGCCTGCGATGATACGGAGCGCTTCGTCTTCCGCCTCAATACCTTCGCTCGCGCAAATCTTCGCGAAGTGCGTCGTGAGAAGATCAGCCGGAATGCGACGCAGATCGAAGCGCTGGGTGCGGCTGAGCACCGTGACGGGCAGCTTTTCGACCTCGGTCGTGGCGAACAGGAACTTCACATGGGCCGGCGGCTCTTCGAGCGTCTTCAAGAGCGCGTTGAAGGCGTTGCGGCTCAACATGTGAACTTCGTCGATGATGTAGATCTTGTAGCGTGCCGAGACCGCCGCGTAGCGCACCTGCTCGATAATATCGCGCACATCGTCGACGCCGGTGTGGCTGGCGGCGTCCATTTCGATCACGTCGATGTGACGCCCTTCGGCAATCGCGCGGCACGGTTCACAAGCTCCGCACGGATCGATCGTCGGCCCGCCCTCGCCATCGGGGCCGATACAATTGAGTGCCTTTGCGATCAGCCGCGCGGTCGAGGTCTTGCCCACCCCGCGCACTCCGGTCATCAAAAAGGCGTGGGCCAGGCGCTCACGCTCAATCGCATTGCCGAGCGTCTGGACCATCGGTTCTTGTCCGATGAGTTCGGAAAAGGTCTGAGGCCGGTATTTGCGCGCAAGGACGCGGTAAGGTTGCGCGGGATCGGGAGCAGCCTGAGCTGGAGCCGCGGTCTCGGCAGTCCGCACGGGGGCGGTCGCAGGCGGTGTATCGCCAAACATCGTATCCTGCCCCGCCGCCTCAAGCTCAGCGGCGCTCGGTGCGTCGGTATCGGGTTCGCCGGGCGATTGCGGTTCGGAATCACTCACACGGGCCAAGCTAAGCGCTCGGCAGCCATTTGTCATGACGCAGTTGTGAAAAGGAACCGGGGAAAAAGGAGCCGGGCGACCCGTCGCAATTCACCTGGGCTGCTTCCTTCCGGACCTGACCCGGTGAGCGAACGCAGACGTCCACCCGACTCCCGCAACCCATATGGCGGGGTAAGCGGAAAGTTTCAACTCACTTGAAGTTGTCGGCGTAAGCCTGAATCTTGAGCGACTTGGGCGGTGTTGCGTGAACGCGCGCGGTGATGCCGTACTTCTCGGCATAAGCCCTGGCCGCGTCCTTTGATGGAAAGTTCAGCTTTACCTGCGCCTGCGTGTCACCGCTGCCCGCCCAGCCCATCAGCGGGTCAGGGCGCAGCGCTTCGGAGCGCTCGAATTCGAGCACCCAGGTCTGCGTCTTGGCCTTGCCCGATTGCATCGCGCTTTTGGGCTGCTGATAAATCCGTGCGGTCATTTCCGTTTGCGATCCTCGCTCGTGCGAACACTCGCCCGCTGGCCACCGAGATAGGGAAATTCTAGCCGCGATTGAAGGCGTTTTTCGTCTTCAGGCTCGGCTTTTCGTGCCACGGCTCTTGGGGCCAGCGGTGTTTTGGGTAGCGGCCCTTCATATCCTTGGCGACATCGGCCCATGAACCGCGCCAGAAGCCGGGCAGGTCGCGCGTGGTCTGGATCGGGCGGCCAGCGGGGCTGGTGAGCTTGAGGAGCAACGGCGTGGCCATATCGCTCGAACCTATTACCGGATGCTGGTCGAGCCCGAACAAGGCCTGCACGCGGACCTCGACGCTCGGCCCGTCATCGCCCGCATAGTCGATCGCATGGCCGGTTCCAGCTGGCGACGTGAAATGGCGCGGGGCATCGCGCTCCAGCCGTTCGCGGGTCGGCCAATCAAGGAGCGCGAGGGCAGCCTCGGCCAACTTGCCCGGCGCAAAATCCAGATCGCGGCGGCCGTGAAGAAGCGGGGTGAGCCATAGATCACCAGTCGTTCGCAAGCGCTCCAGCGACAACGCTTCGATTCCGGCAAAGCGCGCGCGGGCAAGAAAGCCGGGAGGGAAACGCCGCTCGGCGTCTTTCCAGAACTCATCCACAAGGACATTCACGATCGCAGCCGGGTCCGGATCGGGATCGGGCGCGCGGGACAGCACAATAGCGCCAAGGTGGCTTTCGCGTGACGCGTCCACGCGCGCCTTGCCTGCATCCCATGTGATGCGCGAACGGAGCTGAAGCGTGCTGGCGAAAAGCGCCTCGATCCGCGCCTCGTCCAGCTCCACGCCAGCCATTATCCGTGCGCCGCGCGCTTGCCCCTGCGCATCGCCGATCACGATCCACTGCGCGCGGGCGAGCGGCGATGCGGGGTCAAGCGTGAAGCCGCGCCCACCAACGCTCAACCAGTCTACACCACCGCGATCGCGGCGCCGCGCGACGAAATCCGGGCGTGCCAGCGCGAGGCACTCTGCGGCGGTCTGGGGAGCCGCGTTCTCGGGGGTAGCGGTCTGGGGAGCGCCAGGCTCGGCATCGCAGAGCTTCTGCGCCTTTTCTGCCCAGTTCTTCGCAATCCGCGCTGCGCTATTCGCTCGCCGGGAGCCATCGCTGCGCCAGCGCGCCTCTCGTTCAGCCAGGTCCTCGGAGCGTCCGCCCAGTCCCCGCTCCTGTAGCAGTATGACCAGCCGCGCCGTTCCAAGCGCACACCCCGCCTTTGCGCCATGCAGAATGGCCGCGGCATGATCGGGGGCCATGGGCATGGCCGCGATGCGCGTGCCCCATTGAGTTACCGGTCCATCGCCCCCGAGCGCGCCGAGCCGCGCAAGTTGCGCCTGCGCCGCCGCGACCGAGGCATCCGGCGGCGGATCGAGCCATCGCAGCTCGCCAGGGTCGCGCGTCCCCCTTTGCGCAAGCTTGAGGATGAGCGGGGCGAGGTCGGCGGTCTCGATCTCCGGCGGTGCGAATTCGGGCCGGCCCAGATGCCCGCCCTCTTCCCACAGGCGATAGGCAATGCCCGGGCCCTGGCGCGCCGCGCGGCCTGCACGCTGGTCCGCTGCCGCCCGGCTAGCCCGGCGCGTGACCAGCCGCGTCGTGCCGCCCGCACGGTCGTATTGCGCCAGGCGCGCAAGCCCGCTGTCGACCACCGCACTGATCCCGTCGAGCGTGAGCGAGGTCTCGGCGATCGCGCTGGCCAGTACTACGCGGCGCCGCCCTTGCGGATCGCGCCGGGTCGCGGCGCGCTGGGCGGCGGGATCGACTTGACCGTGCAGCGCGTGGATCGGCGTATCAGCAAGCCGTGCCGCCAATTGTTCGCGCGTGCGCTCGATCTCGGCGACACCCGGCAGGAAAGCGAGGATATCGCCCTGCCCCTTGCCCCAGGCCTGCATGATGCCGCGTTCCACCTCGGCCTCGACCCGCGCGCCGGAATCGCTGCCGAGCCACTCGATGCGCAAGGGGTGGCTGCGCCCCTCGCTCTCGATCACCGGAGCACCCTCGCCCAGCAGGCGAGCGAAACGCGCGCCATCGATGGTGGCCGACATGACGAGCAGCCGCAAGTCCTCGCGCAGCACCTCGCGCGTCTCCAGTGCGAGTGCGAGCGCGAGGTCGCTGTCGACGTGCCGCTCATGCGCTTCGTCGAACAGAATGGCCGAGACGTCGGCAAGTTCGGGATCCTCGACCAGCCGATTCACCAGGATCGCTTCGGTCATGATAACCACGCGACTTGCGGTGGAGACCCTGCTGTCGAGCCGGGTGAGATAGCCGATGGTCTGGCCCGGCGCCTCGCCCAACATCTGCGCCATACGCTCCGCTGCCGCGCGTGCGGCAATACGGCGAGGGCTGGTCAGGAGGATCTGGCCGGTGCACCATCGCTCGCCAAGCAACGCAGGCGCGACCGCGGTGGTCTTGCCCGCGCCGGGCGGAGCGACAAGAACGGCGGTGCCGACTGCGCTAAGCGCGCGCCGCAGTTCCGCAAGCACGGCTTCGATCGGGAGGCTCTCGATCGCGCCCTGCGCGCTCAATACCCCCGCGCGACCGCGAATTGCGCTGCCTCGGTCATTGCCGCGCGCGCCCTGCAATCGGGAAAGATCGAGATCGCATCAATCGCACGGTGCGCGAAATGCCGCGCCCGCTCGCGCGTGTCGGCGAGAGCGCCGCGCTTTTCGATAAGCTCTACCGCGCGCTCGAACTCCGCTTCGCCGCTGCGATGCCCCAGGATCGCGTCCTTCCAGAAACGGCGCTCTTCCGCATCGCCGCGCGCGTGAGCAAGAATGACCGGAAGCGTCATCTTGCCTTCGCGGAAATCGTCGCCGCGATCCTTGCCCATCGCAGCGGCATCGGAATCGTAGTCGATCGCATCGTCGACCAGCTGGAACGCAACGCCAAGATTGCGCCCGTAATCCTCAAGCGCGCGCTCTTCATCCTCGCGGCATTCAGCAACTACTGCGCTGATCTGGCTAGCAGCGGCGAACAGCGCCGCGGTCTTGGAACCGATGATATGGAGGTAGCGCTCCTCACTTGTCTCGATCTGACGCTGCGCGGTCAATTGGGAGACTTCGCCCTCGGCGATCACCGCGCTCGCATGGCTGAGGATTTTCAGGACGCGCAAGGAGCCATCCTCGGTCATCAGTTCGAAGGCGCGGCTAAAAAGGAAATCACCCACCAGCACCGTCGCCGGATTGCCAAAAATGATGTTCGCTGCCGCCTTTCCGCGCCTGAGCTCGCTGCCATCGACAACGTCGTCATGCAGCAGGGTCGCGGTGTGAATGAACTCGACCGCGGCTGCCAGCTTGTGGTGGCGCGTGCCCTGATATCCGACCAGCTCCGCCCCCGCGAGCGTCAACATCGGGCGCAACCGCTTGCCCCCGCCAGAAATGAGGTGCCCAGCAAGGCGCGGAATGAGGGGAATTTCGCTCTGCATCCGTTCGAGGATGACAGCATTGACCGCGTTCATGCCGGTGGCAGTCAGCGACAGCATCGGCTCCAGCGTAGGCGTCTTGCGCGGGAGAGGCACGATGTCTGCGGTCATTTGCGCAGGACCCTAGAACCACGCTCTCGCGCTTGGCAAGCAGGCAATTGCTGCTAGTTTCGCGCGCCATGTCGCACGACGCGCAACCGCCCGGTGCTCCAAGCGCCGCCGATCTTTCGGTACTCGAGACCTATCGGCGCAGTATCGACAATATCGATGCGGCCATCATCCACATGCTCGCAGAGCGCTTTCGCATCACCGGCGCGGTGGGGGAATTCAAGGCCAATGTGGCGCTGCCCCCCGCCGATCCAGAGCGCGAGAAGCGCCAGATCGACCGGTTGCGCAGGATCTCGGAAGAAGCGAGCCTAGACCCTGACTTCAGCGAAAAATTGCTGCGCTTCATTATCGAAGAGGTGATCCGCCACCACGAGCGCGCGCGCGCAAAATAGGGTTATTGGCCCGCAGGTCTCGTCAGGAACGAACGGACGCGGAACGACAGGCTCCGCGTCCGCCATCTGCGTGAACCCTGGGTAGGCAAACGCAACGCTTTGCAGGGGTCGACAGGGGAGCCTTAAACCGCTGCCAGAGCTTCAGGTCAGCGCGGCCGAGGGCCAGTCCGGCGCGGCTTGGAACCTTGTCGGCGGGTGGTTTCGGTCTGGCGGGTGACCTGACCGTTCGCGCGGCGCGTGGTGCGATCGCGATTGTAGAGCGTTTCGCCTTTACTATCGGTCACCTGTTGGCTCGCGCTCGATCCGCCCTGGCCATCACGGCTGCGTTGGCCGGAAAGCCCATAAGTGCGTCCCGTTCGCCCCGTTGCCGTGCCAGAAAAGGTCGAGCCGTCATCGGTGCGCGTGCGCTCGCCGTCGAACGATCGGGTCCGTCCTTGCGGACCGGTCTGCGAACCGCTGACAATCGCGCCTGTATCAGTGCGCTGGCGATCAAGCGTGCTTGAGTACGTGCGACCGTTGTTGCGATTGGTGACAGTCCGGTCGCGCTCTAACGTTCCTGCATCCCGATCTCTTGTCGTGACACTGGTAGCGGTGGCTTTTGGGCCTTCGAGGGTCCGGGTCGCGGTCCGGGCGGTATCCTGATCCTGCGCCATGGCGCTCGCCGTGGGACCGGCAGCGATAATCAGCGCTGTGGTGACAGCGGCAATGGTGGTCTTGGTGAACATCGATCGGTTTCCTTTTCGACTGGCTCGAATTCAAACAGGCGTGTCTGAGACGCAGATGCTTTCGGCGCGTCGCTGACACCTATGAAACGCCATGACCGGGCAAACCCTTCGCACTCTTTCGAAAAATTTTTCTCGCGGGTTCATTCCCGGTCCGGAAGCGAAACCTGTGGCGTTACCGGCTCGGTTGTGACTTGAGATTGTACGTCTTGCCGGTCCCGAAATCTTTGAATGGCGTCGCGGCGCTCTTGCGGAGTCATTTCTCGCAAGGCTTCGAGCTGATCGCGCCAACGCCCGTCGCGCCGCGGTCGCCGTCGTTCCGGCCGCACGTCTCCCGGTCCAAGAGCTTCGCCTTCTTCGACGCGGTCGCGCAAGACCTCGCGCCGCTCTTCGCGAAGCTGCCCGGATCGGTTGTCGAACCGTTCGCGCGCGTCCTCAAGCCGATCCTTCATCGCCTCGACCCGTTCGGGGGCAGGCGCAGGCATCCCCTGTTCGCGTCGCTGGTTGATCGCCTCGTCCAACTGACGGTCGACGCGATCCTGGCGTCGGTCGATCCGGGTTTTGCGGGCTTCGTCAATACGGCGAAAAGCCTCCTCCAGTTCTTCGGGCGTATCGATCGGACCTTCGATTGAGATGGGTGCTTCTGCATCGACTGATTGGGATGGCTCAGACACGGGCCGCGGTGAAGGAGAGGGCGGCGCCGACGGTTCGAGTTCGGCTCCGGTGATTGTGGTCCAGACCTCCTGCGGGGTCGGCAGATCGACGCCAATCTCCTTGAACACGCCCGTCGCGGCAGCGGCGGTGGCAAGAGCGCCAGCTATCAGCGCTCCAGTCGCAACCCTCCGGGTGGTTCGCCGCGCTCTTTGACGACGCAGCGGGGGAAGCGACGAGGTTGAACTGCTATCGCGCGCTGCCAACACCCTTTCGACGAAGTCGAGGGGAAGATCGGGCACCGTGTAGCCGCCAAGCGCTTGATCAAGCGCTTCGCCGCGAACGATCGGATCGCTTGCCTGCCCTGTCATGATGCGCCTCCCTGATCTTCGGATTCGAATGCGACGCGTAAAGCGCCTCGTGCGCGGTGCAGCAGGCTTTCGAAAGCCTTGAGTTTCAGTTGCATGATAGCCGCCGCTTCGCTGTTCGGCAGGTCCTCGTAGTAAGTGAGGACGAGAGCCGCGCGCTGGCGTTCAGGCAGGCTTGCAACCAGACGGCGAGCGCGCGCAGCCGTCTCGCTTTCCTCGATGCGGTCGTCGGCGAGAGGAGCGGGATCGGCACGCTCGGGCAAATCCTTGTCGGAACGTCGCTTGCGCAGGCGCAGGCGGTCGAACGCAAGGTTTATCGCCACCCGCTTCAACCATGGCTCGAGCGTCACCGGGTCCGGTCGCTTGGCCAGCCGCTCTGCATTATTCCACAGCCGCAGCATCGTTTCCTGCGCGATATCCTCGGCATCCGCGGTATTCCCGGTCATGCGATAAGCGATCCGGTGGAGCACCGGTGCGTAGCCGACGACCGCCTCGCGAAACGCCGCCTCGTCACGCGCGGCGATCCGTATGATCTCAGGGGGCTGCAAAGCGCGCGCCGCCTTGGTGTCGGCCGGTTCGGTACTCATGCGCGCATCGCGAAACGTGTCACCCTGCCCCTTGTGCAATGGTTTGACGACCGAGGAGACAAGTCCCTTCGCGCGCGCGAAAATAAAAAGGGGGTCAGGCGCGCGGTAATGCGAGATCGACCAGCAGTCCGCCCAGGTCCTCGCTTTCGTTGAGGGACACAGTGCCGCCATAGATTTCGACAACATCTCGCACAATTGCGAGGCCAAGGCCGGTGCCGGGCTTGTCGGTATCCAGCCGGGCGCCGCGATCGAATATGCGCGTGCGCTCTTCGGCGGGGATACCGGGGCCGTCATCTTCGATCCAGATATGACACTCAGTCGCCTCGGGATCTGTATCAAGAGTGACGAACACACTGCCGCCGCCATATTTCGCCGCATTCTCGATCAGGTTGCCGAGTATCTCGTCGAGGTCCTGCCGCTCGATCGCCACCAGCGTCTCGCGGCTGCCAGCGATGTCGAGCCGACCTTCGGGATAAAGCCGTTCGACTGCGCGGCGAACGGCCTCCGCGCTTGTGCGAACGTCTGTTCGCGCTTGCCCGGCAGCGCGCCGCCCGACCGCGCGGGCGCGGGCGAGGTGGTGATCGACATGGCGCTGCATCGTGCGGGTCTCGCGGAATACCGCTTCGCTCAGATCAGCGGAGCGCGCGGTGGCGGCGTTGGTCAGCACAGTAAGCGGCGTCTTTAGCGCATGAGCGAGATTGCCCGCATGAGTGCGCGCTTCTTCCGCCTGCCGCTCGGTATGGGCGAGCAGTGCGTTGACTTCCTCGACCAGTGGCTGGACCTCGGCGGGGAGCGGATCGGTAATCCGGTTCTCTCCGGTCGTACGCAGCTTCGAGATAGCAGCCCGCACCCGGCGCAGCGGCAACAGACCGTAGCGGATCTGGAGCAATGCCATGACGATCAGTCCGAGGCCCAGGGCAGCAAAGCTCCAGATCAGGATCGAGCGCACCCGTGCCATCTGGCGATCGACCTCACTGGTCGCGCTGGCGACGGCGAAGGTCCAGGCAGTCTCGCTCCCGGGAAGGATGAGTGTGCGTTCGGCGATGCGCAGGGGTTCGCCTGGAAACTGCCGCGAATCGTAGAATTGGACGCCGCTATCGACATTGGTGCCGGGCAAAGTTTTGGCAGGACCGCGCAATTCGAGTGTGCGATCCCACAGACTGCGTGAGGGCCAGGGTTCGTAGCCGCCGCCTGTGATCTGCCAGTAGAGCCCGCTATTGGGTTCGAAGAAGCGCTGGTTGCCAAGGCTACGCTCGAACCGGACTTCACCGAAACTATCGACTTCAGCCGAGGTAATCATGGCGGTCAGTTGATATTCGAGCTGCTCGTCGAAATTGGTCTGCACCTGCCGGGTAAGCGTGCGCTCAAGCGCGATTCCGCCGCCCAGCAGCAGCACGATGATCCACGCTGTCGCGATAAGCCCCATGCGCCGGGCAAGGCTTCCTCGCGCAGCGGGACTGATCCGCGATGCAGTGCCGGGTCGCCCCATGGTGCCGTCTGCAACTGGCTCGGCGCGCACATTGCCAGCCTCCGAGTCCGCCCCGACAACGGGCGGATCGCCAGGCGCGGCTCCCTCAGGCGCGCGGCGCGTCGGCCGGGTCGTCGAGGCTGTAACCAAGGCCACGGATCGTGGTTATCACTTCTGCGCCGAGTTTCTTGCGGATGCGGGTCACGAACACCTCGATCGTGTTCGAATCGCGATCGAAGTCCTGATCATAGATATGTTCGATAAGCTCGGTGCGGCTGACCACTTTGCCCTTGTGATGCATCAGGTAAGAAAGCAGTTTGTATTCCTGCGCGGTCAGCTTCACCGGTTCGCCATCGCGCGTCACGCGGCCCGAGCGGGTGTCCAGCCGGACATCGCCGGCGGTCAACTCGCTCGACGTGTTTCCGCTTGCGCGGCGAATGAGGGCGCGCAGCCGGGCGATCAGCTCTTCGGTCTGGAAGGGTTTTGCAAGATAATCGTCCGCGCCCGCATCGAGCCCGGCGACCTTGTCGGACCAGCTGTCACGCGCGGTGAGAACGAGGACGGGAAAATCGCGCCCTTCCTTGCGCCACATGCCAAGCACGCTCAGCCCGTCGATCTCCGGCAAGCCAAGGTCAAGGATGACGGCGTCGTAATTCTCGGTGCTGCCAAGGTAGTGTCCGTCCTCCCCATCAGTCGATAGGTCGACAGCATAGCCCGTCTGTTCGAGCGTCGATTTGAGCTGTTGGCCGAGTGTGGGTTCGTCCTCGACGATCAGAATGCGCATGGTCCACCATTGAATTGCGGGCGTTTGGGCTTCGCGTTGGGCGTTCGGGCCGAAATCGTCAAGGAGACGCGGACCGCCTGTGACGTTCACTGGTCTGCCAAATATACCCGCTAGCGCGACCGGTTGATGATTCGACCAGAACGCGCATCTACATCAAGATAGGTCACGCGGCCCTCACGAATGAATTTGAGGCGATAGACATGTGCGACGCTATCGTAGGAAGGGCCGAGATACTCGCTGTCGCGCATGCGGGGCAAGATCCGGCGTTCGATTTCGCGCAAGGACAATTGGTTGCCCGCGCGCATTTCCTTTCGCGCTTCGCCCTGGTCGGAACTGTTCTGCCCTGCAGACAGGGTAAGCGGCTGCACGCGCGCTTCTGCCGGCGCGCTGTATCCAGTGCCTGTTGCCGCCAGCGCCGCGAGCGCAGCCCATAGAAACCGATTGCCTGACATGATTCGCGCAGGATTAACGCGGTAGCATTGAACGGCCTGTGAATATGCGCGCGCCCAGTCGTTCAGCCCCTGCCGCATTAATCCTCGTCCCCTTCATCTCCCATTCCGCCGGTCATCTCATATTTGACCGATATGCTTACACCGGTCGACACGCGGCCCGGCTGCACCGGGGCGGACATATCGGCCGCCGCCTCTTCAACCATTGCGGTGCGCATGACGGGGCGGGGAATCGAACCTCTGATCGTTTCGCTGATCGAGAGCACGCGCACACCATCGTAACCGAACAGCGCCGCATAGCTCTGCGCGCGATCCTGCGCCCGCGCAATGGCGCGCGAGCGAGCTTCGTCCTTCGCGGCTTCATCATCCTCGATGCTGAAGTCTGGGCCGGAAAGGTCGGTCGCCCCTGCTGCGACGAGCGCGTCGAGCACCTCGCCCGTTTCTTCGACCTCGCGCAGCTTCACACTGACGCGATTGGAAGCCTGATACCCCCGGAAGATCTGGCGCTGATTGGTGCGATCGTAATTGTATTGCGCGTTGAGATTGATGCCTGCGGTCTGGATATCGTCCTGTGCGACGCCGAGCGCCAGGATGCGGTCGATCACAGCGCGCATCTGGACCGAGTTCTCCCGCAGGGCCGCGACCGCACTTGACGCTTCGGTGGTAACGCCCGCGCCGATGGTGACGAGGTCGGGCTCGGCATCGACCGTCTCGGTGATCGAAAGCTCGATGACCGGCCCGTCCGCCTCGATCTCAACTTCGGCGGCATGGACGATAGCAGGCGCGGCGAGTGCGATGGTGGCCGCAAGAACAAGCGAATGGCGGATCATGTATGGCTCCCGGACAATTGACCGGCTGTCCTTATGCAACCGGGCTTTGCGCTATTGTGAACCGCTTGGCAGGCTTTGCGCAAGCGCCTACCTGACGCCGCCTATGGCTCAACCACCGATATTTTCCCTCGAAGGGCTCGCTTTGCAACAGGGCGGGCGCTGGCTGTTTGGCGGCCCCAGGGAGAGCGAAGGCGCAGAGCCGATCGACCTGCATGTCCTGCCCGGCGACCGGCTCGCGCTGATTGGGCGCAACGGTGCGGGCAAGACGACGCTGCTCAAGATCATCGACGACCGGATCGAGGCGGATCGCGGGCACCGCCGGGTCAAACCTCATACGCGCATCGTGTTCCTTGAACAGGAGCCCGATTTTTCCGCGTACGAGACACTGATGGATTTCGCGCTTTCGGGCGAGCACCCTCCTGCCGCTCACGAGGTCGAAGCCATTGCCGGGCAACTCGGCATCGACATGCAGACCGATGCCGCCAGTGCGAGCGGCGGAGAAGCGCGCCGCGCTGCCATTGCCCGCGCGCTGGCGCAGGAGCCGGACCTGCTGCTGCTGGACGAGCCAACCAACCACCTCGATTTAGGCGCGATTGACTGGTTGGAGGACTGGCTCAGCCGCTACAAGGGCGCGTTCATCACGATCAGCCACGACCGCACGTTCCTAAAGCGTCTGACCCGCGCGACCTTGTGGCTCGACCGGGGGACCTTGCGGCGCAGGGAAGTGGGCTTCGGCGGATACGAAGCGTGGGAAGAACAGGTCTATGCCGAGGAAGCGCGCGCGGCCGAACGGCTCGATGCGAAGCTCAAGATAGAGGCGCACTGGCTCGAACGTGGCGTCACCGCCCGGCGCAAGCGCAATCAGGGGCGGCTCGAAAAGCTGCACCAGATGCGAGCCACACGCGCCGCGATGATCTCCGACAGCGGCACGGCAAAGCTCAAGCTTGCGCAGGATGAGGAGTTCAAATCAAAATCAGTCATTGTCGCGGAAAAAATTAGCAAGTCCTACGATGGCCGCGCGATTGTCAAGCCGTTCAGCCTGCGCATCCAGAACGGCGACCGTATCGGCATTGTCGGTGCGAACGGGGCGGGCAAGACGACCCTGCTAAAGCTGCTGACCAAGGAGATCGAGCCTGATACCGGCAGCGTCAATCATGCCCGCACGCTAACCGGGGTAATGATCGACCAGCAGCGCCGCCTGCTGGAACCCGGTGCAAGCGTGCGCGACATTCTTGCCGAAGGCGGCGATTGGATCGACGTGCGCGGCAACCGCAAGCACGTGCAAGCCTATCTGAAGGACTTCCTGTTCGATCCAAAGC
>JAZBPE010000158.1:0-32592 GCA_036353345.1 Erythrobacter sp. | reverse complement strand
TCCCCCGCCATCTTCTCGCGCGCAACCTTGCTCAGTTCGTCGTGTACGCGCAGGAGGCTCGTCGACATCGCCATCGCCTGTTCTTCGGCCTGATTGAGGCGCATGAGCGCGCGTTGGCCGGTATGAACCTCGACGCCGGGGTTCTGGCGGGCGGTCAGCATTGCTTGTTTGAGACGGGCGAAGGCGATCATGGATTCGTCAGCCAGCGCTTCGGCTTCGCGGATCAGTTTCTTGAGATTATGAGCGTCGTTCAACATGCGGTCGGTCATATGTATTCCCCGTATGCTTCCGCCTCGCTCGTCAGGAGAAGCCTTGTTCATTGACCGGGACGGCAGCACGCCCATCCAGCGCTTCGCTGATGGAGACCGCGGCGGTCACAGTCAGGACGATCGCGGCAAGAAAGCCGAACGCGATCCCGACAATGGCCGCCAGCCGAAACCAGACAGCATGCTCTCCGTCGAGCACCCGGGGCACGACCTGCGGCTCTCCGGGAAGAAGCCATGGAGCCTGCGCGATAATTGGCAGGACATCGCTCATCACCAGTTCGCCTGGGTCGTTCCGGGGCTCTTTCTGATCCGACAAACCCCGATCGGGGACCTGATTTTTGCTGTATGCAGCTTCGCTAAAGCCCTGCGAGGGCGGATCGGAGCCAGGGCCAGTCTGCTCGCGCTCGTCAGCGCTTACGCCATGATGTGCGCGGTGGCGTTCGACGAGATCGTTCAGATTTTCAGCGTCGTAATTGTTCTTCAGCGCACGAATGTGCTGGTTGATGCGGGTTTCCGAAACGCCCAGTTCCTGTGCGATCACCTTTATCGGAACACGGCGATCCACCCGTTCCATGACGGCTCGCTGTCGTTCTGTAAGCGGACGCGGCGAGGCTGCGGCCGACATGCATTCCTCCTGAATCTGCCTGATCGTCTTAACGCATTACCGGCGCGAATGCTCCGGGTTTGTCCGGTTCGCGTCATTCAGCGGCCGCGTCGATCCCGCAACGCGAGAGGTAGCGTTTGATGTTTCGTGCCGCCTGACGAAGCCGTTGTTCGTTCTCAACAAGCGCAATGCGCACATAACCTTCGCCCTTCTCGCCGTAGCCGATTCCCGGCGCAACAGCGACCTGGGCCTCCGTCAACAATTGCTTTGCAAATTCGAGGCTGCCGAGGTGCTCCCGTTGCGGCGGCAGCGGCGCCCAGGCGAACATCGATGCTGCCGGGGCCGGGATATCCCACCCCGCCCGGCCAAAGGCATCCACCAGCACGTCGCGCCGTGCACGATAGAGATCGCGATTGCTCTCGACAATGTCCTGCGGGCCGTTGAGCGCTGCGACCGCGCCGGCCTGTACGGGGGTGAAGGCTCCGTAATCGAGGTAGGATTTGACACGAGTGAGCGCCGCGATCAGCTGCTTGTTCCCGACGGCGAAACCGATGCGCCAGCCTGCCATCGAATAGGTCTTGGACAGCGAAGTGAACTCGATCGCCACCTCTTTCGCACCGGCCACCTGCATGATGGAAGGGGTGGGTTTGCCGTCATAATAGAGCTCGGAATATGCAAGGTCCGAAAGGATCCAGACCTCATTTTCGCGAGCCCACGCCACCAGCCGTTCGTAAAATGCCAGCGGGACGATTTCCGCCGTCGGGTTCGAGGGGTAGCTTACCACGAGCACGCGCGGGCGCGGCACGGTATAGTTCATTGCCGCTTCGAGTGAGCGCCAGTAATCCTCATCCGGTGTCGTCGGGATCGAACGGATCGTTGCGCCTGCAATGATGAAGCCAAATGTGTGAATCGGATAGGACGGATTGGGCGCCAGTACCACGTCGCCCGGCGCAGTGATCGCGGTGGCCAGGCTGCCGAGCCCCTCTTTCGATCCCATGGTGACGACCACCTCGCTTTCGGGATCGAGATCGACACCGAAGCGCCGCGCGTAATAATTCGCCTGCGCTCGCCGGAGGCCCGGAATACCGCGCGATTGCGAATAGCCATGCGCATCGGGCTTCGCTGCGACTTCGCAGAGCTTCTCGATCACATGGCTGGGCGGCGGCTGGTCAGGATTGCCCATGCCCAGATCGATGATATCCTGCCCAGACTGGCGCGCTGCATGCCGCATCGCGTTGACTTCCGCGATGACGTAAGGCGGAAGACGCTTCATGCGGTAGAATTGTTCGTCCATAGTAGGGTTGCCGTAGGGGCTCCGTTTGACTGGCGTCGTCTGACGCTGCGCGACTCTAGGCCATTTGCCCGGCGAGGGGAACGGCGTTCGCTCTGGGACCTTGGTACAATACGCGCCGCGAGGACAACGGGCGGCGGGAGAGGATAGCAAAAACGCCATGGCTACATCGAAAGATCAGCACCCCGAACACAACGGTGAAGAAAACGCTGAACACGAAAAAGGCGCAGAACAGGGGTCTGTGTCGATAGAGAACGATCCCGTCTTTACCCGCTTTTTCGACATGCAGGGTGAGGCGATGCGCAATCTGTTCCTACCCGCATCAGCCAATGCCGAAGAATCAAGCGGTGCGCCCGCGTTTCGGATGCCGCCGATGCCTCCCATGTCGACCTTCGATCAGAGCGAGCTGGCCGAGTGGGCCAAAGCCGGCACGGAATTGCAGCAATTGTGGTTCGAATTCGTCACTGCGCAAGCGCAGTCCACTGCATCGAAAAGCCTTGAGAGCGGCGCGATGATGGATCCTGCGCAATGGCTGATCATGGCTCGGGCGATGATGACGCAGCCGCCCAAGGGCCTGTTCGAGGCTCAGGCCACGCTCATGCAGGATACGATGGCATTGTGGCAGGGGATGATGACCCGGTTCTGGGAAAGCACGGGCGCGGGCGCGGTTACGGGCGACAAGGCTGAGCCGGCTTCCGAGAGCGCATCCGACGAGGCTTCCGCGATCCTGCGCGAGGATCGCCGTTTCTCCGATCCCATCTGGCGCGAACAGCCGGCTTTCGTCTTGCTCCACCAGACCTATCTCATGCTTGCGGACTATTTCCGCCAGACCGCCGCTTCGGTGGAAGGGCTCGATAGCGAAAAGCGGCGCCAGTTGCAGTTCGCGGTCAACGCGCTTGCCGAAGCCATGAGCCCAGCAAACTTCGCGCTCACGAATCCTGTCGTGATGAAGCGAACGATCGAGATGCGCGGGCAGAACCTGGTGCGAGGGATGCGCCATCTCATCGCCGATCTTCAACGCGGACAGCTGACCCACACGGACCCTGAAGCCTTCAAGCTGGGCGAAAATCTCGCGGTGACGCCGGGCAAAGTGGTGCATGAAACGCCGCTTTATCAGCTGATCCAGTACAGCCCCACGACCAAGGAAGTTCTGGAAGTGCCGGTGGTGGTGTTCCCGCCGTGGATCAACCGGTTCTACATTCTCGATCTTTCACCCAAGAAAAGCTTTATCAAATGGGCGGTCGATCAAGGGCTCACCGTCTTCGTCGTCAGCTGGAAGTCCGCCGATGAGAGCCTCGTCGATATCGTGTGGGACGATTACATCCGTGCGCAGATCGAGGCGATCGATCACATCCGTGAACGATTGGACGTGCCGCATGTCCATACGATCGGCTATTGCGTGGCGGGTACTACCCTTGCCGCGACGCTCGCCATTCTGGCCCGGCGCGGCGAAGCGGAACGGGTGAAGAGCGCGACCTTCTTCACCGCCCAGGTCGATTTCGAAAGAGGTGGCGACCTCAAGCATTTCATCGATGATGGACAGCTTGAAATGATCGGCAAGCTGGCGCCCGAAGGCTATCTCGACGGGCGCTATCTTGCCGCCGCCTTCAATGCGTTGCGCGGCAAGGACCTGATCTGGAACTACGTTGTCAACAATTACCTGCTGGGCGAGGATTATCCTGCATTTGATCTCCTCCACTGGAACGGCGACGTCACCAATTTGCCGGCCAAATGGCATGGCGCCTATCTGCGCGATCTTTACCGCGACAACAAACTGGTGGTGCCAGATGCATTGGAGGCGGACGGAACGCCGATCGATCTGACGAAAGTCAAGACGCCCAGCTTCGTGCAGGCAGGGCGGGAAGATCACATCGCGCCTGCACAAAGCGTATGGCGCATCACCGATCACTTCGCCGGGCCGCTCGAATTCCTGCTGGCCGGGTCTGGCCATATCGCCGGGGTCGTCAATCCGCCCGCCGCCAACAAGTACCAATACTGGACTGGCGACAGCAATGCGAAATCGCTCGAAGCGTTCGTCGAAAGTGCAAGTGAACATCCCGGTAGCTGGTGGCCCCATTGGCTGGAATGGATTGAAAGTCATGGGTCTGCGCGGGTGCCTGCTACGGGCAAACGCAAGCCCGGCGCGCGTGGCGATACGGTTATTGAAGATGCGCCGGGTCGATATGTAAAGATGCGCTGATCGCAGCTTGGCCACTGGTAGCATTATGGGTGTTCGCATCACAGCGAAAGGCATATGGTGCAGCGCACAATTTTCTTGACTTCGATCGCCAAATCCCTATTTTGTGCAGTGCAACACGAAGTGAGGAAATCATGGCCGACGCCGCTACCACATCTGAAAAAACCCAGTCGAACTTCGACGCTGCTGCTGAGAAGGCCTACGCCGATGCGGCGGTGAAGAAGGCTGACGCAGACAAGGTCGCCGACGCGATCGCGAGAGATGCCCCCGATGCGGGCGTGAACGAAAAGGCTGTCGAAGCGGCAATCGAAGCTCCGGCTTCCAAGACCGCACCGACGAAAGCCGCGACCGCGAAGAAGCCAGCTGCGAAGAAGGCGACTCCCGTGAAGAAGGCATCCCCCGTCAAGAAGGCAGCGTCCCGGCACAAGGCCACCACACCTTCGTCTGCCGCGCGCAAGGCCAAGACCACCACTTCGACACCGAAGACCACCGCTCCGGCCGCAAAGGCTGACGCAAATAACCTTAACTCCATTTCAAAGCTCAAGGATACCATCATGGCAACCACCCCGAAGAACGACATTACCCAAACGGCCAAGAAGACCGCCGCCGACATGCAGGATCGCATGCAGAACGCTTACTCGAAAGCGGGCGAGTTCGCTTCTGAAGCTGGCGAGTTCCAGAAGGCCAATGCCGAAGCGATCGTGGAAAGCGGCAAGATCTTTTTTACCGGCGCACAGGAACTGGTGCGTGAGAACGTTGAGACCGGCAAGACCGTCGTCGAAACGATGACCGAAGATGCCAAGAAGGTCGCTGCCATCAAGTCGCCGACCGAGCTCATGCAGCTCCAGGGCGAGATTGCGCGTCGCAATTTCGATGCGGTTGTTTCCTACGGGTCGCAGCGCACGGAAGCATGGCTCAAGCTCTACAATGATGCCTTTGCACCGATCTCGAACCGCATGAGCGTTGCGGGTGAGAAGCTTGGCGACATGGCTGCCTAAGACGCCGGGGCATTTCTCGACCGGGCGGGTTTCCCTCGTTTCTTGCTTCGGTCCGAAATGTGCTTCAGAACGAACGAAGGGCCGGACGGACCACCAGGTTCCTCCGGCCTTTTTTGCGCGTTCCCCGAATTCGCGCTGAGCAAATAGGCGGGGATCTCGCACCGTGACCCAAGAGAGAGGTCATGCATGTCTGCCTTGCACCCCCGCAAACGAATCCCATAAAGAGGACTGATCATGAGCGCCCTCTCTTCATCCCATCGCGATAGACGCCGCGCCGTCGCTGAAACCGCACGCTCGCTTTTGCTCGGTCGTCCCGTGATGATGGGCGACGATGACAAGGATGAAGGTGACGAAAGTCAAATCGGCATCGCGACCAAGACGCGCACCAAGCCGAAAAAGCCCAGCCAGTACAAGGTACTGTTGCTGAATGACGATTACACGCCGATGGAATTCGTCGTGATGGTGCTCAAACGCTTCTTCAGCATGGATATCGAACAGGCGACCCAGGTGATGCTGCACGTCCACCAAAAGGGCGTCGGCGTGTGCGGCATCTTTCCCTACGAAGTTGCCGAGACCAAGGTGAACCAGGTGATGGATTTCGCCCGGCAGAACCAGCATCCGCTGCAATGCACGCTGGAAAAGGCGTAAGCGCGCGCTCGCAATGAAGCAGCCGCATCATCCCAAGCCCGAAGCTGTCGGACCCGATCAGGAAAGCGTCTGGGACTATCCGCGCCCCGCTGTGGCGGAACCCACCAAGCGGCGCATCCAGATTCACCATCGCGGCTTCCAGCTGGTCGATACGACCAATGCCTGGCGCACGCTTGAGACCAGTCACCCACCCACGTATTACATCCCGCGCGCCGATATCGCGATGGACCGGCTTGAGCCCAACAGTCGCCGTACCCTGTGTGAGTGGAAGGGACAGGCGCGGTATTTCGATATCGTGATCGCAGGCCACCGGATCGAGGCGGGCGCGTGGACCTATCCCGATCCGACTCCCGCGTTCGAGGGTATTCGCGACCATATTGCCTTCTATCCCAATGCTCTTGATCAGTGTCTTGTCGACGGCGAACCGATCATCCCGCAGCCGGGCGGATTTTATGGCGGCTGGATCAGCCAGTACGAAGCTGGCCCGTTCAAGGGCGGGCCAGGCAGCCGTTTCTGGTAAAGCTTTCATAAACGCGCAGGGCCCTTCAAGGAGCGTTGGAACGCGAAACGGGATGAAACCTCGTGCTGAATGCCATTCCACGCATTGACCGTTACATCTTTCGACTGGTGATCATGCCGCTGCTCGGCGTGTTTGCCATTGCCGCGTCGTTGTTCCTGCTCGACAAGATGCTCAGCCTTTTCGAATTCGTCGCAGTTGAAGGCGGGCCGATCGGGGTGGTCTTCAAGATGCTGGGCGCATTGATCCCCGAATATGCGAGCCTCGCGATCCCGCTTGGCCTGCTGCTCGGCGTCCTTCTCGCCTTCCGCAAGCTCGCCATTTCGAGCGAGCTCGATACAATGCGCGCCGTTGGCCTGTCCTACCGCCGGTTGCTGCGTGTGCCCTACGCGATCGCGGTCATCCTGATGGGGATCAACATCGCGCTGGTGTTCTACGTCCAGCCGCTCAGTCGCTATCATTATGAGCAGCTCGAATACGATCTTCGCTCCGGCGCGCTTGGCGCATCGATCAAGGTGGGCGAATTCACCACGCTGGCTGACCGCATGGCGCTGCGCATCGAGGCGAGCGAGGATAGCGGTCGACGCCTCATCGGCATTTTCGCCCGCGTCGCGAACGAGCGCGACCAGATCTTGTCGATCAGCGCGCGTGAAGGCTCGTTCCTCGCCACGACCGACGATCCCGACACGATCATCCTGCGCCTGGTCGAGGGCACCATCGTACAGGATACGGGCAGCAAGACGCCGCGCGTCTTCTCCTTCAGCCGTCACGATCTGCCAATAGACCTGCCCGCGATCGAGGCCTTTCGTTCGCGCGGAGAAGCGGCGCGCGAATATATCTTGCCGGAACTTCTGCGCATCGGCTGGAGCAAAGCCGAGCCCGAAGCGGCCCGCGATGCCAGTCAGGCGACGTTCAACTATCGCCTTGTCGAAATCGTAGTCATGCTGCTGATCCCGCTATTGGCGGTGGCACTGGCGATCCCGCCCAAACGATCGACCAGCGCGCTTGGCGTCTTTGTCTCGATCGTGATGGTGGTCTCCTATCACAAGGTGAACCAGTACGGGGAGGACATTGCCGCGCTTGGCCGGGTCGATCCGATCCTGGCGCTCTGGGGTCCGTTCGCGATCTTCGCCGGCCTCATCGTCTACATGTTCTACCAGACCGCCTACGTTCCGGGAGGACAGGCGCTGGGCGCGCTCGAAACCGGTGTTGCCAAGATTACCAAGCGTATCGGGCGGTTGTTCAACCGCCGCGGCCCCCGCACTGGTGCCCGCACGGGCGCTGACACTGGCGCCCAAGCGCAAATTGCCGATCCCACGCGCGGTGAGACGCAATTGGCGCCGGCTGAATAAAGCCGCTAGGGCGAAAGGCCCGTCCCATGCAGCTCGATTTCTTCCCCTCCCGCACGCTCACGCTTTATCTTGCCAAGATGTTCACGGCGCGCATCCTTGCCGTGCTGTTCATGCTGGTGCTCATACTGCTCGCGCTCGACCTGTTGGGATCGACCGGCGAAATCCTTGCGCCCGAAGGCAACGGGCAGGCGGAGATATTGAGATATGCTGGCCTGCGCGTGCCTCAGCTGATCGCGCGTTTCCTGCCATATTCGGTGCTGCTCGCAACGCTTATCACCCTGGTTGCGCTCAATCAGAACAGTGAGGTCATCGCAATGAAGGCCGCGGGGCTCTCGGCTCACCAGATCCTTGCACCGCTGCTGTTGACCGCCGCGATCATCGCAGCGCTCAGCTTTGCCTTCAACGAGCGGATCGTCACCCGTGCAACCGCGACGCTCAAGGCGTGGGACGCGGCCGCTTATGGCGACATACCGGAAAGTAGCGGCGTGCGCGCGAACGTATACCTGACCGATGGCCAAAACATTCTCACCGCGTCTTCACTCGTCGGATCGGGCGAGGCAATCGCGCTTGACGATGTCACCTGGTACGAGCGTGCGCCGGGCGGACAGATCTCACAGCAGGTCCGGGCAACCAGCGCGAGCTATGCGGCACCGGGCTGGCGGCTGGAAAACCCGGTGCGTTTCGACGTCGGCGCGGCGAAAACGGACAAGCTCGACACGCTCATCGTTGCCCCTGAACTTACCCCTGAGCAGATCGACTTCGAATCCATCGATCCCGATGTGCAAGGCTTTTTCGAGCTGTCCGAGACCATCGACGCGTTCGAGGCCGCGGGGCGGCGGACTTCGGAAATGCGCGCGAAATGGTGGCACCGAATTTCCGGGCCATTATCGGCGCTGCTGATGCCGCTGCTTGGCTCCATTGCTGCGTTCGGCCTTGCGCGATCGGGGCAGCTTTTTGTGCGGGCAGTGATCGGAATGGCACTCGGCTTTGCATATTTCGTGGTCGACAATGCTGCGCTCGCGATGGGAAGCTTTGGGGGGTACCCCCCTTTCCTCGCTGCCTGGGCGCCGTTCTTCCTGTTTCTGCTGGTGGGTGAGACAGTCCTCATCCGCACCGAAGAGTGAGCACGCGCGCAGATACGAACTGGTCGCTGCGGCTTGCGCGGGCGGATGATGCAAGCGAAATGCCGGCGATCGAGCGGGCGGCGGCGGAGCTGTTCGCGGAGCGTGGCCTTGTTAATAATTTCGATCCGCGCGACGTGCGTACTCCCCAGGAATTCGCTCGCCTTATCCGCAAGGGGCACAGCCTTGTGAGCCATGTCAGCGCGGTCATGGCGGGCTTCCTCGTCAGCGAGCCTTTCAGACGCGAACTCCATATCTGGCAGATGGATGTTGACCCCCGCTTTCAAAGGCGCGGGATCGGAACAGGTCTGGCGCGCGCCTGCCTGATTGACGCGAGGAACTGCGGCTTTCAGGCGGTCACGCTGACGACTTTTCGTGATCTTGCCTGGAATGCGCCGTTCTACCAACGCCTCGGCTTCGAGGAAGTTACCGCTATCGACGCGCACCCGCGCCTTGCGGGCGAACTAGCGAACGAGGCGGATGATGGGCTGGCGCCCGAACGGCGCTGCGCGATGATCTGTTTTATCGACTAGGGTGCGGCGCTCCGATCAGCGCTTTACCATCGTGCTTCTCGCGATCTTGCCAACCAGCACCGCCATTCCGGGATGGTTCGCGCCTTCATAGGTCGAACCGCTGCCAAGCCCGCGCGCCAGTCGACGATGCGCTTCGGGCAGGTCGTGATAGGGCATGGAGGGCATCAGATGGTGGAGGGCATGGTAGCGCAGGCCGACCGGCGCCCAAACCTCCGCCACGATGCCGGGCGGGGGGACGTTCACACTGTCGAGGAACTGCGCCGTCACCGTCATCGGCTCGCCCTCGTTCTCCCACAAATGCGCTACCAGCGTACGCAGCTGGTTGAGAAGCGCGGTGAAAGAGAGAATGGCGAGCGCGACCAGGAGCGGCTTCCACCCCAGCGCCAGCGGGCTGAGCAAGAGCGCAATCGCCCAGGCGCTTGCCCCCGCCTCCTGCCAGCGCACGCGCGCCGCGAAAGCGCCTTCAGAAGGCTTGCGGCGAAAATCGGGGTTGATCGACAGCGACGAGAAGCGGCCCCAAGTAAAGCGCCGCACGGCCGGGATAACCGCGCCCAGCGGCACCAGCACGGCAAAGCGCACCAGCAGCGCGGCCGGGGCCAGCAGCGCGATGATCACGAAGAGCGGCAGGCTCCAGGGCTTCATCAGCGCAAGCGGCAGGTATTCAGGATCCTCGATCGTCCCGTATTGGGTGCGCTTGTGGTGGATGACGTGAACGCCTTCATACATGAAGCTGGGCGTCAGTAGCGGAATGCCGACCGCTAGGTTCCAGCCCGTGCGAAAGCCGGGCAGCGCATCGCGGTGGATATGCGTGAGCTCGTGTATGAACATCAGCGCGCGATAGAGCGCAAGGCTTGCAAGCAGCCCCGCACCAACCGCTACCGCAAGATTGTCGATCAGGATGGCGGTGGCAATCCCGGCATAGCCGATACCCGCCGAAAACAGCATGTCCGGCCAATAGATCCGCGCTTTTGCTTCGCCCAGATCCTTGGTCAGATCGCGCACCGCACGCAGCATGACACGGTCGTCTGCGTCGAGGAAATCGACGCGGCGAGCGCGCTGGGCAGGAGCGATGGGGGCGGTGGTCTGGTGCATGATGATTGGCGGCAAGTTCGTCACTTCGTTGGCAATGACTATATGGCAATTGCGAGGCCGCGCGCAAACGCGCATCGAGGGGGAGTGTAATCGGTTAGCTTGCGCTTCGCTGACGCGCGACATTAAAGCACCCGTCTAATTCGTAGTTACGAGGCTTCGCGCGTGCAGGATGCAACGGATGCAACAGGTGATATGGCCATCGTCGCGATCGACGACAAGCGGGGGCGCGCCCGGTTCGTCGATTGCGGACGGGCTTTTGCCGCGCGTGAAGAACATGCCGTGCCGCAATTGCGCCGCGAGCAGCTTGAACTGATCGACCCGGCGAAGAACCCCTTTTTCAAACATGCCCGTGTCCAGCTATTCCTCGCCATGCGCGGCGACAAGGCGGTGGGGCGCATCTCCGCCCATATTGACGAGCTGGCGCTTTCCATGCCGCGCAAGCAGGGTTTCGGACCAGCCACTGGTCTGTTCGGTTATTTCGATGCGGCGGACGAAGCTATCGCGCACGCACTCCTCGACACCGCCGAACGCTGGCTGGTCGATCAGGGAATGAACCGCGCGATCGGGCCGGTCTCGCTTTCGGTCTGGGAGGAACCGGGCCTTCTCGTACACGGCCACGATCATGCGCCAACGATCATGATGGGCCACCACCCCGCGCACTACGCCCGGTGGATAGAGGCCAACGGCTATGAGAGGGTCAAGACCCTCCACACCTACGATCTGGACCTGCGCCACCCACTACCGCCGCTGATCGAGCGGATCGTGCAATCAGGCAAGCGTAATGACCGGATCACTCTCAGACGGGTGCGCAAGGCGGACTGGGATGCCGACGCGGCAACGATCCTCGCCATTCTCAACGATGCCTGGGCCGACAATTGGGGGTTTGTCCCGATCACCCCCGAAGAGGTTGCGCATACCGGCGTCAAGTTGCGCCCGATCATTCATGAAGACCTGAACATGATCGCCGAGGTTGATGGCGAACCGGTCGCGTTCATGCTGACCTTTCCCGATATCAACGATGTGCTCGCCAGGATCGAGGGGAAGCTGTTTCCGCTTGGCTGGTGGCGGTTGCTGCGCTGGCTCAAGCGCCCGCGAGGCTCGGATGTGCGCGTGCCGCTGATGGGTGTGTCGAAGAAATTTCAGAACTCGCGCCTGGCCAGCCAACTGGCTTTCATGATGATCGAACGCATCCGGCACGTGGCCAAGCATGCCTACAAGGCACCGCGCGCGGAGATCGGATGGATCCTCGAGGACAATCAGGGAATGGTCGCCATTGCCGATGCGATCGAAGCCCGGATCAATCGCGAATATGCGATCTACGGAAAAACACTTGACTGAAAGCGGGTTGCGACTGGAACCCGGGCGGCGCAATCCCATTTGATCACCATGCCGCGTTTCTCGCTTTCCCGTGGGTCCAGATCCGCACTGCCCCGCCGGATCATCGTGGTGGAGGATGATGCCGTGCTCGGCCTCGCGATCGAGGACGCGCTGCTTGAAGCCGGCGCGCAAAGCGTCTCCATCTGCCCCTCGGCTTCATGCACCCTCGCGCTGTTGCGGGAACAGAGCTATGAAGCGATCGTGCTTGACGTGCAGCTCAACGACAGCGAGCAGGGCTGGGAGATCGCGGAGCTGGTTCAGGCAATGGGGCATCAGAACGTGAAAATCGTGTTTCAGACCGGCAATCCCGATCGCATTCCCGAAAACATGCGCGAATTGGGACCGGTGCTGACCAAGCCTTACGATCCGGCAGAACTGATCGAAGCGCTGAAGAAAAAGGCGAGCCCGGGCCTCCTCTCGCTCCTCGCGCGCTAGGGCACCGCGCCTATCGATCGCCAGTGTCTTTCACGCGGCCGACTGCTTGCCCAATAGAACGAAAAAGGCCCCCACTTCAACGAAGTGGAGGCCTCGGGATCGTATCACCAGCCGCTTGGACGGGAGGGGGGTCTCGGCGGTGACAAGACAATAATGCGCACCTTCAAGAGGGGTTCCATAGCCTTTCTACTTTTCAGGAATTTCTTTTCGAACGCCTTGCAACCATCGCAATGTTGCGGCGGGAACGAACTGTCGCGGCGCGTCTTTCGCAAAGTGGGTTACGCGGATGCAATGCATCGCTATGGCCAAACAAAGCCTGATCGTTCCGATAAAGATTACGGGAGAAGCCGATGTCTCTGGGTCAACAAGTTGCTGCGAACCTGCCGTTCCTGCGTCGCTACGCGCGTGCGCTGACCGGCTCGCAGGCGACCGGCGATGCCTTCGTGCGTGCAACGCTCGAAGCGGCATTGGCGAATGAGGAATTGAAGCGATCGCTCGATGGAGGCCGAGTTCCACTTTACCGCGCTTTCAACAAGTTGTGGTCGAGCGCGTATCTCGAGACTGACACGTCGGACGGTGGCGACGGCATTGTTCCAAGCGAACATGAAGCGGGCGCGCAAAATCGCCTGAGCGCCATTACGCCGCTCAACCGGCAGGCTCTGCTGCTGACCACGCTGGAAGATTTTTCGGCTGCGCAGGCGGGCCAGGTGATGGACCTTGAGACCAGTCAGGTCGAAGCGCTGGTGGCAGAAGCGATCGCGGATATCGACAAGGAGCAATCGACTTCGGTCCTCATTATCGAAGACGAACCGCTCATCTCGATGCAACTCGAAGACCTTGTAAGCGGGATCGGTCACGAAATCTGCGGCACTGCGGCAACGCGCAAACAAGCGGCCGAAGTCGTTGCGGAACGGACACCGGGCCTGGTTCTGGCGGATATTCAGCTTGCAGATGGTTCATCGGGTCTCGATGCGGTCGATGATATTCTGGCGATCGGGAGCGTGCCGGTCATCTTCATTACCGCCTATCCCGAGCGGCTGCTGACCGGCGACCGGCCCGAGCCGACCTATCTCGTCACCAAGCCCTTTCAGGAGCAGACGGTTCGCGCCGCGATCAGTCAGGCATTGTTCTTCGGATCGAGCCGCCCGCTCGACTGACGCTTGTCCTCGGGCTGCGCTGACAAGCGAGCGCGGATCTTGAAGTCGTCCCGTCGCCGCACGGGCACACCGAACACGCAGCGAACCCCGTTGGGGTGAAATTCAAGCTGAACGCGGTTGCGAAGCTCGTGCGCGACTATCTTTTCGATCAACTGGGTTCCAAAGCCACGATCAGGCAGGGCGCTGACCGGCGGGCCGCCACGCTCGAGCCATTCGACTTCGGCCAGATCATCACGCACCAGCTTCCACCGCACCGAGACCACGCCGCCCGGCACGCTCAATGCCCCGTATTTCGCTGCGTTGGTCGCGAGCTCGTGCAATGCAAGCCCGAGACTGAGCGCGTCATTGGGTGCAAGTTCCAGCGGCGGGCCTTCGATAAACAAGTCGTGGCCTGCAACCTCGTCGACATGGCGCAGTTCCGCCTTGACCACCGAGCGCAGCGGGATCATGCTCCATTCCAGTCCGGTAAGGAGATCGTGCGTTGCTGAAAGCGCGCGAATGCGGCCTTCGAGGCTGTCGGCGAAATCATCGAGATCATGAGCGCGGCGGCGTGTCAGCGAGAGGATCGACAGAACGTTCGCCAGCGTGTTCTTGACCCGGTGATTGAGTTCGCGGCTAAGCGAATTGCGGATCGAGTGCTGCTCTTCAAAGAAGACGATCCGCGCTTCATCTTCCATCGCCTGCTTGGTCAGAAGACGCACCACCAGCATCAACAGGCTCGCCAGCGCGAGGCCGAAGACGAGAGTGACCGTCGAAAGCAGGGAAAGCGTATCGCGTCCCGGCCCTTCGATCACCAGCAGAAGATCGCGGTTGGCAAAACGCACATCGGCCTCGATGCGATCGGAGCCAGCCAGACCGAGCGAGCGCGACACCAGCAGATTGGCAGTGCCGGGCTCGCCATCATACAGCCGGACCCCATAACGTTCGGACTGGACATTTTCCAGCGCTGCATCAAGGAATTCGGCGGCGTTGAAAGCGCTGAAAATAAAGCCGGCCAACTCGTTGTCGCTCGAACCGTCTTCGGCGAGCTCTCGAAATACCGGCATGAAGATGACGAAACCCGGTACTTCGCCGCTCAGCCCCTGAGAAAGGAGAATGCGACCGGAAGCCGTCGGCTGAACGGTCGAGCGTGCTTCGTCCATCGCCTTTGCTCGCACGACTTCGGAATACATGTCATAGCCCAGCGTGCGGCGGTTGCGCAGGGTGTCGGGTACGAGGAAGGCAATCCGGGCAGTGGGTTGCGCCGAGCGCTCGGCCATGGCTGCCGCCTCGCTACCGGGCGTCGCGCCCAAAAGACCGCGGCGGCTCGCATCCACGGGCTCGACTTCGAGCCAGCCGATACCCTCCAATCCCCGATAGGTCTGGTCCAACCTCAATTCGGCCACAAATTGGCGAAAGCTCTTCTGCTCCACTGTCTCCATCGTGGTGAACAGGGCCGCGCCAGCGCGCATATAGGCGGAAAAGCTGTTGCCGCGTTGTGCGAGCGAGGAGGCAATGGTCTGGGCATAGGCTTCGACCTCGGAGCGTTCGCGCGCGCGCGCGTTACTCTCGATTGCAAAGACGCTGAAGGCCGTGATTGCCGCGATTGCGACGAAAAGAAAGGCTGGCAAGGAGCGCGGGAAACGTACGAGCAACGTGCGCGTACGACTTGGCTGCGACGCAGATGAACGCGTCGCATCGTTAATTGCCTCTACTTCCGGTTCGCGACCGATCGCGCATTCTCCGTCTTCTCGTCAGGTGGGCGCAGGGATCCAAGCCATGGAACCATAGACCCGCCCCATCGTTCCCATGATCTGACACACGCAAACCTCACGATCCTGGCGGGAAATGGTCAGCCTCGCTGCGACTGTCCGGGCGCCTCCACGGTGTTACCGGTAAACAGTGCCGCACACGGTTCGCGGAGGGGCGATATCCAAATCGGACAACACACATGGCGTCGAACAAAGAAGAAAAGCCCGAGGAGGCAGGTAGCAAACGGGGCGTTTGCAGCTCCGACCAACCCGGTACACCAAAGCGAAAGACTGAAGATCCCGGCTGGAGCACCGGTCTGCGCCAGCTTTATCACTCGGTGGTAGAAGAGCCACTGCCGGACAGCTTCAAGGACCTGCTTGACCAGCTGGACGACCAATCCGACGACGAATCAATAGACTCGGCTGCCCAAAGCGCGCACGAAGGCGGCGCGGATCGGAACGTAGGGCGCAATGACTGAGAAGAAGACGCTTCCCAAACGCACGGCCAAGGAAAAGGCGGAGTTCAAGCGAGAACTCACCGAAGTTGTGCCTCATCTGCGCGCCTTCGCCCGCGGTTTGTGCGGACGCCCCGACATGGCTGACGATCTGGTTCAGGAAACGCTGCTGAAGGCGTGGGCTGCACAGGAGCGGTTCGAACCAGGCACTTCGATGCGGGCCTGGACCTTCGTTATCTTGCGCAACGCCTATCTGACCGACATGCGCCGCAACCGCTTTCGCGGCGAGTATGACGAGGGTGTCGCCGAGCGGATCCTCACTGCCCCCGCCGGGCAGGAAGAGCCGCTGCACTTGTCGGACATGCATCGCGCTTTGCTCACCCTGCCGCCCGAACGGAGAGAGGCGCTGTTGCTGGTTGGCGCAGGCGGTTTCTCTTACGAAGAAGCGGCAAATATTTGCGGATGCGCCATTGGCACGATCAAGAGCCGGGTAGGTCGCGCTCGTGCTGCGCTTAATTCCATGCTGGCGGATGGTGACATTCCACGGCGCTCGATCGGCGATGATACAGCGCATCGCGCCATCCTCGAAGAGCTTGATGACGTTGCGGCTGGCAACGGTGTCACCGCGTCAAAGGGCTGACCGAGAAGCATCGCGGTGCTTCAACGGCGCTGGTTCGGATCCCTTTTACGCGGCGCGCCATTACCAAGGCTGACGATGCAAGACACATGAACAGCCAGGCACCCGAGGACCAACCCGGCAGCGACAATGCGCGGCGCCGCAACCAGCGCCGCCTTTTGCTGGCCGAACAGGACCTGCGCCTGATGTCGGCGCTGGTCCTGCTGATCGCGTTCGGGCTGTTCCTCGCTTTGCCCTTCGTTCTTTCCATCGGATCGGTCGTGTTCCTGCCGCTCGTCGCCGCGGTGTTGCTGACGATCCTGCTTTCCCCACTCGCCGACTGGTTTGCGCGGATCGGGTTTCCCAATGTCCTCGCTTCGCTGGCGGCGCTTATTGCCTTTCTTGGGATCGTGCTCGCCGCACTGGCCCTGATCCTTCAGCCTGCACTTGATCTGTTCGCGCAGATCCCGGCCATCGCCGACCGGGCAGGCGAGCGCTTTTCGAACTTTCGCGATAAATTCGACTGGCTCGCCGATCTCAACCGCGAATTGGCGGCGCTGATGGGCAATACCGGCGCGCGGGAAGTGGTTCTCGCCACACCCAGCCTGCTCGAGGAAATTGCGTTCGCAACGCCCAGCGTCGTGCTCGAGGTGTTGATCATGTTCCTGATGGCGTTCTTCATGATCGAAGCGCGCGTGCGAATGCGCCGACATCTGCTGTTCGATCGCGCCAGCTTCGGCTCCAGCGTCAAGGCGGCGCGGGTCATGCGCGAAGTGCAGGACCGGGTCGCCGCCTATATCGCGACCGTTGGCATCATCAATGTCGGTGTCGGTCTGATCGTCGCAGCGGGAGCCTGGGCGCTGGGTGTCGACGCCCCGATCATGTGGGGCGGACTTGCCGCGACGCTCAATTTCATTCCCTATATCGGACCGCTCGCGATGACTGCGCTGCTGGCATTGTTCGGGCTTGGTACGGCGGAGACGGTCTGGCTTGGCCTCATACCGGCGGCCGCCTATGTCGGGTTGCACGCAGTCGAGGCGAATGTGGTGACGCCTTCGATCCTAGGCGCGCGCTTCACGATGAACCCGGTCATGATCCTGATTGCACTGAGTTATTTCACCTGGATCTGGGGTGTGCCGGGCGCGCTGCTTTCGGTTCCGATCCTGCTGACGCTGATGGCACTGTTCGATCATATCGGTACGCCCAATCTGGTCGGCTTCGTGTTCGGCGAGCCGCTGTTCAGGGCGGAGACGATCGCCGATCCACGCGAGGATACGCAGATCCCACCTCGCTGATCGCTGGTTCACGCGCGTGAGCGGTCTACCGCGCTGAGCACTGCGAGGTTCATCGTCACATTGGCGAGCGTGCGCACGATGTCGGGCAGCATCTCGACCGCGACCAGCAATGCCAGCGGCTCGATCGGAACCCCCATGGCCAGCGCGATCGGACCGATCGAGATGACAAAGCTGATCGAACCGGGCAGGCTGACCGAACCCACACTGATGACGAGCGCTACTGCGATCCCCGCAAGCGCGAGCGGCAGGCCGATCTCGACCCCGGCAAGCTGAGCCACGTAAAGCACCACCGCGAGGTTCATTGCCGGACTGGTGGCGCGAAAGATGGCGACGGCCAGCGGCAGGACGAACTCACTCGTTTCCGCGCGCAGGTCCAGCTTGCGGGCGCTGTCGAGCATGGCGGGCAGGCTGGCGAGGGAGCTTTGCGTCGAGATCGCGACCGCCTGCGAGCTCGCCGCGGCGCGCGCAAAACGTATTGGCCCCACCCCGCCCAGCGCCCATGCGATCACATAGGCGAGCACCAGGATGAACCCGCCCATCGCGCTCACGATCGCGATATAATGCGCAAGTGCCGCAAACGCCCCGCCGCCACTGCGAAGGCCGACCCCGAAAGCGAGCGCGAACACCCCGGCAGGCGCGATCCACAGCACCCAGCCAATGATAACGAGCATCACGTTGGCGATAGCATGGAACACCCGCACGATGCGCTGTCCTTGCGCTTTCTCGATCCGCGTGATCGCAAGCGCGAACAGTGCGAAGAAGATCGTCAGCGGCAGCATACTGGTCTCGGCTGCGGCGGCGATGATATTGGGCGCGATGAGCGAGGCGAGGAAGTCGAGGATACCGGGTACCGCCTGGGCTTCGCCCGGCATGTCGCTCAAAAAGCCGCCCGCGCTGGCCGGAATGGGGAAGGCATCGAGCATGAGCGGCATGGCGAGCACGGTGAACACGCTGCCCGCGATCAGCACGGCGAATATGAGCGCAAGAAGGCGCCGCGCCGCCGCACCTGCGCGTGCGGCTTCGGCCATCTGCGTGAGGCCAAGAACAAGCAACGCAGAAACCAGCGGAATGATCGTCATCTGCAACGCGCGCAGCCACAAGGAACCGATGAGCGCCATGCTCTCGATCGCCCATGTGGGGAGCGCGGTTTGCGACAGGGCGACACCGGCTGCAAGACCGACTATCAACGCTGCAAACGTCGCCGCCACCGGCAACCGGATGGCGACCAGCTCGCGCGGACCCTCCCCTGCATTGTCCAGTGCTGGCGCGCTCAAACGTCTTGCCCCTTCCCTTGCGCGCCTCGGCGCTGCATGAGCGCCCGACCAAGATGGCGCTACATTAGCGCCTCACCAAGATGCGCTGCATTAGCGCCTGACAGATTGCGGCAGACAAGAAAAGACGAAGGCGAAACTCACGATGACGCGCAAACTCTTCGGAACGGACGGAATCAGGGGTCGTACCAATGCTGGGATCATGACCGCATCGACTGCAATGCGCGTCGGTCAGGCCGCGGGCAGCTACTTCACACGTGGCGGCCATCGCAACCGCGTTGTCATCGGCAAGGACACCCGGCTTTCAGGCTATATGGTCGAAAGTGCGCTGGTCGCCGGCTTTACGAGCGTAGGCATGGATGTAATCATGACCGGCCCGCTCCCCACCCCCGCCATCGCGATGCTGACGCGCGAGATGCGGGCCGATCTGGGCGTGATGATATCGGCCAGCCACAACCTCTTTCCCGATAACGGCATCAAGCTGTTCGGTCCCGACGGGTTCAAGCTTTCCGACGATACCGAGGCCGAGATCGAAGCGCTGATGGAAAGCGACCTGCGCCTTGCCGATGCCGAGGATATCGGTCGCGCGCGCCGGATCGAGGACGCGCGCGGACGCTACATCCACGCCCTCAAGCAATCGGTCGGTAACGACGTCCGCTTCGACGGGCTGAAGGTTGTCGTCGATTGTGCACATGGGGCTGCTTATCAGGTCGCCCCGTCGGCCATCTGGGAACTGGGCGCTGAGATCGTGACGCTCGGGGTTGAGCCTAACGGCACCAATATCAACGATGGCGTTGGCTCGACCGCGGTTGAAACGCTGCAATCCAAGGTGGTCGAGGAAGGCGCGGATATCGGTATCGCGCTAGATGGCGATGCGGACCGGCTGATCGTCGTCGATGAAAAGGGACGCACGGTCGATGGTGACCAGATCATGGCGCTGATCGCCACCCGGATGCAGGAAAAGGGCGCGCTGACAGGCGGCGGCGTGGTGGCGACCGTCATGTCCAATCTTGGCCTCGAGCGCTATCTGGCCCGTCAGGGCCTGACGCTGGAGCGGACCAGGGTGGGCGACCGGTACGTGCTCGAACGGATGAAGGAAGGCGGCTTTAACGTAGGCGGTGAGCAATCGGGGCACATGATCCTGCTCGATCACGCGACCACTGGCGATGGCACAGTGGCAGCGCTGCGAGTGCTCTCCAGCCTCGTGCGGACGGGCCGACCGGCGAGCGAGATCTGCCATGTGTTCGATCCGCTGCCGCAACTGCTGAAAAACGTGCGCTACAATGGCGGCGCGCCGCTTGATCATGCCGGGGTCAAATCGGCAATCGCAGATGCCGAGGCTGAGCTGGAAGGCTCGGGTCGGCTCGTCATTCGCCCCTCGGGCACTGAACCCGTGATCCGCGTGATGGCCGAGGGTGATGATCGCGCCCGGATCGAAGCGGTGGTCGACCGCGTATGCAACGCGGTGCGAGCGGCGGCCTGAAGATGACCGGGAGACCGCCTCGTATCCTGACCATTGCCGGGTCCGATTCCTCAGGCGGCGCAGGGATCCAGGCCGATATCAAGACCATAGCGATGCTCGGCGGTTATGCCATGACCGCCATCACTACCGTCACCGCGCAGAACAGCGTCGGCGTGCAGGCGATCGCGCCCATGTCGGGCGAACTGGTCGCTCAGCAGATCGCTTCGTGCATCGAGGATATCGGGGTCGATGCGATTAAGATCGGCATGCTGCACGATGCGGAGATCATCGCCGCGACCAAGGCCGCAATCGTCGATATCGACGTGCCGATCGTCCTCGACCCGGTGATGATCGCGACCAGCGGCGCGGCGCTGATCGACCCGCAGGCGCTGGAGGCGCTCCAGACCGGATTGTTCGGCCTGGCAACGCTCATCACCCCCAACCTGCCGGAGCTCGGGCACCTGGTCGGGCGGACGCTTGCTACAACCGCCGACATGGCCGCTGCCGCGGAAGAGCTGGCGGCGAGGACCGGCACCGCCGTGCTTGCCAAAGGCGGCCACACCGATGACGCACGGATCGTCGATATCCTGTATGAGCCCGGAGACGCGGCGCGCGCGGTCCAGTTCGATCACCAGCGGATCGACACGGCGCACACGCATGGCACCGGATGCACGCTTTCCTCAGCCATTGCGACCCTGCTTGCGCACGGCCAGTCGCTTGAACATGCCGTTCGGCTCGGACGCCGGTTCACGCTCCGTGCGATCGAGGCGGCGCCGGGCCTTGGGAGTGGGAACGGTCCCCTGGGCCATCACGCGGTCCGCAATCTGAGCTGAGGCGACACCAAAGTCCCGCTGAGACCTAGCGCTCCAACTTGTAGAAGGCGCTGATATGCGCCCAAGCCTCGTCCGCAGTTTCGCACCAGTGGAACAGGTCGAGATCCTTCTTGGAGATCGTGCCCTCTTCCGCGATCGCTTCGAAATTGATGACACGGTTCCAGAAGTCGCGCCCGAACAGAAGGATCGGGACCGGCTTCATCTTGCCGGTCTGGATCAGCGTCAGCAGTTCGAAAAACTCGTCAAACGTGCCGAACCCGCCGGGAAAGACCGCAACCGCCCGCGCGCGCAGCAGGAAATGCATCTTGCGCAGCGCGAAATAGTGGAAATTGAGACTGAGATAGGGGGTCACGTAGGCGTTGGGCGCCTGTTCGTGCGGGAGAATGATGTTGAGCCCGATGCTCTCGCTGCCTGCATCGCTCGCGCCGCGATTGCCCGCTTCCATGATCGAGGGGCCACCGCCTGTGGTGACGACGAACTGGCGCTTGCCATCCTCGATGATCGCCTTCTCCGACACCAGACGTGCAAGGTTGTAGGCTTCCTGATAATATTTGGCCTTGGCTGCGAGGTTCGCCGCGACCTTCTGTTCAAACTCGTCTTCGTGCTTTGCCGCCTCCACCCGCGCTTCGGCCTCTTGCGGAGAGGGAATGCGCGCCGAACCGTACATTACGATGGTGGAGCCGACGCGCGCCTCGTCGAGCAGCATTTCAGGCTTCAGCAGCTCAAGCTGGAAACGCACGGGGCGCAACTCGTCGCGCAGCAGGAAGTCGGTATCGCGAAAGGCAAGCTTGTAGGCCGGGTGATCGGTCTGCGGCGTGCGTTCGGGCGCTTCCTCGGCGAAGCGGCTTTCCTCGCCGGCATGGTAGAATTTGTGATCGCTCAGATCGCGATCTTTCAGGGATTTGGTCATGGATGAGGCCCCTAGGCGCGCGACTACGCGGCGGCAACGGAAAGGTGTGCATCACGCCGTCCGGCCGGCTCGACCTTCCATCGGAAAAGACCCATCGCGCGCAGACCTGAATACCTTCGGGTCTTAAGTCCGGCTGCCGAGTGGATGCCCCGTGAGGATTCGAACCTCAATTGACGGAGTCAGAGTCCGTAGTCTTACCATTAGACGACGGGGCATTAGCCACGGGGGCCGCAAGTCGGAATCACGCCGGTTGGCCGTATGGCAGCGCGCTCCCTAGGGGCGCTGCGCAGCTCGGTCAAGGCGGCCCGCTTGCTCTCCCGGTGTCCTTGCGCTACCTTATATTTCAAGTGCTGGCGCGACGCATGCTATTTGCGCCGGTGAGAAGAAAGCAATTTGGCAATATGGCGGAACATCTTCCGCCGGACACAGACAGGAAGGCTGGCAGACAAAGGGGTGCACGGTCCGGCACGGTAGCCGATTTTCGCTACAAACACGCCCCCCTGCCAAACGGTCGATCGCGCAATGCCGATCAGGCTGCGAGACATGGCGCTGCCGCTGGCGAACGCAGCCTGGCTGTCGCGGACCGCAAGACGGCTTCGCCTTACAGGCACGGTGAAGCTTATGCTGCGCTCGATCTGGGCACAAACAATTGCCGCCTTCTGATTGCGCGTCCGTCCGGGCGTGACTTCACCGTCATCGATGCGTTTAGCCGGGTCGTGAAGCTGGGCGAAGGGCTTGCCGCGAGCGGGCGGCTTTCCGACGAAGCGATGGACCGTGCGCTGGGCGCTCTGAAGATCTGCGCCGACAAATTGCGGCGGCGCAATGTTCGCCTGGCCCGCTCGGTCGCAACCGAGGCCTGCCGGCGCGCGGCCAACGGACCTGCCTTCATCGAGCGTGTGCGCGCCGAAACCGGCATCGTGCTCGACATCATCACGGCCGAGGAAGAAGCGCGGCTTGCCGTCCTTGGCTGCCATATCCTTCTGGAAGAGCGCGAAAGCCCGGCAATCATCTTCGATATCGGCGGGGGATCGACCGAACTGGTCCTGCTCGAACCCGGTGGCCCTTCGAGCCGCCACATACCCCGTATCATCGACTGGCAGAGCGTTCCCTGGGGTGTCGTCTCGCTCACCGATACGGTTGCGCAATGCGGTATTCCCACAGGTGCCAGGGCAGAGCGCTATGCGCAGATGCGCGCCATCGTCGATCGCAGCTTTGCCCCGTTTGCCAAGCGTATATCGGACGCAGCGAAAGTGGTCGATATCCGCTTGCTCGGGACCAGCGGAACGGTAACAACGCTGGCCAGCCTGCACCTCCAGCTGCCGCATTACGATCGCAAGGCTGTCGACGGGTTGATCGTGCCTTCCGCGGCGATGCGCGCGATTAGCCGCGAACTTTCGGGCATGTCGCAGGCTGAGCGCAGCCAGCTTCCCTGCATCGGCCAGGACCGCGCCGATCTGGTCGTGGCCGGTTGTGCGATCCTTGAGTCGATCCTCGACATATGGCCGGCCGAGCGGCTCGGCGTGGCCGATCGCGGCATTCGCGAGGGCATTCTGCGCAGCATGATGGCGGCCGAGCGCCAGAGCGCGCGCAGTCTTGCCGCACTCAACGAAGCGCGTGACGAGCGCGGCGGCACCTAGATCTTGTGACCCGTTCCGGACGCAATCCCGATCGACGCTTGAAGACCGCGAAGAGGCGCACTGCGTCTTCAGCCCGCTGGCTCGAGCGGCAGCTCAACGATCCTTATGTCCGCCAGGCCAAGGCTGACGGATATCGCAGCCGGGCCGCTTACAAGCTGCTTGAGCTCGACGAACGCTTCGGCCTAGTGAAGGGCGCAAAGCGGGTCGTCGATCTTGGTATTGCGCCTGGCGGCTGGAGCCAGGTGGTGCGTGCCCGCGCGCCCAAGGCCACTGTGGTAGGGATCGATCTGTTACCAACCGAACCGATCGAAGGCGTAACGATCTTCGAAATGGATTTCATGGACGATGCGGCGCCGCCCGCACTGGAAAAGGCGCTGGGCGGGCTGCCCGATCTCGTGCTGTCCGACATGGCTGCCAACACGGTCGGCCACAAGCAGACCGATCACCTGCGCACGATGGCTCTGGTCGAAGCGGCGGCATGGTTTGCCTGCGACACGCTGGAAAAAGGCGGTGCGTTCGTGGCCAAGGTGCTCGCAGGCGGGACCGATGCGGAGTTGCTGGCGCTGCTCAAGAAGCACTTCACCAGCGTGAAGCACGCCAAACCCCCGGCAAGCCGGAAGGGTTCATCGGAATGGTATGTAGTCGCGCAGGGGTTCAAGGGGCGCGAATAATTCCGCTCGCGCCCATGCGCGCGCACCTCGCTTCGCGTCAACCAGCTTCGGCGGCGGCGGTCTCTTCGCTCGTCCCTTCAGCGGCGTTCTGCTCGGCTTCCGCTTCGCCCTCGATCGCTGCATCGGCGTCTTCGGCATCGCTTTCAGCCGGTTCAGCGGCTGGAGTGAATTCCGGAACGGGAATGCCGCTCCCCTGCTCGTTCATATAAAGCGCAACAGCCGCGCGGTCCTCGATGTTCGAAAGACCGGCAAAACCCATCTTGGTGCCGTTGACGTAGCCGCGCGGGTTGGCGAGCCAGGCGTCCATTTCCTCCCAGCCCCACTGGCCACCGAAACCGGCCAGAGCGCTGGAATAGCTGTAGCCGCCGACCGCTGCGACATTGGCGCCCATGATACCGTGCAAATTCGGACCAACGCCGTTGGCGCCCCCGGCATTGATCGAGTGGCAGGCCGAACACTTGGCAAAGACCTTTTCACCATCGGCGGCGGTCACATTGTTCAGCACTTCTTCAAGCGTCGGGCCGGCAGCAGCGCCTTCGATCTCGACGCCTTCGATCACATAACCCAGCTGTTCAGGGCGTTCGGGATCGGAGCCGTGAAAATATTTGTCGGCGAGGATCGAGAGCCCGAGGCCAAGCGCGGCAGCGAACAGCACCCAGCCAGCAGCTGTGTTGAACAGATCGCCCGAACCATCATCGACAGCGGGGGCCGTTTGCGAAGTCTTTTCCTGTGTCATTTGCGATGCGCACATAGAGTTGCCCCCCTTCACGCGCAAGGCGAAAGGCGACATGATTTCATGCGCGATTTGCAATCTCGCTTGACAGGGTGGCGGCTAACCGTCGCCGCGCTGGCAAACCCGCAACCAAACGGACTTGGCGAAGTGTATTGCACCTGGTGAGCCAGCATGCCACCACCGCGTTCCGATGTCAGCGGGGGTCGCTCCACCACAAGCCGCGCCGGGCAATAGTGCCGCGAGCGCCGAGGCCGAACCGCCCGCGGGATGGGAAGCGCTGCGACGCGATCCGCAGTTCCAGTTCGAACCGCTGCCGCCAACGCCTAACGAAGTGCCGCAGGAGCCCGGCATGTTCGAGAGCTTTCTTGTGGATCTGTTCGAATTTCTGGCGGAATTTCTGTCACCGGTCGGCAAGTTCATCGCTGGCGCCTGGCCGGTCCTGCAATGGGTTCTTCTTGCCGGACTTGTCGTGATTGCGGGCCTCGTGATCATACGCTTGATCGGGCCGTTACCCACCCGCGACCGCAGCCGGGGAGCCAAAGCGCGCCGGGCAGCGGGCGATCCTGAGTGGGCCCCGACGACCGAGCAATCGCAGGCGCTGCTCGAAGATGCGGACGCACTCGCGGCGAAGGGGCGCTACGACGAAGCAACGCGGCTGCTGCTCCAGCGCAGCATCGCCCAGATCGCCGCAGCGCGTCCGGCGCTCGTCGAACCTTCGAGCACCGCGCGCGAGATCGCGGCCTTGCCGGTGTTCTCGGAAGTTGCGCGGTCCACGTTTACAGCGATAAGCGAAGCGGTGGAGCGCAGCCTGTTTGCCTTGCGCAGCCTGAATCGGACCGACTGGGACCGGGCACGCGCCGCATATGCCGCCTTCGCCATGGAGCAGATCGGTGATCACCCGGGGGAAACCTCTTCGGACATTCACTCGGGGACAGCGCTACGGACGTCGTTCACATGAATGCGCGTGAGCAGGAGCGGCGGGAGGCACCCTTCAGCCGCGCGGCGGTGTTCGCGCTTCTCGCCACCGGCTTTGCAGCCTTCGTTGTCATGATCTATTTCATCGGCGCCGGCGATACCGGGCCGAGCGAGCGCGGTGGCCCCGCCCATGCATCTGCAAAAGGGCTCAACGGCTATGCCGGGCTGGTCGCCCTGCTGGTATCGGAGCCTTACGAAGTGACGCGCGCGCGATCCGCAGATGCCCTGCGCGATCGCGGTCTCGTTGTGCTGACACCGCCGCTGACCACCGATGCTGAAGAGATCGGCAAGATCCTCGATGATCGTCGCTATCTGGGGCCGACCATGCTCATTCTTCCGAAATGGGCAGCGATGCAGCCTCCCAAAGAGGAGATCGAAAGGCTCGAGATGGATGTGCCCGATGGCTGGGTCCGCCTCGCCCAGCCGATCGGAGCAGGCTGGGCCGCCGATTTACCCGAACCCTTCGCGCTGGAGCATGAGGGCGAGGTACTGGCACAGCCGCCGGGCTGGCGCGGTCTTTCGCTTAGCGGAGACCTGCCGAGCCGGTCGGTCGCCTATGCGGCGGCGCAACCGGAGCGCGATGCGCTGGTTACCGATGACGAGGGGCGGCTGCTCGCCTACCACCTGCACAGCAACGCGAGCGACGAATACGGGAATGGTACCGAGCACTCGGTTCTCGTCGTGGTCGAGCCCGACCTGCTCAACAATTACGGTCTCGCAGATCCGACCCGCGCCACGCTGGCGCTTGGCCTCGTTCGCCAAGCGAATTATGGCGAATACGGGCCGGTTACCTTCGATTTGACACTGCATGGCTATGGCAATGCGGTGAACCTGCTGACACTCGCCTTGCGTCCGCCATTCCTCGCCGCGACGCTTTGCCTGATCCTGGCGATGCTGGTGGTGGGGTGGCGCGCTTTCCTGCGCTTCGGCCCGCCGAGTGTTCCAAGGCGGGATATTGCCTTTGGCAAGCACCAGCTGGTCGAGAACAGCGCGGGATTGATCATACGCGCGGGACGGTCCGCGCTGCTGATCGAGCCCTATATTGCGCTGATGAAGCGACGGGGGGCAAAGGCGCTCGGCCTCAAACGCGCAAGCGGAGAGGAACTGGATGCGGCGCTGGCGCGGCTCGATCCGGATGACGAGCGCTTTTCCCGGCACGCCGAACGCATGCGCGAAGCCTCTCAGGCGCCCCAAATCCTGCGCGCGGCGGGCGCGCTCCATACCATGACAGGACGAACCAGACGATGACCACCCGGCACGATCCCGGCGAACCCGCACCCCCGTCAGCACCGGTCTCAGCATCACCGCCAGCGCATTCGGGCGATGCGATGTCGCTCGAGGACGTGCGCGCGCTCGCCGATGCTATCCGGCACGAAGTGGGCAAGGCGATTTACGGCCAGCGAGGGCTCGTCGATATGCTGCTGATCGGTATGTTGAGCGAAGGCCATGTTCTCTTGGAGGGGCCGCCGGGCACCGCCAAGACCTTCCTTGCCCAAAGCTTCGCGGCGGCCCTGGGGCTCGATTTCGGACGCATCCAGTTCACGCCGGATTTGCTGCCGGGCGATATTCTCGGCTCGAACCTGTTCAACTTCCAGACCAGCCAGTTCACGCTGACGCGCGGCCCGATCTTTTGCGAGGTGCTGCTTGCCGATGAAATCAACCGCACGCCTCCCAAGACCCAGGCTGCGCTGCTTGAAGCCATGCAGGAACGGCGCGTGACACTGGACGGTGAGACACACCAGCTGCCCGATCGCTTCATGGTCCTGGCGACGCAGAACCCGATCGAGAACCAGGGGGTCTATCCCCTGCCCGAGGCGCAGCTTGACCGGTTCGTGTTCAAGGTGCTGGTCCCCTATCCCCTCGAAGAGGAGGAGGCGCGCATCATTGCAACTTACGGTGCGCGCAAAAGCACACGGCACCCTTCCGAGCTCGGCGTGACGGCGGTGGCGAATGCATCGGATGTCGGCCGGGCGAGCGCGGCCTTGAAACATGTGACGGTCGCGCCGGAGATCACCGGCTATATCGTGCGGCTGATCCGCGCCACGCGTGAACATGCAGAGCTTTCGGTCGGTGCCTCGCCGCGCGCCGGCGTGATGTTGTCGAATGCCACGCGCGCCCGTGCCGCGCTGCAGGGCCGGGCCTATGCCATCCCGGACGATGTAAAAGCGCTTGCCACACCGGTACTGCGCCACCGGCTGACGCTGTCTCCCGCCGCCGAGATCGAGGGGCGCGATATCGAGGCACTTGTCGCCGAACTGGTAGAAAGCACCGAGGCGCCGCGCTGAGGCCATGGCTGCGCTCACCCGCCTTTCCCCGGTGGTCCCCACGCGCGCGGCAGCCTGGTCGATAGCGGCGCTGGCTCCGATCGCGGTCGTCATCGGGGCGGCATTGCCACAGGCGTGGCTGATCGCGCCCGCCGCCGCTCTGGTGCTGGTGGCGCTGATACTGCTCGATGCCGCACTCGCGGGGCGATGCGAGGAATGGCTGCTCGACGTGCCGGGCGATGCCGAAGTGGGCCGCGCGTTCGATCTTGCCGTCCACGCTCGCTTTGCGCGTCCGGTGCTCTCCACACCGCAAGTCGCCATCGCGCTCGATCCCCGGCTGGCGGCAGGCGGCCGGGTTCAGTTCACGCTCCTGCATGGCGACACGCGGCGCGAATTCAGCGGCGCGACCGAGCTGGAACCGGAGCGGCGCGGCAACGCGACGATCGGCGATGCCTGGCTGCGCTGGTCTGGTCCCCTGGGCCTTGGTGGCCGTCAGGCAAAGCGCGATTTCGCAGCTGAATTGCGCGTCTGGCCCGATCTTTCGCCCATCCGTTCGAAAGAATTGCAGACCTTCCTGCGCAATGCTCAGGTCGGCCTCGTCGCCCGGCGCATCCGGGGCGAAGGCACGCAATTCGAAGCGCTGAGCGAATATGAGCCGGGCATGGACCGCCGCCGGATCGACTGGAAGGCAAGCGCGCGGCACAACCATCTCTACGCCCGCGAGAACGAGAGCGAGCGCAACAACCAGATCGTCTTCGCTTTCGATTGCGGTCATGCGATGTGCGAGCCGATCGACGGAGTGGCACGGATTGACCGGGCTGTGACGGCAGCGCTCACCTGCGCCTTCGTCGCTCTGAAAGGGGGCGACCGGGTGGCGCTGTTCGGCTTTGCGCAGCGCCCTTCGCTGATCACGCCGTTCGTTGTCGAACAACGCGCTTTCCACCGCCTTCAGCGTGCCGCGGCGAGCCTTGAATACGAAATGGTCGAGCCCAACTTCACCCTTGCCCTTGCGACGCTGACCGCGCGTCTTCAGCGCCGCTCGCTGATCGTGCTCTTCTCCGATTTCGCGGATCCGACCGCCGCCGAAATGATGATCGCCAGCATCGCTCGGCTGGTGTCGCGCCACCTCGTCCTGTTCGTCACCTTCAGCGACAGCGAGCTTGAGGAGATCACCGCCAGACCGCCCGGCGATATCGCTACCCTCGCGCGCAGCGTGACCGCCGACACCCTGCTTGGGCAGAGGCGGCTGGTGCTCCAGCGGCTGCGGCGCATGGGGGTCGATGTGATCGAGGCGCCTTACGAGACCATCGGCTACGAACTCATCGACCGCTATCTCGCAACCCGCAACGCCGAAGCGATCGGATGAACGCGCCTGGCTTCCCCGCACGTATCTCGAGCTGGCTGTCCGCGAGCGAAGTCACCGCGCCCGCCGATATCGAAAACGCCGCGCTGCGCTCCGACCGCTTCCGGCTGGAGCGTGAGGAGGATTGGCGGCGACTCGAAAACATTGTTGCGCGCATGGAACGCAAGGGACTGGCCCGGATCGACGACGACGATCTTCTGGCTCTGCCCGCGCTCTACCGCACGGCTGCCTCAAGCCTCGCCGTCGCGCGCGAAACCAGTCTGGATGCCGCAACGCTCGCATATCTCGAAGGGCTGGTCCAGCGCGCCTGGTTTCAGGTCTATGGACCGCGCAAAGACTTCTTCGCCTGGTTTCGCGAGTTCCTGTTCGGCGGGTGGAGCCGGGCGGTGCGCGCCATCGGGCTCGACATCCTCATCGCCCTGCTGGTCATGGTCGCAGGCGTCGTGGTCGGCTGGCTGCTCGTGGCAGGAGACGAGGCGTGGTATTTCCGCCTGTTACCCGCCGACCTCGCCGGTACGCGCGTGCCGGGCGCATCGCGAGAGATGCTCGCGCGGACGCTCTATAACGAAAGCGACGGGGCCGGCCTTTCCGCTTTCGCCGCCTATCTTTTCAACAACAATGCGGGTGTATGTATCCTTGCGTTCGCGCTTGGTTTTGCCTTCGGCATCCCCTCGCTGATGTTGCTGGTCCATAATATGGCTATGCTCGGCGCGATCCTGTGGCTGTTCGACGGCGTCGGCCTCACCATGGATTTCGCCGCCTGGCTGAGCGTTCATGGCACGACCGAGCTGTTCGGGATCCTGCTATCGGGTGCAGCGGGCTTGCATATCGGACGTTCGATGGCCTTTCCGGGCGACCAGGCGGTGTTATCGGCGGCAGCGGCGGCAGGGCGTCGTGCGTCGGTAGTAATGGTGGGCGTCGTCATCATGATGATCGTTGCGGCTCTGCTCGAAGCCTTTCCGCGGCAGCTCGTCACCCACATGGGCACGCGCTTCGCCATCGGCGGCACATTCCTTGCATTCTGGCTGGCCTACTTCTTCCTCTACGCGCCGCGCGGGTTCGAATCCGAGGTCGACAAATGACCGCCGCCGCTTCCGCTTTCACGCCTGACGCGCGGCGCGAACGTGTTCTCGTCACGCCCGAAGGTCTTGCCCTGCCCGTCACCATCGCTTCGCGCGGGGCGCGGGCGGGGGCGCTGATCCTCGACTTTCTGATCCTCCTTGTCGCGATGCTGGTCTTCCACTTCGCGATGTTCTGGCTGTTCGGCGGGCTCCTGAGCAGCGGCGGGGCAGAAAATGGCGCGGCCGAGTTTCTCGTGATCGTCTATTTCATCACCATGTTCCTCGCGCGCTATGGCTATTTCCTCAGCTTCGAGCTTGGCCCGCGCGGGGCCACACCGGGCAAGCGGATCGTCGGCATTCGCGTGGCCGGACGCGGCGGCACCCGCCTGACGCCCGAAGCTGTGGTGGCCCGCAACCTGCTGCGCGATATCGAATTGTTCCTGCCGCTCTTGTTCTTGCTCATCGCGCCAGGCGGGCAGATGGGATCGTTCGGGCTCGCGGGGCTCATCTGGTTCCTGATCTTTGTGCTCTTCCCCTTCTTCAACAAGGACGCCCTTCGTGCTGGCGACATCATCGCCGGCACATGGGTGATCGAAGCGCCGCGCACCAAGCTCGCCGATGCGCTGTCGACGCTGGAGGGTGCGCGCGGAGGATCGAGCAGGGTGACGGGCGCGCGCTACCAGTTCGGAAAAGCCGAATTGTCGGTCTATGGCGAACACGAACTCAAGACGCTCGAGCGGCTGCTGCGTGAAGACCGATCCGAAGCGCTGGCGGCTGTCCATGCCACCATTTGCCGCAAGGTCGGATGGGATCCGGGCGCCGGCGACGAACGCGCTTTCCTTGAAGCGTACTATGCGCAATTGCGCGCCAAGCTGGAAAGCGACATGCGCTTTGGCAAACGCAAGGCGGACAAGCACTCATGACGATAGCGAGACGACAATTCGTAGCCGGCGCGCTTGCAACCGGGCTGGTGGCCAGCGGCTGCGCACGTCCGTTGGGCGAGACGATCGAAGACGGGTTATCCTATATCGATCCGCCCGAATTCAGCCCGGCGGGCCGCTTCCTCGCCTCCCTGCGCCGGATCGAGGGCGAAGCGGACGGAACGCTCGGCGCTGAATTGTACGAGGTGGGTTCTGCCCGCGCTGTCGGACTTAATCGGGAGCGACGCTTTGGCCATTGCTCGTCGTTCAAACTGTCGCTTGCTGCCATGGTGCTCGCGCGTGATGCGAGCGGCATCGAGACTGGCGATACGCGAGTGACGTGGAGCGAGGCGGACCTCATGTTCGTCTCGCCATTCACCACAGCCCGCCTGGCCGAAGGCGCCTCGCTGTTCGAGCTCGCCGAATTCACGCAGAAATATTCGGACAATGCGGCGGCCAACATCCTGCTGAGAAGGCTCGGCGGTCCGGGCGCGCTGACTGCGTTCTGGCGTTCGATCGGTGATCCGGTCAGCCGCCTCGATCGGTACGAGCCACAGCTCAACGATGTACCGGTTACCGAATATCGCGACACCACAACGCCCAGCGCCATGGCCCGCACGGTCGCCACGCTGGTCTACGGCGACGTGCTGCCGGACGCTTCGCGCGCGTTGTTGCGGCAATGGATGATCGACACGCCCACGGGCGCGCGACGGGTGCGCGCCGGGCTTCCCGAAGGTTGGGTTGCGGGCGACAAGACCGGCACCTCGATCTGGCCCGGCATTCGCCCGATCTATGCCGATATCGGCTT
>JAZBPE010000157.1:0-28707 GCA_036353345.1 Erythrobacter sp. | reverse complement strand
CAGTCCGATCTCTTCGCCGCACCGAGCCAGACCTTCCTGAACGGCCTTCAGGATCCGTGCGACTCGCGGTTCATCAACGATAACCCGAACCGCGTCGCAAACTGCGCGGCCGACGGGGTGCCAACGACTGTCGAAGTCAATGGCGTGAGCGAACCGTTCACGAACATTCCCGCTTCGGGCATTCGCGGCCTCAATGGCAGCAACCCGCTGCTGGAGCCGGAAGTTTCGGACAGCTGGACCGCTGGTGCGATCTTCCAACCCGTTTTTGCGCCCGGCCTCTCTTTCTCGGTCGATTACTACAATATCGAAATTGAGAACGTGATCTTCTCACTCGCGCCGCAGACGATCATCAACCAGTGCTACGACAACCCGTCAGGCATTGATAACCAGTTCTGTAATTCGATCTTCCGCCGCGCTGACGGGACCTTCCAGGGGCAGAACGATCGTCAACTTGGTGGTACGACAATCAATCTGGATGTCGGACCCGATGATCGCTCGTTCATTTCAGGACCCTTCAACTTCGCCAACCAGCGTACTTCGGGTATCGATTTCGATCTGAACTACAATCGTGATCTCGGCGCCGTCGCTGTAAGCTTCCGCGGGCTTCTTGCCTACGTGATCGAACGGGACAACTTCACCGACATCGACGATCCTAGCTTCATCAACCAGCAGTTGCTGGAGCTTGGCGATCCCGAATTTTCGGGAAGCATTATCGCCGGCCTCGACTTCGGTGTTCCGCGCATCACCTACAATTTGCGGTATATCGGCGAAACGTTCATCAACACGTTCGAGACGTTCAACGAGCTGCAGGGTCGTCCTCCCGAAAACCCGGATTTCTCGTTCCCGATCGAATATCCCGAGACGTTCTATCACAGCCTGCGTCTCGACCTCGAACCGGATGCGGGAACGTCGTTCTACGTCGGTGTCGACAATCTGCTCGATACCATTCCCCCGCTGGGCCTCGATGGTACCGGCAGCGGAAGCGCAGCGTACGACAATTTCGGCCGCTTCTTCTACGCCGGAGCGCGCTTCAACTTCTGAGGATTGCTCCCGAACACACAAAAAGGCCCCGGAGATTTCCGGGGCCTTTTTTGTTGCGATTGCCGGGCGGAAGGAGGGTTGCCAGCCGGGTGGCCTCATGCGGTTGGCGCGGAGGCCATTGCCTCGATCTCCAGCGCACCGTCGCCTTCATCGATGCGCAGTCTGGTACCGTCGGGGATCTGCCCCTCCAGCAGCATCTCGGCGAGCGGGTCCTGGAGATAGCGCTGCACGGCGCGCTTCAGGGGACGCGCGCCATAGACCGGATCATAGCCGACCCGGCCGATCCAGCGCAGCGCCGCATCGGTAAGGTCAAGCGTGATCTTGCGGTCTTCGAGCAGCTTTTGAACCCGCGCGACCTGGATCGCGACGATCGGGGCCATGTGCTCCATCGCCAGACGGTGGAACAGGATGATCTCGTCCAGCCGGTTGAGAAATTCGGGCCGGAAATGACCGCGCACCACGTCCATCACCTGGTCCTCGACATCGGTTACCGTCTGATCGTCGGTAAGGTTCGAGAGGTATTGACTGCCCAGGTTCGACGTCAGGATGATCAGCGTGTTCGAGAAATCGACCACGCGGCCCTGCCCGTCGGTCAGCCGCCCGTCGTCGAGCACCTGGAGCAGCACGTTGAAGACATCGCCATGCGCCTTTTCGACCTCGTCGAACAGCACCACCTGGTATGGGCGGCGGCGCACCGCTTCGGTGAGCACCCCGCCTTCGTCGTATCCGACATAGCCCGGAGGCGCGCCGATCAGGCGGGCGACCGAGTGTTTTTCCATGAATTCGCTCATGTCGATACGCACCATCGCGCTGTCATCGTCGAACAGGAACCCGGCCAGTGCCTTGGTCAGCTCGGTCTTGCCGACGCCGGTGGGGCCGAGGAACAGGAAGCTGCCCAATGGCCGGCCCGGATCCTGTAGCCCGGCGCGCGCGCGGCGAACGGCCTTGGACACCGCTTCGATCGCCTGGGTCTGGCCGATCACCCTTTTTCCGAGGATCTCTTCCATCTCCATCAGCTTTTCGCGTTCGCCTTCCATCATCTTGTCGATGGGAATGCCGGTCCAGCGGCTGACGACGGACGCGATATCTTCCTCGGTCACTTCCTCGCGCAGAAGTGCGTCCTCATTCAGGTCTTCAGCGTCCGCGAGGCGTTTTTCAAGGTTCGGGATGGTGCCGTAAGACAGCTCGCCCGCCTTGGCGAGATCGCCCGAGCGCTGCGCCTGTTCGAGCTCCAACCGTGCGGCATCGAGCTCTTCCTTGATCTTGCCTTCCGCCTCGATCTTGTCGCGCTCGTTCTGCCAGCGGGTGGTCAACTCAGCGCTTTCCTGCTCGAGTTCGGCCAAATCCTTGCGAAGGGTTTTCAGGCGGTCCTTCGAGGCGCTGTCGCCTTCCTTGGCGAGCGCGGATTCCTCGATCTTGAGCTGGATGATCCGCCGGTCGAGTTCGTCGATCTCCTCGGGCTTCGATTCCACTTCCATGCGGATGCGGCTGGCAGCCTCATCCATCAGGTCGATCGCCTTGTCGGGAAGGAAGCGGTTCTGGATGTAACGGTCGGACAGGCGCGCGGCGGCAACGATGCTCGCATCGGTGATGCGCACCCCGTGGTGCAACTCGTACTTGTCCTTGATCCCGCGAAGGATACTGATCGTATCCTCGACGCTTGGTTCTTCGATGTAGACGGGCTGGAAGCGCCGCTGGAGCGCCGGGTCCTTCTCGACATATTTCTGGTATTCATCGAGCGTGGTTGCGCCGATGCAGTGCAGTTCACCGCGACTGAGCGCCGGTTTCAGCAGGTTCGATGCATCCATGCTGCCTTCGGACGCACCCGCGCCGATCAAAGTGTGCATCTCGTCGATGAACAGGATGATATTACCGTCCGCGTTCTTCACCTCGTCGAGCACCGATTTCAACCGTTCCTCGAACTCACCGCGATATTTCGCGCCCGCAATCAGCGAACCCATGTCAAGGCTCATCAGCGTGCGTCCCTTGAGGCTATCGGGCACGTCCCCATTGGCGATGCGCAGGGCGAGCCCTTCGGCGATGGCGGTCTTGCCGGTGCCGGGTTCGCCGATCAGTGCGGGGTTGTTCTTGGTCCGCCGGGCGAGGATCTGCACGGTGCGGCGGATTTCCTCATCGCGGCCGATCACCGGGTCGAGCTTGCCGTCACGGGCCGCCTGGGTCAGGTCGCGGGCGAATTTTTCCATTGCATCGTAATTGGCTTCGGCGTTGGCGCTGTCAGCCTTCTTGCCGCCGCGCAGATCCTCGATCGCGGCATTCAAGGATTGCGGCGTGACGCTGGCCGCTTTCATGGCCTCGCCCGCATCGCCCTGCGACAGAGCAAGCGCGGTGAGCAAGCGCTCGACCGTAACGTAGCTGTCGCCGGCCTTGTCGGCGAGCTGTTCGGCGCTGTCGAGCACACGCACGGCATCGTTGTCGAGGCCCGGGGTGGCCTGCGCCCCACCGCCAGTGACCTGCGGAATCTTCCCCAATCCGATATCGACGGCGCTTACCGCGAGGCTCGCTTCACCTCCGGCGCGCTGAATGAGCCCGGCGGCCATACCCTCGTCGTCCTCGAGCAGCGCCTTGAGCAGATGCAGCGGCGTGATGCGCTGGTGGTTCATCCGGATCGCGACCGTCTGCGCGGATTGAAGGAAGCCTTTTGCGCGGTCTGTAAACTTATCGAGATTCATCTCTGACCCCTCATGATGCGATGGTGCCCATGCCATGTAGTGTTGCTGATCTGCAACACAAGTGCGCAGGCCGCAGAATTTGCAATCGTTCAATGCGCAAGGCGCAATACCACTCTATTCAAAGACGTGAGCGCTGTTTCAACCCCGTTGACCCAGCTGACGAACGTGGCAAGGATCACGGCTCCGCGACATAAGGCTTTCACCCGATGACCTGGTTAAAAGGCGGCGCTATTGCGCTCGTTGCTATAGTCTTGGCTGCGTTTGTCAGCCTCGCCGTATGGGAGCCGTTCTTCGCCGAGGGAGGAGAGGCACCGCCTTTTCGCGAATACAAGGCGGAGATCGTGCGCGACGACTTCGGCGTGCCGATGATCTACGGCGAGACGGATGCCGATGTCGCCTATGGCGTCGCCATAGCTCATGCGGAGGACGACTTCTTTACGCTCCAGGACGTCGCCGCCATGTCCAAAGGGCGCTACGCTGCAATCGCTGGAGAGCAGGGCGCGCAGTTCGATTACATCTACCACCTGCTCGACGCGCGCGGCACGGCGGAACGCGAATATCCCAAGCTCCCTGCCGATACCCGCGCCTTGTTCGAGGCCTATGCAACCGGGCTGAACCAGTATGCGCGCGAACACCCCGAGGAAGTGAAGCTCGCCAGACTCTTCCCGATTGACGGCATGGATGTGGCGGCGGGCTTTGCGCTGCGTCAGCCGTTCTTCTTCGGGCTTGGCAACGTGATTGCGCCGTTGGTCGCCGGGGAGGATCTGCGCCGGGAGTTCGGTCCCGACATTCCCGGTTTCCCGCGTGAGGACAGTGAAGCCCCGACGGTCGCAGACCAAGCCAATGGGCTGGTCCTGCCAGCGGGGGAGGATGCGGACCATATGGGTTCGAATGCGTGGGCGGTGGCGCCGCAGAAATCGGGCGGACCCACCACCTTGATCTCCAATTCGCACCAGCCTCTGCGCGGCGGGGTCGCGTGGTACGAGCTTGGCGTGCAATCGGGAGAAGGCTGGCATTTTACCGGCGCGAACTTTCCCGGATCGCCGTTCCCGTTCCTCGGCCATAACGAGGATCTGGGCTGGACCAATACGGTAAACCGGCCCGACATGGTCGATGTCTACAAGCTCGACATGAACGAGGCAGGCACCCAATACCGGCTCGATGGCGAATGGCACGATCTGGAAACAAGCATTGTCACCTTGCCGGTCAAGCTCGGGCCGCTCACCCTGCCGATCCGCCGCACGATCCATCGCAGCGTCCATGGTCCGGTAATCGAGAACGATCGCGGCTTCTTCGCCATTCGCTATGGTGGGATGGGTCGGCTCGATCAGCTTGATGCCTATTATCGCATCAACAAGGCGCAAACGCTTGCCCAATGGGAAGCGCAGATCGCGCGCATGGCGATCCCTTCCACCAATTTCATCTATGCCGATCGCGAAGGCAATATTGCTTATGTCTACAACGCCGCGATCCCCGACCGGCCTGAGGACGTGCGCGCGAATTGGCGCGGCATTCTTCCGGGGAACCGCAGTGATCTTATCTGGAACGGCGCGGTCGACTACGCCGAGATTCCCAAGCTCATCAATCCGGCAAGCGGTTGGCTTTATAACGCGAACAACGAACCATTCACCGCCGCGGGCGCCGGAAGCGACCTTTCGCCTGAGAATTTCTCGCCCGTGCTCGGGATCGAGCGCAAGCAGACCAACCGCTCGCGTCGCTCCTACCGCCTGCTGAGCGCGGCTGACACACTCGATCGCGCAGCGCTGGAGCGGATCAAGTATGACAATTCCTATGAGCGCGAAGGCTATGTCGATCTGCTCTTCGACCAACTCGAAAACTTCGAGGCGCAGGGCGAGTTGGCCGAAGCGCGCGATTTGCTGCTGCAATGGGATTACACCGCCGACAATGTCGGCCGCGCCGATGCGCTCGCACTGCTTCTGATCCGCGATTATATGAGCGCTGAATACAATAATACCAAGGAACCGGTCCTGCGCGAGGAATTGCAGGAAGCGGTCAATCACCTGAAGGAGCATTTCGGCCGGCTCGATCCACCGATGGCCGAACTGCTCCGCCTGCGCCAGGGCGAGGTCGATCTCCCGCTTGACGGCGGCTCCGACACCTTGCGCGCCTCGACCACCTGGGACGTCGACGAAGACGGGCGGCTGTCATTGCGGCACGGCGACAGTTTTATCCAGTGGGTCGAATGGCCTGCTCCGGGCAGCGAAGGTTCGGGGCGAGTCTCCTCACGCTCGATCCAGCCGTTCGGGGCCGCTACCACACGCGCCGACAGTCCGCATTTTACCGATCAGATGCAGCTCTATGTCGATCACAAGCTGAAGCCTGTAAACTTCTGGGAAGAGGACGTTCGCCGGGCCGCCGTCTCCAGCCGCATCGTTACGAATGCCGCGCCTTAGTCGTTCGTCGATCAACGGGTACGGTTCGTCGATATGACGAACTGGTGGCGATGATACCCGGCAGCGTCTGCATAGGTGCGAGCAAAAGATCGTTTCATTCAAAAAAGGGGAGTTTGCCTTCATGAAAACCCGTCTTGCCACGACCAGCCTTGCAGCGCTTGCATTTGCGCTCGCGATGCCTGTCACTCCGGCGTTCGCCGAGGCCCATAGCGATGTGGCGCAACCGGCTGGCGATCTGGAATCACTCGTGGCCCAAGTCGCGATTCCTTATGAGGAGTTCGAGCTCGACAACGGCCTTACCGTCATCGTGCATGAAGATCGCAAGGCCCCGATCGTCGGGGTTGCAGTATGGTATAACGTCGGTTCGAAGGATGAACCGCGCGGCAAGACCGGTTTTGCCCACCTGTTCGAGCACCTGATGTTCAACGGGTCGGAGAACGCGCCAAATGACTATTTCCAGTATCTGCAGGAAATGGGTGCGACCGATTACAACGGCACCACCAATTTTGACCGCACCAACTACTTTCAGACCGTGCCGCGTCCCGCGCTCGAACGCGCCCTGTGGCTCGAAAGCGATCGGATGGGCTACCTGCTGGGCGCGGTGACGCAGGAGAAGCTCGATAACCAGCGCGGTGTCGTCCAGAACGAAAAGCGGCAGGGTGACAATCAGCCCGGCGGCCTGGTCTTCTACGAGATCCTCGAAACCCTGTTTCCCGACGGGCACCCCTACCAGCACTCGGTCATCGGCTCGATGGCAGACCTCGATGCCGCCTCGATGGAGGATGTGCAAAACTGGTTCCGGGACAAGTACGGCCCCAATAACGCAACGCTGGTGCTGGCGGGCGACATCTCCGCTGCCGAAGCGCGTCCCCTGGTGGAGAAATGGTTCGGTCCGATCGCACGCGGGCCGGTCAACACCCCCGCCGCCGCCGCGATCCCGACGCTCGAAGAGCCCGTGCGCACCGTCATGAAGGATCAGGTCGCGGCAACGAGCGTGAGCATGTACTGGCCCGCGCCCGGGATCGATAACGAGGAACTTGCCGCTCTGAGAGTGGGTGCCAGTATCCTGGGTGGGCTTGCCTCCAGTCGGTTGGACGAAATCCTTGTTCGCGAAGAGCAACTCGCGACCAGCGTCTCCGCGGGAAACTATGACTTTCAGAGGGTCGGCATCATCCTTGTGAACGCCACTTTGCGAGATGGGGTAGAGCTTTCAGCGCTTGAGAACCGGATGAAGGAACTGGTCGACGAATTCATCGCGAACGGCCCGACGCAGGATGAAGTACAACGCGCTGCGACCAATTCGCTGGCAGGTACGATCCGCGGTCTCGAACAGGTCGGCGGGTTCGGCGGCAAGGCGGTTGCCCTTGCGCGCGGCGAAGTGCTGGCGGGCGATCCCGGCTTTCAAGTCGATCAGCTCGAGCAGCTCGCCAGTATCACTCCCGCTGAGGTCCAGACAGCGATGCAACGCTGGATGACCAAACCGGCCTTTACGCTCGTGCTCGAACCGGGCGAACGCGAAGAGACCTACGAGGAAGCTGCCAGTGTTGCCGTGGCTGACGCCAGCGCTTCCGATCAGAGCGGCAGCAGCGATGAAATCACCGTATCCCAGGTGCGCCCCGCTCCGCCGATCGACAGCGTGCCCAGCCTCGATTTCCCGGAGCTGAGCCGTACTACGCTGGCTAACGGAATGCAGCTGACTTATGCGATGCGCGACGCGGTGCCCGCGACTTATGTCACCATGTCCTTCGATGCAGGCTCCGCTGCCGACCCGGTGGATATGCGCGGGCTGCAGGACCTGACGCTCGGCCTGTTCGATGAAGGCACGATCGAGATGACAAGCCAGGAGATCGCCGAGGAGAGCGAGCGCCTCGGCGTCAACATTTCAACGGGCGGCGGCGATGATCGCTCGACCTTCACGTTGTCTGCGCTGTCGACGAACCTCGCCCCCTCGCTCGAACTGTTCAGCGCGATCGTGCGCGAGCCGAATTTTGCCCAGAACGATCTGGACCGGGTAAAGGCGCAGACCATTACCGGCATCCGCGCGCAGATGCGCTCTCCGAGCGGGATTGCCGGACGCGCTCTTGGTGTCGAGCTGTTCGGCGACGATACGCCTTATGGGGGCAACACCACGATCGAAAGCATTTCGGCGATCACCCGCGACGATCTGGTCGACTTCAAGGAAAGCTGGATCCGCCCCGACAATGGAGAGGTGTTCGTCGTCTCGAGCCTTCCGATGGACACGGTCGTTTCGCAACTGAACGCCGCATTCGGCGATTGGACAGCGCCTGCGGGGCCGGTGGGCGGGAAAAACTTTGCCAGCGCGTCTGCCATGGCAGAAAATGGGGGCCGCATCGTCCTCATCAACCGGCCCAATTCCCCGCAAAGCTTCATCTATGCAGGGCAGATCACCCCCCTCGATGCGAGCGACCCCGCTTGGGCCGATTTTACCAACGCCAACAATTCGCTTGGTGGCAATTTCCTCGCCCGGCTCAACATGAACCTGCGCGAGACGAAGGGCTGGTCCTATGGCATTCGCGGCGGTCCCCAGGCGCGCGAAAACGCAGTTGTCTACACGATCGGCGGCGGCGTTCAGGCTGACAAGACCGGCGAAAGCGTAGCCGAGATGATCCGTGAAACGTCCGAGTTCCTGACCACGAACGGCGTTACGGACACCGAGCTGACGCGCAACGTGGCAAGTGAGATCGGCGAACTGCCGGGTCGGTTCGAAACAAGTCCGGCGGTCCTCGATGCGATGCAGAACCTCGCGCTCTATGATCGCTCCGACGATTACTACGAAACGCTCGTAGCCCAGTACCAGAAGCAGACCCCGGCCAGCCTCGATGCTGCCGCTCGCGCTGCGCTCGATGTTGACGATTTCGTCTGGGTCGTCGTCGGTGATGCCGCGGTGGTGCAGCCGCAGCTCGAAACGCTGGGCCTCCCGGTCGAGGTGCGCCAGATGGAAGATGCCAGCATGGGAGGCTGAACCCGCGGCAGGATACGGTGGAAGGCGGGCCTGGCTGCGCCCGTCTTTCATATCCTCGTCCGGCAAACCATCACGCATAGCGGTTGAACGCCGGGAACGAGCATGCCAGAAGCACGAGCAATGCCGCTTGGTCCGGGAGGGCCTTTGCATGCAACAAGCTATTAGGAGAACACCAACATGTCCGTTGCAGGAACCTACAAAACTGTCGTCAAGAGCCCGATGGGCGACCAGAGCGGCACCTTCACCGTCGTTCCCGGGGACGATGGCAACACCTTTACCGGCACGATGGCTGGCGGCATGGGCCAGATGGAAGTCGAGAACGGCACCATTGCAGGCGACAAGCTGAGCTGGAAAATGAACATGACGGTACCAATGCCGATGACGCTCGATTGCGAAGCGACGGTCAATGGCGATCAGATGACCGGGACCGTTAATGCCGGTGCATTCGGCGCGATGCCCTTGACGGGCGAACGCGAAGGCTGATTGAAGCCACTTTGCGAACAACAAGGGCCTAACGCCTACGAAAACCCGCTGAAGGTTCGCCTTTCAGCGGGTTTTTTATTTGTAACAAAGGTTTGATTGCCGATCTGCTGGACGAACTCAGGCTCCTATTTGGCCTTGTGGACGGAACCATCATGTGTGTTCGAGCGCTCTTGCGGGGTAAACAACTTCCACAGGAGAGACTTCATGAGCAACCATGCTACCGCCATCTTTGACACCCGCGCCGAAGCCGAGCGTGCGATTGCCGATCTGCGTCAGTCCGGCATCAGCGACGATGCGATTTCGATCGTCGCTAATCGCGACCAACTTGATCAGGGCGATGTCGATGGACACCATGTCGAGGATTCAGGTGACGCTGCCAAGGATGTGGCGGGCAAGACCGCTCTGGGTGCCGGGGTTGGCGCTCTGTTAGGGGTTGCGGCACTCGCCATTCCCGGCGTTGGCCCCCTGGTTGCAGCGGGATCGATCGCCCAGATCGCGATTGGCGGAGCGGCCACCACCGGAACCGTCGTCGGCGCGGCAGCCGGCGGAATCGCTGGAGTGCTGACCGACCACGGGGTCGAGAAGGATCAAGTGGGCTATTACGAGGACCATATCGAAAAGGGCGGAATTCTCATTTCCGTCGACCGCGATCATGCCGGTGCCCATGGTGAGCGCGCGGAAGAAATCCTGTATCGCCATGGTGGTCATTCGCCGACCCGCCAGCGCGTGAGCTAACCGTCAATAGAGCAGATCAAGCCGGAAAGGGCCGCTGGAGCAATCGCTCGGCGGCCTTTTTCCGTAAGGGCTCGGCCGTTGATCCGGAACAGCGCTGCCCCTCAGACCGTTCATGCGCAAACGCTTCAAAAAAGGTCCGAGCATGAGCAGTATCACAACCGTCAATCCCGCCACCGGCAATGACCTCGAAACCTACCAGCAGATGAGCCGCGAAGAGGCAGAAGCGAAGGTGAAGGCGTGCCACAAGGCGTTCGACGAATGGCGGCTCCGCAGCCTCGAGGATCGTGCCGGGGTGATCCGAGGCCTCGGCCAGGCACTGCGTGACCACAAGGACGCACTCGCCCGGCTGATGACCGACGAGGTGGGCAAGCTCATCAAGGACAGCCGCGATGAGGTCGAACTGTGCGCCGCGATCTGCGACTACACCGCCGAGAACGGACCGGCAGAGCTTGCGGACGAGGAGCGCGATCCCAGCAATGCTGCGCGCGGTATCATCACCTATTCTCCGATCGGGGTCGTCTACGGCATCCAGCCATGGAATTTCCCCTGTTACCAAGTGATCCGTTACGCCATCGCAAATCTCATGGCGGGCAACGGCGTCCTGCTGAAGCACGCCTCAAACTGCACCGGCAGCGGGCTCAAGATCGCCGAGATCTTTGCCGCAGGAGGCTTGCCGGAAAATCTGTTCAGCGTGCTGATCGTCGATCACGACACCTCCGATGCCGTCATCGCACACGACAGGGTGCGCGGCGTAACGCTGACAGGCTCGGATGAAGGCGGGCGCCACGTCGCGGTCGAGGCGAGCAAGGTGCTGAAGCCGCTGGTGCTGGAGCTGGGTTCGAACGACGCTTATCTCGTGCTGGAAGATGCCGACATCGACAAGGCGGCGGAGGTCTGCGCGCAGGCGCGGCTCTACAATAACGGGCAAACCTGCATCAACGGCAAGCGTTTCATCGTGACCGAAAAGGTCTATGATGAGTTCGTCGAGAAATTCGTCGCGAAATTCGAGGCGATTAGAACCGGAGATCCCCACAGCGATGACAGCGACATGGGGCCGATGGCCCGCACCGACTTGCGCGAGGATGTGCAGAAACAGGTCGATCAATCGGTAGAAAAGGGCGCGAAGATCGCCTGCGGCGGCGCCATCCCCAATGGACCCGGTGCATTCTACCCCGCCACCGTTCTGACCGAGGTCGAGCCGGGCCAGCCCGCCTATGATGACGAAATCTTCGGCCCTGTCGCCTCGGTCATCCGCGCCAAGGATGACGAGGATGCGATGCGCCTCGCGAACGACAGCCGCTACGGCCTTGGCGGCGGCATTCTGTCGCGCGATACCGATCGGGCGATCGAGCTTGCTTCGAAGCATTTCGACACCGGCATGGTGTTCATCAATACCTACGGGGTCGCCGATCCTTCGATGCCTTTTGGCGGGGTCAAGAATTCAGGTTATGGCCGCGAACATGGCGGCTTCGGCGTGAAGGAATTTGCAAACGCCAAGGCTATTTTCGTCGGCGGGGAGTAACGAGGACGAGGCGAGCAGTCCTGCTCCGGCAAAGACTAATTTGCTTGTCTGACAAACCGGAAAGTGCCACTCGCCCGATACGCCGAGAGAATTGATCGGATCATACGTGCTGTCAAATCCGGTTCGATTGATCCCGGTGCTGTTTTTCGCGGCAATCGCACTTGGAACCGTCCTGCTTAGCCTGCCAGTCGCGCGGGCTGGTGACGGCGCTGCGCCGTTCATGACGGCATTTTTCACCGCAACCTCCGCAGTCGCCGTCACGGGCCTGATCGTTGAGGATACGCCGACCTACTGGTCGATGTCCGGACAGGTCATTATCCTGCTGTTGTTCCAGATCGGCGGGTTCGGCATTATGACGGCGGCAACCCTGCTGGGGCTCGTGGCCGGGCGCGGATTTAATCTGCGCGCGCGCATGGCAACGCAGGTGGAGCGGCGGCGGCTTGATATAGGCGATGCGCAATCGGTGCTGAAACTCGTGCTTGCCATCACGCTCGCCGTCGAAGCTGCCGTGGCCATTATCCTGACGCTGCGCCTGCATTTCGCCCACGGCCACGATTGGGGCGAAGCGGCCTGGCATGGTGTGTTTCAATCGATCAGTGCATTCAACAATGCGGGGTTTTCCAGCTATTCCGACAGCATGATCGGCTTTCAGTCGGACTGGCTGATCCTGACACCGATCATGGTCGCGGTCGTTATTACCGCGCTTGGATTTCCGGTCATGCAGGAACTGCGAGAGCGACCGTTCGCCGTGCGGCATTGGACGTTGCATTCCAAGATCACCGTGCTGGCCACGATTGTGCTGCTCTTCGTTGGATGGGCAGGGCTTCTGGCTGCGGAATGGAACAACCCGGATACGCTGGGTGCAATGGGCCTGGCCGACAAGTCGCTCAACGCCGCGTTTCACTCGGTGATGCCGCGTACCGCAGGGTTCAACAGCCTGGATGTTGGGGCCTTCCGCGATGAGACGCTGATGGGCAATTATCTGCTCATGTTCATCGGAGGCGGCAGCGCGGGAACGGCGGGCGGGATCAAGATTACCACCTTCGCCGTGCTTATTGCCGTTGTCATTTCTGAAGTGCGCGGACAGCGCGACGTGGTGTTGTTCGGGCGGCGGCTGGGCCATGATATCGAGCGCCAGGCGCTGACGGTCGTGATGCTGGCCCTGATCCTGATTGCGGGCGGCAGCGCAATCCTTCTGATCATTACCGAACACTCGCTCCAGGATGTGCTGTTCGAGACCATTTCCGCCTTTTCCACCGTTGGTTTGTCGACCGGCATTACCGCAGATCTCCCACCGCTCGGCGAATTCGTGATCATTGCGCTCATGTTCATCGGGCGAGTGGGCACGATCACGGTTGCGACCGCACTGGCCCTGGGCGATTCGCGCAGACCATATCGCTATCCCGAGGAGAACCCGATTGTCGGCTAGAAACAGGAAACCCGTGCTCGTGATCGGTCTGGGCCGGTTCGGACAGGCTGTCGCCGGATCGCTGGAAGCGATGGGGCACGAGGTGCTGGGCGTGGATACCGATCCCGAATGCGTGCGACGCATGGTCGATACCGTCACGCAGTGCATGGAAGCCGATACCACCGACAGCGACACGCTGCGGCGCATGGGGGTCCAGGATTTCGAAGCTGCGGTGGTGGGCATAGGCAGCGATATCGAAGCAAGCCTGCTGACCGTATTGGCGCTGTCCGATCTTGGCGTCCCGCAGATCTGGGCAAAAGCGGTGAACCAGAACCACGGCCGCATCCTCGACCGGGTCGGCGCCACGAATGTCGTCTATCCAGAAGCGCGCATGGGTGAGCGCGTCGCGCACATCCTGTCAGGCCGGATGATCGATTACATCGAGTTTGACGATGATTTCGCCATCGCCAAGATGGTCGCGCCCGAGGAAGTGACCGGCAAGACGCTGGGACAAAGTGGCATTCGCACCAATCACGGGGTCACCGTCGTGGGCGTGAAGCGCGCGGGCGCCGACTTCGTCTATGCCGAAGCGCACACCTTTATCGAGCTGGGGGATTTGCTAATCGTTTCAGGCTCGCGCGACAAAGTTGAGCGCTTCGTCGCCCGCGCGGCGGAGGGTTAAGGCCGGCGGGTTGCGGAACGTCCCGTGCAAGTTCGACACACACTCAGCGAGACCGGTTCGCAGAAAGTTCGCGAGCTTGAGCCACCCACTCGTCACGTTCGATGCGGCCCGAAAACATCAGGATGGCGTCAATGCGGCGAACGTCAGCTTCGGTCCATGCTGCAATTTGATCAAAGGAGTGAACACCTTCATTCTTCAGTTTTTCCGCCAATGTCGAACCAATCCCGTTTATGTCGGTCAGATCATCGCGATGCGCAACACGATCGCGCGCTGGGCGTTTGTAGCGGACCATCATCCACACGCTACCTGCAAGCAGCGCCGCACCAACCGGTAACGTCCAGATTGCCGACGAGAGCATACTCGATTGGACGCCGCGCAAGTTGCTCACCCCAATCGCTCCTTCAGGATCTGGTTCACCACCGCCGGGTTCGCCTTGCCCTTCATCGCTTTCATCGTCTGGCCCACGAAGAACCCGAAGAGCTTGTCCTTGCCTGCCTTGTACTGCTCGACCTTATCCTGGTTCGCAGCGAGAATTTCATCGATGGCGGTTTCGATCGCGCCGGTATCGCTGACCTGCCTGAGGCCTTCGGTCTGCGCGATATCGGCGGGTTCGCGACCCTTGGTGAGGACGATCTCGAAGATCTCCTTTGCCTGACCGCCGCTGATCTCGCCTTTGTCGGTCATCGCGAGGATCGCCGCCTGCCGCGTTGCGGTAGCGTTGGCTGCATCGCCTTCCTCACCAACCGACTTGATGACGCCCGGTGCGACCGACAGCGCCCAGTTGGCGACCTGCGTTGCGACATCGGTTGCAGCCTTGCCGGTCGCCGAAGCGGTGGCGGCAAGCAGCGTTTCGAACCGCGCAAAAGTCTCGACCTCTGCGGTTAGTTCGCGGGCGTTGTAGGGGGTGAGGCCAAGCTCCCCCTCGTACCGCCTGCGCTTGGCATCTGGCAGTTCGGGCAAGCTCGATCGGCACTCGTCCAGGAAACCATCATCGAGTTCCAGCGGCAATAGGTCAGGGTCGGGGAAATAGCGATAGTCGTGCGCGTCTTCCTTGCTGCGCATGGTCCGCGTCGTGCCGGTCGCGACGTCGAACAGGCGCGTTTCCTGGTCAACGCTGCCGCCGCCTTCGATCACGTCGACCTGCCGGTTCGCCTCGTATTCGACGACCTGCATGACGAAGCGCACGGAATTGACGTTCTTCGTTTCGGTCCGGGTGCCGAGCTCTTCGCCAATCTTGCGCACCGAGACATTGACATCGGCGCGCATGGAGCCTTCCTCCATATTGCCGTCGCAACTTCCGACATAGCGCAGGATACTGCGCAACTTGCGAATATAGGCGCCGGCTTCGGCGGGGGAGCGCATGTCCGGGCGGCTGACGATCTCCATGAGTGCGACGCCGCTGCGGTTGAGATCGACATAGGACATGGTGGGGTGCTGATCGTGCATCAGCTTGCCCGCATCCTGCTCGACATGGATGCGCTCGATCCCGATCACCTTGTCTTCGGGAATGCCGGTCTTTTCGTCCGCCTCGATCAGCAATTGCCCCTCACCCACCAGCGGGTGGTAAAGCTGGCTGATCTGATAGCCCTGCGGCAGATCGGCGTAGAAATAATTCTTCCGGTCGAAGCGGCTCCAGCGATTGATCTGAGCCTCGATCGCCATGCCGGTGCGCACGGCCTGGCGGATGCATTCGCGGTTGGGCACAGGCAGCATCCCCGGCATCGCTGCGTCGACCAGGCTGACCTGCGTGTTCGGCTCCGCCCCGAAAACGGTCGATGCGCCGGAGAACAGCTTGGCGTGGCTGGTGATCTGCGCGTGGACTTCGAGGCCAATCACGACCTCCCATTCGCCCGTCTGGCCCTGAATGCGATATGTGCTCATGCCCGCGTGTCTAGCCGCGGTTGCGAGACGCTTCAATCGCTCGATAGCCGGACTTCATCGGCGAGCGAACCGGGGGGCGGGTGACCGTCACGCGCAGCGGCGACAACCGGCACCATCGCTGCGGCCCAGCGGTCCCAATCGAGGTGGTCGCGGGCAAAGGCAAGCGCCGCGCGCGACATTGCCGCATAGCGTTCAGGATCGGCGACGAGCGCCGCAATGACATCGGCAAAAGCTTCAGCGCCCGCATCGGAATCGAGCAACACGCCGGTCTTGCCATCACGGACCACACCAGGAACGCCGCCGGTGCGGTAGCTGATCGAAGGCTGGCCCTGCTGCGCGGCCTCCGCAAACACGATGCCCAGCGCCTCGGCACGGGTCGGGGTGAAGAAGATGTCGGCGCGCGCCAGAAGGTCGGCAAGGCGTTTCGCTTCTCCCGGGTTGTCCTTGTAAAGGCGCCCGTGAAAGGTGACGTTCGATGGCACGGGGCCTGCTGCGACTGCCTGATCGACGCCGACAATATCCAGCGTGCAGGACACACCGCGTCTCCCCAGCAATCGCATGGTTTCGAGTGCCACCGGCCCGCCCTTGCGCTCCCAGTCGAGCCCGATGAACAAAAGCCGCACCGGATATGCTGAATTAAGTGTGCGCGGTTGGCCAGGCGCCACATTCTCGCGGTTTGGGCCCCAAGGGATCACCACCACCTTGGCCGGATCGATGCCGTGGTCGCGCACTGCCGAATTCGCCGCCCAATGCGAGGGATAGGCCAGCACCGCGGATTTCTCCATGGCATCGGTCTCATTCGCGATGAAGTGGCGCTTGAACACCGGCAGCATCGCATCAAACGCGTCGTAATAGGGTATGATCGCGGTGCTCGTCGCATCAGACAGCGCGACATGCGGGAGGTCGGGCGGCAGAAAGCGCGACAGGGCCGAGCCTGCGAAGGACAGCGCCACATCCGCCCCGCTCGCCGCGATCCGCCGCCGTGCCGGCGCGCTCAGGAGGCGGACGAGCGGCCCGACCAGATGCAGCGCGATCCGACCGCCCGAAAGTCGCAGCACTGCCTTGTCGAGAGACGCGAACAGGCGCGGCAGTGGGCGATGCTCGACAAAGACGACGTCATGATGGCGCTTGAGCGCCTGCAAGGCATGGAACGGCGTACCCGACCAGGTTCGCTTGTCCGCCGGGTCGCGCGCGCCGAACACGGCCACGCGCGGCCGCCCCGGGTCACTCATCGCGCGCAGCATCCCCATCGGCTGAGGCGTCGTCGCGGTCGGTCAGGCGAGTCGCGGGCTTGGCGGGCTCCGCTGGCAGGGCAGAAGCATTCTCGCGCGGGAGAGGTTTACCGGTAGTGCTGTCGAACCGCGCCTCGCCTGCATCGATCGTCTTGGAGAGATACATCACGACGCCGCCGAGAATGACGAAAGCGACGAGGAATATGGTCGCGAAAACGACGGTAAAGATCACTGGATTATTACCACCAGCGCTCCGGCTTAGCATCGAACCCGGAGCGCCGCTCGATCGCGAGACCGGCATTGAGGACCCCCTGCTCATCGAAAGGCTTACCGACCAATTGCAGTCCCAGCGGGAGACCATCGGGGTCGAGCGCCGCGGGAACGTTCATTGCAGGCAGACCGGCCAGGCTGGCGGGCACGGCGAAGACATCGTTTAGATACATCGTCAGCGGATCGTCTTCGAGGCTGCCAAGCGGAAAGCTTGCGGTCGGCGTCGTCGGCGCGAGGATGAGGTCGCATTCGTTCCACACCCTCTCAAAATCGCGGGCGACGAGCGTGCGCACCTTTTGCGCCTGGTTGTAATAGGCGTCGTAAAACCCCGCCGAGAGCACATAGGTCCCGATCAGGATGCGGCGCTTGACCTCATCGCCAAAGCCCGCCGCGCGGGTCTCGGCATACATGTCCTGCAAGCCTGCGCCGTCCGGCAAGTCGCGCAGGCCATAGCGTACGCCATCATAGCGCGCGAGGTTGGAGGAAGCTTCGGCAGGCGCAATAATGTAATAGGCGGGCAAAGCATATTTCGTATGCGGAAGCGAAACATCGACGATCTCGGCGCCCGCATCGCGCAGCCATTCCTTGCCCTTCTCCCAGCTCGCGAGGATCGCATCGGACGTGCCATCCATGCGGTATTCGCGCGGAATGCCGATGCGTTTGCCAGCGAGGTCCGCGTCGAGTGCCGCGGTCCAGTCGGGCACATCCATCTGCAGGCTGGTCGCGTCCTTTGGATCGAACCCCGCCATCGCTTCGAGCATGATCGCACAATCGGTAACGCTGCGCGCCATCGGCCCGGCCTGATCGAGGCTGGACGCGAACGCGACCACCCCCCAGCGCGAGCATCGTCCATAGGTCGGCTTGATTCCGCAGATCCCTGCAAAAGCAGCGGGCTGCCGGATCGAGCCGCCGGTGTCGGTTCCGGTCGCCGCCGGAGCAATGCGCGCAGCGACCGCGCTGGCAGAGCCGCCCGACGATCCACCCGGGCTCATCGCAGCGTTCGAGCCGCGCTTACGCCAAGGCGAGGCGACATTGCCGAAATAGCTGGTCTCGTTCGAGCTTCCCATCGCGAACTGATCGAGATTGAGCTTACCCAGCATCCCGGCGCCGGCATCCCAAAGGTTCTGACTAACGGTGCTTTCGTATTGAGGAATGAAGCCTTCGAGAATGTGGCTTGCAGCAGTGGTTTGCACGCCGTTCGTCGCGAACAGGTCCTTCATCCCGATCGGCACGCCCGCCATCGGGCCCAGCTTATCGCCGCGCGCGCGGGCTTTATCGACGGCGTCGGCCGCAGCGAGCGCGTGGTCAGGGGTCGGCGTGATGAAGGCGTTGAGGGCCGAGGCATCGGTCACCGCGACGTTGAACGCTTCCGCGACCTCGCGCGCGGTGAACTCCCCGCCTGCGACGCCATCGCGAATGGCCTCGACGCCAAGCTGCGTGAGCTCGCTCATTATTCGATCACCTTGGGCACGCCGAAGAAGCCGTGTTCGGCAGCCGGCGCATTGACCATGACATCGTCTCGTCGACCGCCCGCGGTCAGGGGATCGGCATCGACCTCGTCCGCGCGCAGGCGCAATGTGTTCGGGATTACCGCAGCTATCGGCTCAACGCCCTCGACGTCGACTTCGCCCAGCTGTTCGACCCACCCGAGGATCTGATTGAGCTCGGGCACCAGCGCTTCAAGCGCAGCATCGTCCATCCGGATGCGTGCCAGCTTCGCAATCTTTCCGACCGTTTCCTTGTTCACCGACATCGAAGTGTGCCCTTGCCTATTCCGGCATCGGTCCGGGCACGTTCTGCCCGGGCGGCGGCGCGCCCGGTCCGCCCGGCGCTCCTGCACCTTGCAGAGCGCGTTGAAGGATCGAAAGATTGCGATCGAAAGCTTCGCGGCTCATGAAGTCCACCACCTCGATCTCGAAGATCAGGTCGGCATCGGGCGGGATCGGAGAGCCCGGCGGCGGCTCTGCCCCGTAGCCCAGATCGGCCGGAATGAAGAGTTCGTATTGCCCGCCTTTCCTGACCTGCTGGAGCGCCTTGTAAAAGCCGGGAATCGTCGCCCCCTCCTCGACCGGGAAGGGGCTGCCTTCGGGAAATATTCCCTCGATCGGCAGCGGAATGTCCTGCGACTGGTCGAACACCTCGCCCGATGCTGCCAGCTTGCCGGTGTAACGCAGGAAGACCAGGTCGCCATCGTTCGGAGGCGCGCCTTCACCCGCCACGATCGTATCGAGGCTGAAGCCCTTGGGAACTGCGGCGAACGCCAGACCTGCACCCAGCAGGATCGCAACGACAACGCCGATCCAAAGCTTCGTGAGCGCGCCTTGGGACACAGGTTTTAACGGAACGCGAGTGACTTCGGTCATTATGATGTGGTTCCAGCTCGTTTGTGCTTCAGCCTCGGAGCCAAGCGCGCGCTTGCGCCTTTCCCAAGAAAAAGGGCGCGGAAGAATGCATTTTCCGCGCCCTGATGGCGTATCGCGTGCTGGCTTTCAAGCGTTTCGCGCCGGTTCTCGCAAGAAGGCGCGGGTATTGCCAAATTTGCAGATCGTGACCCAGATCACGCTGCGATGCACGCCGCTTGAAGGCTTCGCGACTGGCGATCTCGTGCCTTAGCCGTCGCGTTCGGTGCGCTTGCGCTCCATCTTGCGAGCACGGCGGACCGCTGCCGCCTTTTCACGGGCGCGCTTTTCGCTGGGCTTTTCGTAGTGCCGACGCAGTTTCATCTCGCGATAGACGCCTTCGCGCTGCAGCTTCTTCTTGAGCGCGCGCAAGGCTTGATCGACATTGTTATCGCGAACCATGATCTGCATAAAGAACGACTACCTCTTTCTTTCAAAACGCCGCAGGACCCGCCTCCTTATCCGGCAGCCCAGTGCGCACAAATTTAACGCTGGAAACTACGCGAATCCCAATGGGAACCGCGCGGATTAAGGGTCGTGTAGGCGAACGGCCGGAAAATTGCAAGCTGCACGCATTGTCACAAGCGCATGCCCGCGCTTTGCAGTTCGGGTGCAAGGCGCTATCAGCCGCCTCATGTCAACAAGCGCAAGCAATATGCCCTTCGCTGCGACCCTCGCTGTAGGGCTTGGCGGAGCCATCGGTGCAGCGGCGCGCTTCCAGGTAGGTCTGGCACTCGTCCGGCTCGCGCCGATGACGACGGGATTTCCCTGGGCGACCCTCGTGGTCAACATCATCGGCAGTCTTGCCATGGGCGCGCTGGCCGGATGGTTCGCGCGCAGCGGAGCCGCAAGCGAGACCTTGCGCCTGTTCCTGACCGTTGGCCTGCTCGGCGGCTTCACCACTTTCAGCGCGTTCAGTGCCGAGCTGGTGACGCTCCTCCATCGCGGTCAGGCGGGCCTTGCCATTGGTTACGCCGCGGTATCGGTGATCGCCGGAATGGCAGCCTTCGTCCTCGGCCTTGTCGCGATACAGGCCGCTCGGTGAGCGCGCGTGGTCCGGCTCAGGTACGCCAGTTCACGGTGAGCGAGGATGATGACGGCATCCGTCTTGATCGCTGGTTCAAGCGCAATCTGCCCGCAATCGGCTTTGCGACCGTTTCGCGCTGGGCACGCACGGGCCAGGTTCGCGTCGATGGCAAGCGCGCAAAACCAGATGATCGGCTGAAGCACGGCCAGGTCCTGCGCGTGCCACCCGGTGGGGAGGTACGCTCGCGCACGTCCAGACCGCCACGCGAATTGAATGCGGAGGATATCGCCATGGCCCGCGCGATGCTCCTGCGCGAAACGCCAAGCGCACTAGTCCTCAACAAACCGCCTGGCCTTGCGACCCAAGGGGGAACGAAGACGAAGGCGCATGTGGATGGCTTGCTCGATGCGTTTCGCGAAACTGACGAAGCGCCCCGCCCGCGCCTCGTTCACCGGCTCGACAAGGATACATCGGGCGTTTTGCTCATCGCGCGCACGCCGGGCAGCGCGGCAAGTTATTCCAGACGCTTTGCAGGCCGCAGCGCGCGCAAGGTCTACTGGGCGCTGGTCATGGGCGTGCCGGACGTGCGCAGCGGCACGATCGAAGCCCCGCTCGCCAAACAACCGGGGAGCGGCGGCGAAAAAATGCATGTCGATGAGGAGGAAGGGCAGGTCGCGAAGACCCGCTACCGCGTCATCGAGCGGGCCGGTACACGTGCCGCCTGGGTCGAACTCGAACCGCTGACGGGCCGTACGCACCAGTTGCGCGTTCACATGGCGGCGATCGGTCACCCGATCGTTGGCGATGGCAAGTATGGCGGGCAGGCAGCCTTCCTGACCGGCGCGATCAGCCGCAAGATGCACCTTCACGCCCGGCGCCTGATCATTGCGACGCCCGAAGGAAAGGGCACTGGTGGCAAGCTCGACGTTACCGCGCCGCTGCCTGCGCATTTCGCCGCGAGCATGACAGCTCTCGGCTTTGACGAGGGACAAAGCGACGCGAGCCCCATGCGCGACGAAGCGCCCGAGCGCACGCCGGCCGAAAAGAAGCAAGCCGCGCGTCGCCATGCCAAGCAATACCGCAAGGATCGGCGCGGCGAACGTCGAAGCCGCACGACGTCAGCGGACACCGCGAAGCGCAAGATGAAGGACACGCTAGCGAACAAGAAAACCGGCAAGGCTGCGGGCAGGACGCCGGGCAGGACCGCGGGCGACACGCCGGAGAAAACTGCGGGGAGAAGCCGGGCCAAGCCACCGAGGCCGGGAAGCAAGCGCTGATGCATCCCGCTTGCGCTTTTCGCCACGAGGATGTCGCTTTTCGCCACGCCATGGTGGAAGATATCGGCTTTGCGATGGTGTTCATGACGACGCCCGATGGTCCAAGGGTCGCGCATACGCCGGCCATGCTCAGCGATAGCGGCATCATCCGCTTTCATTTGGCGCGATCCAACGCGCTTACGCAGTACCTTGATGGTGCGAACGCTTTGGCGGTGGTCAACGGCCCGGACGCCTATGTCTCCGCCCGCTGGTATGCTGCGGACAATCAGGTCCCGACCTGGAACTACATCGCCTTCGAGTTCGAGGGACTTGTCACGCGGCTCCCCGATCACGAGCTGGCCCCGCTGGTCGAAATGCTCAGCAATCATCACGAGGCGCGGGTGAGCCATGGCAAGCCGTGGACCATCGACAAGATGGACGAAGCTGCGTTCGCGGCGCTGTTGCGCGGGATTGTCGGCTTCGAAATGCGGGTCGAAACCGTGCGCGAGACCGTAAAGATGTCGCAGAACAAGAGCGCCGAAGAACGTGCGCGCATTGCTGAAGGTTTGCGGAACGAAGGGCATGACGAAGTTGCCGGCTTCGTCCAGCGGATCGCCTGATGACGAAGCTGGCCGTATTCGATTGCGACGGAACGCTTGTCGATGGCCAAGCCGATGTCCTGTTCGCCATGCGTCGCGCGTTCGAGCGGGCGCGGCGCGATCCGCCCGATGACAGCGCGGTGCGTCGATTGGTCGGGCTGAGCCTTCCGGTGGCGATTGCACGTCTTGCGCCGGATCTGTCCGAAGCAGAGCAGCAGGGCATCACCGAATTCTACCGATCGAGCTTTCGCGCTCGCCGCGAGGAGGGAATGCTGCACGAGCCGCTTTATGACGGGATCGCCGACCTGCTGCGGTCGCTTCACCAGAGCGGATGGAGCCTTGCGGTGGCCACGGGCAAATCAGAGCGCGGTCTAACCGCCTGTCTTGCCGAGCACGGGCTGAACGAGCTGTTCGTCTCGCTGCAAACCGCCGATCGCCACCCGTCCAAACCGCATCCCGCAATGCTCGAAGCCGCGCTCTTCGAAGCCGGGGCGCTGGCTGAAGACGCGGTGATGGTCGGCGATACCATCTTCGACATGCAGATGGCGCGTGCGGCGCGGGTGCGCGCGATCGGCGTGGGTTGGGGCTATCACGAGCTTTCCGAATTGCGCGATAGCGGTGCGGCTGAAGTGGTTGAGACTGTAAGCGAACTCAAGGCCACCATCGAGCACGCGCCATGAGCATCGGCGATCCGGAAAGCGAGCGCGCAGGGCGGCGCTTTTACTTGCTCCAGGCGGTGCGGGTTGGTTCGCTGGCGGCGGTCATGCTCGGCATCGCGATGGCACGCGGGGTTGCTCCGGGACCATGGCTGCTTGGCGCGGCGTTGTCGCTTGGGGGGATCATTGCCTTCTTTTTCGCACCGCCGCTCCTCGCCCGGCGTTTCAAGGCGCATGATGCACAAATGCCTGACCGGATGGAGCCGTGACGAAGCGGTTTTACGACGCCGCCGAACTGACCGAGACCAAGAACGGGTGGCAGGTGACGCTCGACGGGCGGGCGGTAAGGACCCAAGGGGGCCAAGCTCAGATCGTGCGTGCCCGCGCTCTTGGCGAGGCTCTTGTCGGTGAGTGGAACGCGCAAGGGGAGACGTTGGACCCGCGCGCGTTTCCCGTTCGCGACCTAACCGATTATGCGCTCGACGTGGTGACGCGGGACCGGGATGCGGTTGCGAACCAGCTTCTCGCTTACGGGGATACCGACACGCTGCTCTATCGCGCCGGGCCGGACGAGCCGCTGTTTGCCCGGCAGCAGGCGGTGTGGGAACCGATCGTTACCGCGTTCGAGGCGCGCGAAAGCGTGGCACTTACGCGGATCAGCGGTATCGTCCACCGCCCGCAATCCGCCGCTGCGATGAGCGCTTTGAAAACCCGCCTTGCGGCATTTGGCCCGGTCAAGCTTGCGGCAACCGAGATGATGACGAAACTGGCCGCTTCGCTGGTCACCGGGCTCTCAGCGCTCCGGCCGGAGGAGGACGCAGCGGCACTGTGGGCCGCGGCAAGCCTTGAAGAAGAATGGCAGGCGGAATTGTGGGGGCGTGACGAGGAGGCGGAAACGCGGCGGGACGCGCGCCGCGCGGCTTTCCTGATGGCACGCGATGTCGCCTTGCGCGCAGGGGAGGAATAGCCCCGCGCCGGCGCCAGCCTGCTTTGGTAGCGTTCAGTCCCCGCTCGAAGGAACCGCCAGCACCCAGTCTGCGACCTCGCTTGCGACAGTGTTCGCCGCACGGTTCAGCGCTTCGCCAACCACGGGACCTTCTGCGATCCCCACGCTTTCGCGCGCCTCAAAGCGGCGGGCGATCACCGCGCCGCTTTCTTCGCTACGGATCGCATCGAAGATCACCACGGCCGAAGAGGTTCGCGCATCATAGGTCATTTCGACCAAAGTGCCGCGCACCTGCTGGCCGATCGGCGCGGGCGAATCGTCGTTATCGATGACGAATACCCCGCCGCGCTGGCGCAGGGTTTCGCCCAGCAATCGTCGGAACAGACGCGCTGGCTTTTCCACCCAGAACGCTTCGGGAAGATAGGCGATTTCGGTGTCGGTCACGTTCACCGGCACGCGCAGCACGTCGAGCTTGGCAGGCACATCTGGCGTCATGACTGCGATCGCCCCGCCATCGCCCGCGCTGCCGGTCTGCGCGCGGGTACCAGCAGGCGCGCTGCTTGTCGGCGAGAGTGTGAGCAGGCTTTCGGGCAGTTCGCGCCCGAGGCTGATACAGCCGGCAAGCGCGGCGCAGGCGAGGGCGAGCAGGAGCGCCCGCGGCGACATACGAAGAGCGAATGGCTTCATGGTTCGTAATCCGGAAGCGTGCGTCCGCCGATCAGCGCACCTGCCCCCTCGGCCTCCAGTTTTTCGGTGATGGAGCGCAGCGCGCGGCTGGTCGAGCGCAGGTCCTGCAAGGTCGCCTCGGCCGCGGGCAGCGTCGATTCGCGCAACTGGCGCGCGGCCGGGCGCGTATCTTCGAGCGTCGCGGCAAGCGCTGCGGCGGCATCGTTGGCGGATGCCAGCGTACCGCGCAATTCCTGGCTCAGTGCCGCGCCTTCCTCGTTCAACAAGCGATCGGTAGTCAGCGTTACCTTCTCGAACGCGTCGAGCGCTTCGCCCGATTCGCGCAGCGCGATTTCCAGCTCGGCGAACGTGCCTTCGAGACGCGGCGCAGCTTGGGCAAGCTCGGCGGTCAACCGGTTCGAATTTTCCAGAATACCCGCAATCTGATCCTGATTTTCCGGGCCGAGGATCGTGTTGAGTTGCTCGGTAAGCGTGGCCAACCGCTCCAGCAGCAGCGGCGCATTGGCGACGATCTCTCCGAAGCCACCGCGCCCCGGAGGAATGACCGGCCGTCCTTCGGGGCACGCCGTGGTCTCGCAGGTGATCGGCGGCTGGTCCTTGCGCGCGCCGTCAAGCAGGATGGTGGATACCCCCGTAAAGCTGGCCTGGATCGTCGCTTCGGTTCCGACCAGGATCGGCACTTCGTCCCGCACCCGGATCCGCACGCGCACGAATTCGGGGTCTTCGCTCGACAGCGCGATCTGCTGCACCTGGCCAACAGGAACGCCAGCATAGGCGACCTGGCTACCATTGGCGAGACCGGAAACCGATTGCTTGTAGAAGATGTCGTATTCGTTGACATCGCCCTGACCCAGGCGCGCGATCCAGATGATAAAGGCCGCCAGCGCCGCAAGCAGCACCAGCGTCACCGCGCCCACCCACAAATGATTGGCTCTTGTTTCCACCGATATGCCCTATGGCCGCGCAAGGCGGGCTTTGTCCATGACGCTCATCGGCTTAACCCCGTTTGCTATCGTGCAGAGCGGGTGCCGGGTGCCCGCGTTCATGACTGGCGAGCGCGGCGCGTCCGCGCGGGCCGTTGAAATATTCTTCGATCCAAGGATGGCCTGTTTCAATTAATTCAGGGATCGTACCGACCGCAATGACCTTCTTGTCCGCCAGCACCGCGACACGGTCGCAGATCTCGTAAAGCGTGTCGAGATCGTGGGTGATAAGGAATACGGTAAGGCCCAGCGTCTCCTTCAGTTCGCGGGTTTGCCGATCGAACTTGGCCGCGCCGATAGGATCGAGGCCTGCAGTGGGCTCGTCGAGGAACAGCAGTTCGGGATCGAGCGCCAGCGCACGCGCAAGGCCGGCACGCTTGCGCATTCCGCCTGAGAGTTCGCTCGGATATTTCGCGACCGCCTCTTCTGGCAGCCCCGACAACAGCACCTTGTAACGCGCTATTTCCCTGCGCAATTCGTCTCCGATCTCGGGATAGAATTGTTTGAGCGGAACTTCGACATTCTCACCAACCGTCAGAGTCGAGAACAGCGCACCGCCCTGGAACAGCACACCCCAGCGGCAGCGCACGCCGATATTCTCGTCCGGGTCCCCTCCGGTGATGGTGCGCCCGAACACGTCGATCCGACCCTCCGCCGGCACCTGCAATCCGATGATCGAGCGCATCAGCACCGACTTGCCCGTGCCCGAGCCGCCCACGACGCCGAGGATCTCCCCGCGCTTGACGGTGAGATCGAGGTTCTCATGCACCGCGAAATCACCAAAGCGGTTGGTCAGCCCTTGGACCACGATCGGGGGACTGTTGCTGAAGCGCCGATGGTCCTCGTGCTCGTCAGGCGGCTGGAAACGGTCCTGAATCGGCGCCTGCTCGTTCATGCCCAACCAATCGATGTGAAGAACACAGCGAAGAACGCGTCGAGCACGATGACTGCGAAAATCGCCGAGACGACGGCCATCGTCGTGCGAAGTCCGACCTGTTCCGCATCGCCCTTGACCTGCATTCCGTGATAGCAGCCCGCCAGCGCCACGATCAGCCCGAAGACGGGCGCCTTGATAAGGCCGACATATACGTCATACATCGGCACAACCTCTTGAATACGCTCCAGAAACGTGAAGAACGGAATACCAAGCGAAACCTGCCCGATAACCGCTCCACCGATAATTCCCACGACAGAGGAAAAGAACCCCAGCACCACCATCATGAAAGTGCATGCGATGATGCGCGGGATCACCAGCTTCTCGATCGGGGAGATCCCGATGGTACGCATCGCATCGACCTCTTCGGTCAGTCTCATCGTGCCGATCTGCGCCGCAAATGCGCTGCCCGAACGGCCTGCGACCATGATAGCGGTCATCAGCACGCCGAGTTCGCGCAAGGTGATGCGACCGACAAGGTTCACCGTAAGCGTCTCCGCACCGAACTGCGACAATTGCACCGCCCCCTGTTGAGCGATCACGATCCCGATGAGAAAACTCATGAGCCCGATGATCGGCAGCGCGGAAACCCCCACCAGCTCCATCTGGCGCACGATCGCTCGCCCCGGAATGCGCGAGGGGTGGCGAATGAGCATACCGAAGCCGATAAGGATCTGACCGAAGAACCCGACCACGCCGAATACACCGTCGCGTGCTGCATAGACCTTGTCGCCAATGGCCACGGGCACGCGCGTCCAGACCGGCACGCGCTCTGGCTGGAGGCTGGCACCTTCCTGCGCGCCTTCGACCGCATCGAGCAACCTTTGCGCCTGGCGGCTTGCCCCCGTGATCGGCGCGGAATGCCGCCGTGACAGCCGCCTTGCAACCCACGCGCCGACCGTGTCGATCTCGTCCACACCGCTCAGATCAACCGTACCGATGCTCTGGCCGATCCGGTCGAGATCTCGGTCAATCCGGCCAACCGTCGATACCAGCAGCGGTCCGGCCAGCGCGAGGCGCGCGGAGCCGCCAGACCCCTCTTCGAGACTGAAATGCGCTGAGCCGTTCATGACGGTTGCGGATATGCGGCCAAACGCAAAGCTTCACAAGAGCGCGGAGCCGAATAGCGCGGAGCACTGTCGCGCGATGTTGCGCGGCACAATATGCGCTGGCATTGAGGCAGGCCAAGCCCAGCGCGATCGAGACCAGCCCGTATGCCTTCCCCTGAACTTCCCACCACTTTCGACCCCGCCGCAATCGAGGCGCGCTGGTATGCGCATTGGGAGGAGACTGGCGGTTTCCGGCCCGAGCGGCCCGACGCGCCGGCTTTCACCATCGTCAATCCGCCGCCCAATGTGACCGGCAGGCTGCATATCGGCCACGCGCTCGACAACACGTTGCAGGACATCGTGGTGCGCTATGAGCGGCTGCGCGGCAAGGATGCGCTGTGGGTGGTGGGCACCGATCATGCGGGCATCGCGACGCAAATGGTGGTCGAGCGGCAACTGGAAGAGCGGCAGGACAAGCGCACCAACTATTCGCGCGAAAAGTTTGTCGAGAAAGTGTGGGACTGGAAGGCGCAGAGCGGCGGCACCATCACCAACCAGCTGCGGCGGCTTGGCTGCTCGATGGACTGGTCGCGCGAGCAGTTCACGATGGACGAGCACTTCACCCGCGCAGTGACGAAAACCTTCGTCGACCTCTACAATGATGGTCTGATCTATCGCGACAAGCGGCTGGTGAACTGGGACCCGAAGCTTAAGACCGCGATCAGCGATCTGGAAGTCGAACAGCACACGATTGCGGGCCATTTCTGGCACTTGAGATACCCGCTGGAAGACGGCGTGACGCTGGCGGACGGGCGAGATTACATCGAGGT
>JAZBPE010000156.1:0-3169 GCA_036353345.1 Erythrobacter sp. | reverse complement strand
GTGCTGAAGGCTCTCGAGGCCGACAAGACGCTCGAGGAGGTTGAGCAGACGCTCAAACGCTTCAACGTGGATTATGGTCGCGGCAACAACAGCCTCGATTCGAGCAACGTGCCCACGCCTGTCCTCAAGCAGATTCTTGCCCTTCCGCCAGGCGAGCCCTTCGTGGTCCCCGCGCAGGGCCGCGTGACCGTAAGCGTCATTACCGGGCGTCAACCGGTTCCCACCACGGAGCAGGAAGCCGCCCCTATCGCTGCGCAGCAGATGCGGGCCGAAAACCTCACCGACCTGCTTCGCACCCGGCTCGACGAGGCACGCGCGAAAGCGGATATTGCCTATCAGGACGGCTTTGCACCCGATAAGCCGACCGAACCGGCCGCGGCAGGAAACACCGAATAAGTGCCTCAAAACCGCTCCCCCCTGCCCCGCTTTGACGTTGTTAGTTGAATTGCAAGCCTTTTGGGGGCATGTTCAAAGAGAGTCATAAGGAACTGAAGTGAGCGACAGGGAAGCAAATGTTGTCCGAGCGGGGTACCGCAAGTTGGGCATTCTGCTCGTGGTCGGCCTTGCCGGGATCGGGTTCACCAGGTTTGAAGATCGCGCGATCATCGGCAATCCCGGGTCCCCTGCCAACGCAATGGCAGCGCTCGCAGCGACAGATGAGAGCGATCCTGCCGAATCCTATTCCGGGCCTCCCGATGATTCGGTTTCGCTCGGCACGGCGTCGCGTGCCCCCACCAATCGTATTCGCAGGGTTCTGCGTGAACGGGACGTGCCGGTTGCGGCGGCCCGGCAGATCCTCGCTCCGGGCGGACCTCAGGCGCCCGGCCCGGCCGAGGAGCCGGTGAACCCCGGCACGAATGCGGCTGCCGCTGAAGCGTTCTCAGCCGTCGAGCCATCTGGCCCCGCCTTTGCATCTCTTGCACCCCCGCTCGCCGGCCAAGGCTCGCCTGTGTTTGCAGCTCCCCTACCGGCTTCGGGAGGCGGCAATGGCGGCGGCGGCGGCACTGCTGGTGGTGGCGGCGGTGGCCAAGGCGGCGGCGGCGGTGAAAATGGGGGCGGCGAAGGCGGTGGGAACCAAGGGGGCGGGGTTGTCAGCCCGGTTCCCGAACCTGGCACGTGGCTGATGCTTATCCTGGGCCTGTTTGCCATTGGCGGTTCCATGCGCCATAGAATCGCGAGCCGTACCGAGCGCTTCGGGCTTGCGGGCGGCTAACGCAAAAAACGGGGCTTTGATGAAATCTCAGTCACTTGGCCGGCTTGTTGCGCTGGTTGCTCAGGCATGGACGCTGGTCTGCGGGCTCTACTTCCTATGGGAAGCGCTTACCTATCGCGGCTTGTTCAGTCGCCTGGCCGAGTTTCAGATCGCAAGGTTTGGCAGTTACGTTCCTTTTCTGACGTACCTTGTCCTCTTCATGCTCGCAGTCATACCGGCATGGATCATCGTCTGGTTTGTCGCGAGGCGCCGCGAGAAAGACCTTGATACCAGTGCTTTGCTTCAACTGCGTATTTCGCAGGCGCGCAAGCTGCGTCTCCTGCTCGTCGCTTTTGCCACTGCGAGCTTTTCCGTTGCCCTCGGTTTTGCGGTCTATGCGCTCTGGCTCCTTCCGGGGCAAAATGGCGAATTGCGTACGATTTCCGTAAGCGAATTCGGCACTGTTCCTGTCAAGGAGGGACCTACCCGCATCGTGGGCGGCGAACTCGGAACGGTGATCTTCTTCGGACAGGACTGGTTTGTCGGCGACGACAGGATGGCGTTCTCGCCTTATCGGCCGGTGGCAGACAATACGGGAGCCGCTCAGGTCTTTGTGCAATTGAAGGCAAGCGGCACGGGAGATCGAGAGTCGATCGTGCAGCGCCCCGCCTGGTCGGGTTTGCTTGTCGAGGGCGGCCTGCCGGGGACAGTTCGCGTTCTGTTCAACTATATCGGGGTTGGAACAGCCGGTACCTACTACACACTCTACGAGGACGAGCACTCGCTCAAGGTCAGGTTCTGGCTCCAGACCATTCAATGGGCTGTTCTGGGGTTGTTCGTCATGTTCCTGATCTTTCTCCAGACGAGAACCATCAGGAAGCTGGAGCGGCCAGAGGAAGCCGCTGCCGAACCGTCTTACTGAGCCTCAGTCCACCCACAGTCGGCATAGACGGGTCTTTTTCACAAGACACACAGCTTTCGACGAACCCGGGTGATAGGCGCGGCAGATCGCGGGCCGCAGCCTTACTTAGCCATTAACCATGTTCTGCGGGCGATACGGAAAGAACTTGGCTGTTAGGCCGGGACTATGTGGAAGTCCCCTCTTTCGTACCTATGCCTGGCGACAACGGTCTTCGGGCTGACGGTTTCTCACGCCAACGATGATGGCGCCGCGTCGGCAATGACGGCCCGGGTTATCGTAGAACAGCCTTCTGAAAATCCCGCAACCGAAGGCATAAGGCGGGCTTCGAACGGGCTCTTCTATGTCACGGCAAACGTCGGATCGGGCGAGGCCCGCTTCATCGTTGATACAGGCGCGAGCCACGTTATCCTCAGCCATTCCGACGCTCGAAAGTCGATAACGCGATCGAACCGGAAAAAGACCCAGGACCTCATAACGGCAGGGGGCGCGATTGCCGTTGACTGGGTGGTGCTCGATACGCTCGTCATTGAAGGACAGATGCTGCGGAACGTTGAAGCGGCTATCCCTCAGCGAGACGTCGGCGTCTCCTTGCTCGGACAAAGCGCGCTCGCGCAGTTCAGCAACGTCTGGATCAAGGGAGATCAACTGACCCTCAGCAAATGAGGTCGTTATCGAACGGATTTGCCTCAAGCCGGGACACTGTCAGAGGAAACAGGCAAAGGCGGTGCGACAAGGGTAAGCAACGACTACGCTAACCGGCAAACAGGCTTGTCTTGTGCAGTGCAGCGCGTAATTGCACTGGGATGCGCACACTGACCCATCTGGAACGGCTCGAGGCCGAGAGCATCCACATCTTCCGCGAAGTCGTGGCCGAGGCGGAAAACCCGGTCATGCTCTATTCGGTCGGCAAGGATTCCTCGGTCATGCTGCACCTTGCGCGCAAGGCCTTCCATCCCGCCCCGCCGCCCTTTCCGATGCTCCATGTCGCGAGCGGCTGGGACTTCCAGGCGCTGCTCGACCACCGCGACCGGACGGTGAAGGAATACGGGCTGGAG
>JAZBPE010000155.1:0-37268 GCA_036353345.1 Erythrobacter sp. | reverse complement strand
GGGCGTGGGCGCGCAGCCGTCGGATCGTGTCCTGCGCTTCCTTGATGCAGCCGGGATCCGCGAGCGCGAGGCGCGCAACAACCCGCAAAAAGCCGAGCCTGGGGAAAAAGCCAAGGAAGCCGAAGAGGCCAGGAAAGCTGCCGAGGAAGAGGCGAAGGCTGCTAAGGATGCGCCAGCGCCGCAAGAATCCGCGGCCGAGGACGCGCCGGCCGAAGACGCGACGACCGCAGAGGCGAACAGTGACGAAGCGCCCGCGGAAGAAGCCAAGAGCGACGACGCGCCTGCCGGTGATGCCGAGGTGGATGGGGCCATGGCTGAAGACGACGCCGAAGAGAAGGCCGAGGGCTGATGCCCCCGCTCCCCCACTGCGTGTGGGAGGGGCCGGGGGTGGGCGCTGCGAGTGGTGCTGCGGTTAGACCTGGTTTGCGGTTGAACGGTTCCATGATCCGGAGGGGCTGTTGACGAGTGCCAAGCCGATCGAACTCGCCGCGATCATCGGCGCGCACGGCGTGAACGGTGAAGTGCGGCTCAAGCTGCTGGGGGAGGGCATCGACGCGCTTCGCCAGCAGCGCGCCTTCAACGATGGCGCGTTCGAACTGAAAACCATCAGGTCCGATAACAAGGGCGGAGCGGTTGCACGGCTGGCCGGAGTGGAGACCCGCACCCAGGCGGAGAAGCTGCGCGGCACGGTGCTGTGGGTGTCACGCACGGCGCTGCCCGACCTTGCCGAGGGCGAATACTACCACGCCGACCTGATCGGTCTGCCGGTTGAAACCAATACGGGCGAGACGGTGGGGCGCGTGGTCGCGGTCGATAATTTCGGCGCAACCGACATCGTCGAGATCGAGCGCGAGCCCGCCCCGGTCAAGGGAATGAAAACCTTCATGGTACCGATGACGAGGGCAGCGGTGCTCGACTGGGACGACGAGCGGCTTGTGATCGCGAGCGAATTCGCGGAAGACTGACCGTATGAACTGCTTGAACGTTGATCGAATGGAGCCGATGCTGTCGGAGAGCGGCGGCGGATTGGCGAGGCTCGACACCGACGGACGTTTATTTACGGTTCAATGTGTGTGAATTGAGGTTCGATACGCGGGTCGGGGATGGGATGAATTTGACTTGGAACCATTTCTCTTTCTAGCTCTGATGCTGGGCGTCGTCCTACTTATTTGTTTGGTTGGCAACGCCGTAGTTCAGTTCCTCATAAAGGACGAGCGGCGGCAGGCGAAGTTGGCGATCCTGCTTGTGCCCTTTTTCCCAACTCTTGCTGCATACATCTGGATTTATCCCGGGCTCATGCCGTGGAACGCGGCAGGCGTCATTGTGCTTTACCCGGTCTTTCACGTGGTTTTTACTTTAGCGCCGGGTGTTTCGCTAATCCTCTTGGAGAAAATCCAGTCACCTTCGCCGCCACCATCCTGACCCTCTACCCGGAGATGTTTCCCGGACCGCTTGGCACTTCGCTTGCGGGCAGAGCGCTGGAGCGCGGGGACTGGTCTTGCGAGACCGTCCAGATCCGGGACTTCGCCACCGACAAGCACCGCACCGTCGATGATACGCCAGCAGGCGGCGGGGCGGGGATGGTGCTCAAGGCTGACGTCCTGTCTGCATCATTGGATTCCGTCGCGGACGAGCGCCCGATCCTCGCCATGACCCCTCGCGGGACGCCCATCACACAGCAACGCATCCGCGAAATCGCTGCAGGTCCGGGTGTGACCCTCATCTGCGGGCGCTTCGAAGGATTCGACGAACGGTTCTTCGATGCGCGCCCGCAAGTCGAGCAGGTCAGCCTTGCCGACATCGTGCTTTCGGGCGGAGAACCCGCCGCGCTTGCCATACTCGATGCTTGCATTCGGCTGCTTCCCGGCGTAATGGGCGCGGCCTCCAGCGGGATTGAGGAAAGCTTCGAAGACGGGCTCCTCGAATACCCGCAATATACCCGACCATCGCAATGGGAAGGGCGCACGATCCCCGAAGTGCTGCGATCGGGGGATCATGCGAAAATCGCAGCGTGGCGCAAGCAACGCTCCGAACACGACACTCGGTTACGCAGGCCGGACCTTTGGGAGCGTCATACGGACGCTCGGGACCAGTCTGCCTCTGGCGCGCGGCATGAAAATAAGGAAACGGACCAGTGAACCTGATCCAGCAAATCGAAGCGGAAGAAATCGCCAAGGTTACCAAAGAGATACCCGACTTTCGCGCGGGAGACACTGTGCGGGTCGGCGTGAAGGTCACGGAAGGATCGCGTGAGCGTATCCAGAACTTCGAAGGCGTCGTGATCGCCCGGTCGAACCGCAGCATCAACAGCAATTTCACCGTGCGCAAGATCAGCTTTGGCGAAGGCGTGGAGCGCGTGTTCCCGCTTTATGCACCGATCGTCGATTCGATCGTCGTTGTGCGTCGCGGCGTCGTGCGCCGGGCGAAGCTTTACTACCTGCGCGGCCGCACCGGCAAGCGCGCGCGTATCGCCGAACGTCGCGAGAACGCGCCCAAGGCGTAAGGCTTGCAGGGCAGATGAACAGCGAAGGGCGGTCCTGCGGGGCCGCCCTTTTGCGTTGGCCCCTTGCCAAGCTTGCGCGGCGTTGCGAGACGCCTTGCAGATTTCGAATGCGAAGGGGTTGTCCTTGATATGCGCTTTGTCCTTGCTGCGCTTGCAGCCTGCTTCCTGCCGCACGCCGCTCACGCCGAGGATCGGATGAGCGATCAATCCGAACTGACCTTCGAGCGGGTTTTTGCCTCGCCTTCCCTCGCAGGGCCAGTTCCGCGGCAGGTGAAGCTATCGCCCGATGCGCGCTACCTTACCGTACTGCGCAATCGCGAGGATGACCGCGAACGCTACGATCTGTGGGGCTACGAGATTGCGAGCGGCGAATGGCGGATGCTCGTGGACAGCGAGGCGCTGGGCACGGGCCGCGAGCTGTCCGAAGACGAAAAGATGCAGCGTGAACGCGCGCGGGTCGGCAATCTGACCGGCATTATCTCCTATCAATGGGCGAAGGACGGATCGGGCGTGCTGGTCCCGCTCGACGGTGACCTGTATCTGGCACGGATAGGCGGCCCGAAAGGCGCGGTCGTGACCCGCCTTACCGATACTAAGGAAAGCGAACTCAACCCTGCACTTTCGAACACGGCGCGTTATGTTTCCTTCGTGCGCGAGCGGCAGTTGTGGGTCGGCGAGATCGGCAGCGAGGCTCGCGCGATTACGCCAAGGGAACGGGACACCATTCGCTGGGGCGAGGCAGAGTTTGTCGCGCAGGAAGAGATGGGGCGGCTCACCGGCTATTGGTGGTCGCCGAAAGATGATCGCATCGTCGTGCAGCGCACCGACGAAGGTCCGGTCGGCATCGTCACACGCGCAGCCATCGGTGCAAGCGGGACCAAGGTTTTCGACCAGCGCTATCCGGTGGCCGGCAGCGACAACGCCATTGTCGAGCTTTTCGTGATGGACCCCGATGGTGGCAACCGGGTAAAGGTGGACCTTGGCGAGGACACCGACATTTATGTCGCCCGCGTCGATTGGGCGCGCGATGGCAGTGCGCTCTACGTCCAGCGCCAGAACCGCGCGCAGACTGTGCTCGACATGCTGCGCGTCGATCCGGCGACGGGTGCGAGCGAGCTTTGGTTCACCGAGAAAGCGGCGCGGGAGGATTACTGGATCAACCTCAGCGACAATTACCGTTTCCTCGACGATGGCGGCCTGCTGTGGTGGTCGGAGCGTGATGGCTACGGTCACCTTTATCGGTTCGATGGCAGCGAGTGGACGCAATTGACCAGCGGTAGCTGGGTTGTCAGCGCACTCGTCGGCCTCAATCAGGAAGACGGGCTCGCCTACTTTCGCGGCACGCGCGACGATGTGCTGGCGCAGCAGATCTACGCGGTCGAACTGGATCAGCCGGACAGCATCGTGCGCATCACGGACGGTGATTGGCAGACCGCTGGCGAGATGGACGCGAAGGGCCAAGCGCTGCTCGTCACCCGGTCGAAGCCCGATCAGCCTCCGCAGACTTATCTCGCCGATCTCGACGGCGGGGGTATCCAAACCTGGGTGGAGCAGAACTCGCTGGATGCAAATCACCCCTACACGCCGTATCTTGCAAGCCACGTCCTGCCCGAGTTCGGTACGATCGCCGCCGAGGATGGGACGCCGCTGCACTGGATGATGCTCAAGCCCAAGATGGAGTCCGGCAAGCGCTATCCGGTGTTCTACTACCACTATTCCGGGCCGGGTCCGCAACTGGTGGACAAGGGGTGGACCGGCGCGCTCGCACAGGTGATCGTCGATCGCGGTTACATCTACTTCGCGCTCGATAATCGCGGATCGGCCAATCGCGGGGTCGATTTCGAGCAACCGATTTACCGTGCGATGGGCGGGGTGGAGGTTCGCGATCAGAAGGCGGGGGCGGAGTTTCTCAAGACCCTCGATTACGTCGATCCAGACAAGATCGTGCTGTATGGGTGGTCCTATGGCGGCTACATGACTTTGAAGCAGATGCAGGCTGATCCAGGGCTCTATGCGGCGGGAATAGCGGGCGCGCCGGTGACGAAGTGGGAGCTTTACGACACCCACTATACCGAGCGCTTCATGGGCGATCCTCGCGAAGTGCCCGAAGCCTACGAGGCGGCCAGCGCAATTTCGCACGCAGCTTCGATCAAAGATCCGCTGCTGCTGATCCACGGCATGGCGGACGACAACGTCGTGTTCGAAAACTCCTCAGAACTCATCAGCGCGCTTCAGGAAAATAACGTTGCGTTCGAAATGATGCTCTACCCCGGCTACACCCACCGCGTATCGGGGGAGCAGGTCAGCCCGCATTTGTGGAACACGATCTTCCGCTTCCTTGAAAGCCACGGGGTGACACCGCCCGAGTGAACCGGCGCGGTTGTGCGGGGCGCTGGCATCGCTATCTCCCCCTCAAGAACTCGAACGAGGAAACATGAGTATGGGTTACCGAGTGGCGATTGTCGGGGCGACTGGCAATGTCGGACGCGAAATGATGCAGGTCCTGTCCGAACGTGCATTTCCGTGTGACGAGATCGCCGCGGTTGCGAGCGGGCGCAGTCATGGCACCGAGGTCGAATATGGCGACAGTGGCAAAATGCTCAAATGCCGAAATATCGAGCATTTCGACTGGGCGGGGTGGGACATCGCGCTGTTTGCCGCGGGCTCTGGCCCGGCGAAGGAATACGCGCCCAAGGCCGCTGCGGCAGGTTGCGTCGTCATCGATAATTCCTCGCATTTCCGCATGGAGCCAGATGTTCCCCTGATCGTGCCGGAGGTCAATCCGGACGCGATCGACGGCTATGCCAGGCGAAACATCATCGCCAATCCCAATTGCTCGACCGCGCAGCTTGTCGTCACGCTCAAACCCTTGCACGATGCAGCGCGGATCAAGCGCGTCGTCGTTGCGACCTACCAGTCGGTGTCGGGCACGGGGAAGGCGGGAATGGATGAACTGTTCGAGCAATCGCGCGCGATCTTCGTGGGTGACCCGGTCGAACCCAGTGTCTTCACGAAACAGATCGCCTTTAACGTGATCCCGCATATCGACGTCTTCCTCGACGATGGTTCGACGAAAGAGGAATGGAAGATGATGGTCGAGACGAAGAAGATCCTCGACCCGAAGATCAAGCTCACCGCCACCTGCGTGCGTGTGCCGGTTTTTGTCGGACATTCCGAGGCGGTGAACATCGAGTTCGAGGACGAGATTTCCGCTGAGCAGGCGCAGGATATCCTGCGCGAGGCACCCGGCATCATGCTGATCGACAAGCGTGAAGACGAAGGCTACGTCACGCCGGTCGAAAGTGCAGGTGACAGCGCGACCTATGTGAGCCGCGTGCGCGAGGACCCGACGGTGGAAAATGGGCTGTCGCTATGGTGCGTGTCGGACAATCTGCGCAAGGGCGCTGCGCTCAACGCAGTCCAGATTGCGGAATTGCTCGGTCGGCGGCATTTGCAAAAGGGTTAGGGGCGTTGCGCAAGATCCACGTTGCCATGATCGCGCTCGTCGTCGCAGCTTGTGATGGCGGATCGCAGCCGCCGCCGGGGCAGGAGCCGCTGCGTCCAAGCCGGCCGCAGGTCGCCGAAAACGAGGTGGTCCTGTCGAGTGAGGGGCTGACTGTAGGTTCGGAAAGCTTCTATTTCGCTGCCGGGCAAAACGAGGTCGAACGCAAGCTTTCCAGTATCCTCGGGGCGCCGCAAAACGAGGCGACCAACCCTGATTGCGGCCAGGGCACCATGGATTTCACCGGCTATCGCGGGGGCCTCACCGTCAATTTTCGTAACGGGGCGCTGGTTGGCTGGGAGCATGCCGCGCGCGCTCATGGCAATCGCGGCGGCGGGGGCGAGGTGCGTGTCGCGGGGGACATCGCTTTAGGCATGGCACGCGCGGAAGCGGCGGCTGTCGAAGGGTTCCAGCCGCTTGAAAAGACGGCGCTTGGCGATGAGTTCGCACTCGGCGAGCGGATGGGCGGCTTCATCACACAAGATCGTGTATCGATCGTCTATGCCGGCGCCACGTGTTTTGTCCGGCAAGCGCCTGCGTGATGCGGGCGTGAGCGCGGTCGGGTTCACCGGTGGCTGCCAGTGCGCGGCGGTGCGCTACACAATCGCGGCAGAAAGCCTCGTTGCTTATGCCTGCCACTGCCGCGAGTGTCAGAAGCAGTCGGCTAGCGCCTTTGGCGTGTCCGTCCCAGTGCTGGAAAGCGCGCTCAGCATCGAAGGCGAAACGGCTAGCTGGGGCCGACCGACCGATAGCGGAAGCTGGACCGACTGTCATTTCTGCCCGCGCTGCGGAACGCGCCTCTTCCATGACGCACGCGGCCGCCCGGGCGTGCTGACGATCAAGGGTGGCTCGCTCGACGAACCCGGGCAGCTTGAATTCGTCGCCCATATCTGGACTTCGCGCAAACAGCCGTGGATCGATTTGCCAGAGCGTCTCGTTCAATGGGGGACGCAACCATCTACACAGGCGGAATGGCTGCAAATGCTGAGCGGGGCGCCATGACCACCAGCCATTTCAAGAGTTCCGACAGCACTCGGCTCGCGATCCATCGTACCGGTTCGGGTTCGCCGGTCATCCTGCTGCACGGGCTTTTTTCGAGCTCGTATATGAACTGGATCAAATGGGGGCACGACCAGCGACTTGCCGATGCTGGATTCGAGGCGATCATGCTGGATTTTCGGGTCCACGGCGAAAGCGATGCGCCCCACGATCCTGCTGCATACCCCCCGGGGGTGCTGTTGCGCGATTTGGCGGCGCTCGTCGATCACCTGCACTTTGACTCCGAAAGTTACGACCTGGTCGGCTTCTCGCTGGGCGCGCGAACAGCCATTCATGCGTGTGCAACCGGCGCGCTCCAGCCCCGCCGCCTCGTCGCGTGCGGAATGGGGCTTGAGGGATTGAACGACTGGCGCAAACGCGCAGACTTCTTCATTCGCGTGATCGACGAATTCGACACGATCGGACGCGACGATCCCGCTTACCAGTCGCGCCAGTTCATGAAATCGCAAAAGGTAGACCAGGCCGCCGCACGTCTGCTGCTCGGCGCAGTGGGTGACTTCAGCGCAACAGGCCTCGCAAACATTTCCAGCCCGACGCTTGTCGTAAGCGGGGAGAAGGACAGCGACAACGGTTCGGCCATCGCGCTTGCCGAACGACTGCCCAACGCAACGTATGAAGAAATCCCCGGCGGGCACCTCGACAGTGCGACCAAGCCCCAGCTTGGCGAGGCGATTGCGCGGTTCCTCGCCGCTTGATTTCATGGACGGACCTGTCATCTGCACGACAAGCCGCAAAAAGGGGGGGAGCGTTTGCCGTGACACATGTTGGGTCAACTACCATTGGCCTTGCCGGATCGGCGCTCATGCTGGCAACGCCGCTCGCCGCGCAAGAGCCAGTGCCCGCCACGGTCAGCGCCGCCGATCCTGCCGGACTTCATCGCATTCTGCTTGATGCCGGATACGAGGCAACGCTCGATCTCGAGCGTGAACCTGGCGATCTTAATGTCGTGCGGGTCAATACGCCGGACGGTCCGACCGACATTCTCGCCACCGACTGTGACGAAGCCGTTCCCGCGTTTTGCGAGACACTGGTACTCTCGACCCTGTGGGACCGGACGCTGCCGATGTCGGGAGATCGCGTGGCCGAAGCCAATCGGTCGTTTCGCTACGTCTCGGTATGGATCGATGACGACGGTGATCCGATCGTCCAGTGGGCAATCCTTACCCGCGCCGATGGTATCCCGACGCCGATCTTCCTCGATGCGTTGGAGCGCTATCTCGCTATTGTGCGCGATTTCGGTGATTTCGCATTCATCGACGATGCAAGCGATGAAAGCGAAGCGGGCGAGAATACGGCAACCCTGACCCCCTTTGAGGATGCAGACGGGTGAACGTATGCGCATCGCTTCGCCCGGCACTCGCGAGTTTCGCCGCGTTCGGTCTTGGCGCTTGCATACCCGGGCAGGGTGTCACCTACGAAACCACGCCGGGGAGATACTCGCCCGTGCTCGCCGGCACGCCCGAATCGAGCTTCGACAGCGGCGAACCCATTCGACCGGCGCTGTTCGTCGCCAACAAGCGGGGGAACTCGATTTCGAAGATCGACCTTGAAACCGGCGAAGAGATCGTGCGCCGCGATAGCTGCACCAATCCGCACGAACTCGCGACCTCGCCTCAGGGAAACCTCGTCGCGCTCGCATGCTACGGCGGGACCACGGTTGATCTGTTCGATACCCGCGAACTGGCGCTTGTTGCGAGCATCGAGCTTGGTGAAAACGCTCGGCCCCACGGGATCGTTTGGGGTCAGAACGATACCATCTACGTGACGACGGAAGGACGCGGATCGATTGTTCAAATCCGCGATCCGGCAAGCTTCATGCGAAGGATCCGTGAATATCCGACCGAACAGCAGGGCAGCCACATGTTGGCGATCGCGCCCGACTGGCGCACAGCATGGACGGTGGATATGGAATCGAACACAGTGACCAGGCTTGATCTTTCGGAGCAGGAGCCACCGCGCTCGGTCAAAATCGGGGAGCAACCTGAGGGTATTGCGCTGAGCACTGATGCCACAACCCTGTGGGTCTCTGCGCGCGGTTCCGACATGGCCTTCGCGCTCGATCCCGAAACGCTGGCGGTTCGCAGCATGGTTCGCACCGGGCGCTTCCCCTTGCGCCTCGCGATCCGGCCGCAAGGTGATGTCGCGATCACTTCGAACTTGCGCGATGGTTCGCTCAGCGTGATCGATCTGGACACGACTCGCCTTGTCCGCAAGATCGACGTTTCGTCATCTGATGAGGCGCAAGAGCGCGCTCAGGTCACGATTTTATGGGCAGACGATGGGGAGCGCATTTACGTGGCAGAAACGGCCAGCAATACCGTCGCCGAAATCGATTATGCGAGCGGGCAGGTGCTGCGCCGGCTTGCAACGGGCGAAGGGGGCGATGGCCTTGCAATAGTGCCATGACAATAGCTCGCGATCCCCTGCCTGTCGTTGGCTGGCGTGAGCTGGTCCAGTTGCCCGAGCTTGGGCTTAGAGGCATCCCTGCCAAGATCGATACCGGCGCGCGCACCTCCTCGCTCCATGGCGAGGTGATCGATGATTTCGAGCGCGATGGAGAGCGTTACGTGCGTTTCGCGGTGGACTTCGTCGAAAGCGCAACCCGCCAGATTTGCGAGGCGGTGCATGTCGATATTCGCGGGATAACCAGTTCGAATGGCGAAAAACAGCGCCGTTATGTGATCAAGACGCCGCTCAAGATTGGTCACAAGGTATTTCGTGCAGAAATCAGCCTTGCGGATCGCTCTGACATGAAGTTCCCGATGTTGATCGGTCGCTCTTCGCTCAGACGTCGTTTCGTCGTAGATAGCGGTTATTCGTGGCTCCAGACTTCTGAGCGAAAGACCGTTGTCGGGCACCGCCCGTGATGCCATTCCACCAACTTCCACAGGGCGAAACCCCATGAAAATCGCGATGCTCGCCCGTAACCCGAACCTCTATTCGCACAAGCGTCTGGTCGAAGCGGCCGAGGCGCGCGGCCATAGCTGCGTTATCCTCAACACGACGCGCTGTACGGTCAATATCGCCAGCCATCGTCCGACCATCATGTATCGCGGCGAAACGCTGGGCGGATATGATGCGGTCATTCCGCGAATCGGCGCCTCGATCACCAATTACGGCCTTGCCGTGCTGCGCCAGTTCGAGATGAGCGGCGTGTGGCCGCTGAACGAAAGCGTCGCGATCGGACGGAGCCGCGACAAGTTGCGATCGACCCAGATCATGGCGAAACACGGGCTTGGCCTGCCGTTGACCGCCTATGCCAACGATCCCAAAGCCGCAGAAGAAATTATCAAGGCGGTGAACGGCCCGCCAGTGGTCATAAAGCTGCTGGAGGGAACGCAAGGGATCGGGGTGGTTCTGGCCGAGACGCTGAAAGGCGGAGCTTCGATCATCGAGGCTTTTCGCGGCGCAAATGTGAACATCATGGTGCAGGAGTTCATCAAGGAAGCGGGCGGCTCGGACATTCGTTGCCTTGTGGTTGGCGGCAAGGTGGTGGCGGCGATGAAGCGACAGGGGGCTGAGGGCGAGTTCCGCTCCAACCTCCACCGGGGCGGCTCGGCCAGCCTGATCAAGATCACGCCCGAAGAACGCTCGACCGCCGTTCGCGCGGCCAAGCATATGGGGCTGAATGTATGCGGCGTCGATCTCCTGCGCTCCAATCACGGCCCGGTAATCATGGAGGTGAACTCCTCCCCGGGCCTTGAGGGCATCGAGAACGCAACGGGCAAGGATGTTGCCGGACAGATCATCGAATTTATCGAGAGCCATGCAAAGGCGGGCGCCACCAAGACGAAGGGGCGGGGGTGATGCAGAGCTGGAGCGTCGCAGCGCTCCTTCTTGTTGCGGTGTCAGCTCAGGAGAAGCACGACTCGGCGCCCCGTTTCGATCCAATCGAGCCTGATGGTATAGTCGTTACCGGACGACGGGGCCAAGATCGGTATGTGCCCGACGCGGTCGAAATGCTGCAAATCTTTTGCTTTGACCCCGCGCGCAAAACCCGATCATTCGCCCAGCCCGATCTTAGCTCGTTCTGGAATGTGCTTGAGCCGGAAGAACGCGAGCAATTCGAGATCAGCGACGCTGCCACGCGCGCCTATAGTTTCGTAGACTATGCGCGCGAGCAGGAGTTATGGCTTAAGCTGGAGAAGATAAAACGGTCCGACGATCTCGATGAACGCCGTTGCACGATCCTCGTTCGCGGAGGCGAGAATCATGATCGGTTCGTCCGCGATATGTCCCGCCTTTTTCAGGGACGACCAACCCAGCGGCACATTGGTTTGAGAGAGGGCGCACCTGCCCTGCCAAATTGGGAGCAATGGCTCTGGACTGGCATGCCGCAGCGCGGATCGACGGCATGGCGCGCTCTCAAAACTCGGGGCCGCAGCGCGAGCGGTCAAAGCTTCATTGTCGTGACCGATTTGAATCTCTTCTATGGCCGTCATGACTACATTTTTGGTGATTTGAAGGTCAGGGATGATGGACCGGCGCTAAGTATGATCAGCTTTGGTTTTGTACGAAGAGCATGAACGGCCGATATCTTGCGCTTTCACAGGCGTTTGCTTCAAACATGAGGTGTTAGGACGCTATGGGTTGGCTGTTCTTTTCCGAGGTTGGGAACGACCAAATTCAAGGATGCAGATGATGCCCCGCCGTTACGCCGCCGCACTGGCCCTGGCCCTGGCCCCAAGCGCTCCCGTACACGCTCAGAGTGAGATGGCGCGGCCGGTCGTGCTGCCGGGCGAAACGATCCTGCGCGTCGTCGGGGAGGGCAAGGTGCAGGCCCCTCCGACTCAAATGACTATCGAAATCGGCGTGGAAAGCCTTGGCGCAACCGCGGCCGAAGCGCTTGATGCGAACAACCGTCAACTCGAACCGGTAATCGAGGCGCTGCGCGAACGGGGAATTGCGGCCTCACAATTCCAGACGTCAGATCTGTCGGTCGAACCGCAATATTCCAATGACCGGGGGCGGCAGTCGGAACGCATCACCGGGTTCATGGCGACCAACACCTTGAGCGTGACGACCAACGATCTTGACCAGGCAGGGGCGTTGGTAAGTGTTCTTTTCGATGCAGGCGCCAATCGGATCGATGGACCGCGGTTCAGCGTAGCACCGCAGGACGAAGGTCTGCTGACCCGCGCAGCGCAGGCGCAAGCTCTCGAAAACGCGCGCGAAGAAGCAGAGAACGTCGCCGAAACCCTCGGCCTTGCCATTTCGCGCATTCTGCTGGTCTCCGACAGCAGCGTCGTCTTTCGTGGAGGCGCGCGCGGCATCACCGTAACCGGCAGCCGCATCTCGCGCACGCCGATCGAGCCGGGGGAGGTGAGCATCACGGCCCGCTACAACGTGGAGTTCGCTCTCAGAGCGCGTTAAGGGTCTGGCCACGAGCCGACGGCTTCAACGACCTTTTGTGGGATCGAATAATGAGATTGTCTTTTCTCGCAGCTTTCTGCGCGCTGGGTGGCATGATGAGCCTCGCCGCCCCCGCTGCCGGCCAGCAGCCCTCGCAAACACAGCAAACACTGCAAACGGAGCAAGCGCCTCTCAATCCTCCGCGCCCGCAGGTTGTCACCCAGTTCACCGATCCGATCGTGCAGCGTTTGCTGCTCGACCTGCAATCGACCTGGCAGGTCGAGCCCAATCCCGAAGCGGAGCCCAATTACCGCGCGGTTTCTTCGACCGGGATCAGCTACACCGTCAGCCCGCGCAGTTGCAGCGAGGAGCGAGGGTGCTCGGCCTTGCTGGTGCTGTCGGTTTTCACCGGCGTAGACACATCGGACCTGCTAGCCCTTGACGGGTTTCTTCACCGCATCAACGATCGCCTCCCGACCGCCAAGGTCTATCGCGCCGATGGGAGTATCATCATCTTGCAGACCTGGATCAATGCGGCCGGCGGCATCACCTATCGCAATGCCCAGGCGCAAATGCTGATCTTCGGGCGCGATGTCGACGAAGTGCGCCGAGCGCTCGCGGCATTTCAGGCGACGATGGAGGAAGGCGCAGGCTGAGCGTTCAGGCGGTCTCCCCTCCCCACCGGAGCGCGCTTGCGCCGATGACCATGACACCGCGAGCAAGCGCGCGCGTAGGTTCGCGCCGGGTGCGTGCCCGGACGAAGCTGGAGCGCCAAGGTCCGCGCGCGCCGATACGTGTGCCGGGCTCTGCCCAAGATGCCGCCGTCGCGCCTTTGTGCAAAACGATGCCGGACGCCGGACCCCCACCGCGCGGCAGAAACACGAGGCCGCCTAGCACGCCCAAGTCAGAACGCGAGGTTCTCGCGGTACTTCCATAAGGCCGACGAAAGTACGCTTTTGGTTTGCAGAAGCCTAAACCGGGTCATTCGCTATATCCCGGAGCGCGGTCTAGAAAATCGGCGCTGGTTTCCAGTGACGATTATCGGTTTGCTATCAGTCGGGCCAGCGGACTGCTCTGCTGCGCTTCCCGGCTCTTCAGGCGCAGTCCAGCTGACGAAGTGATGCTTTGTGGCGGCGGCTAGCATGCAGCACGTAGAGCAGGAACGCGAGTGGGATGAGGTGAAGGCTGAACGGGAATCGCACCAACCGTGGGTTAGGCGCCAACCGCGAAAGAATAGTAGATCCTACCGAAACGGCGGCTCGTTGAAGGCGCGAAGTTTGCGGCTGTGCAGCCGGTCACCCTCATCACGCAGGCGCGCCACGGCTTCAAGGCCGATCTGGAGGTGCGCTGCGATCGCTTCTTCGTAAAAGCGGTTCGCCTGCCCCGGCAGCTTGATCTCGCCGTGCAAGGGCTTGTCCGATACGCATAGCAGCGTTCCGTAAGGCACCCGGAAGCGATAGCCCTGTGTCGCGATCGTGGCGCTTTCCATTTCGATTGCAATCGCGCGGCTCTGCGAAAATCGCTTGGCCGAGTTCGAGTAGAGCAGCTCCCAATTGCGATCGTCGGTGGTGACGACGGTCCCGGTGCGCATGCGCTGCTTGAGGTTCGCCCCTTGTGCGCCAGAAACTTCCTCGGCCGCACTGGCAAGCGCCTGTTGAACCTCCGCGATCGGCGGGATTGGCACTTCGGGCGGCAGTACCGCATCGAGCACGTGATCGTCGCGCAGATAAGCGTGGGCGAGTACGAAATCCCCGATCTTCTGGCTCGAACGCAGGCCGCCGCAATGGCCGATCATCAGCCACGCATGGGGGCGCAGGACAGCAAGGTGGTCGCAAATCGTCTTGGCGTTGGAGGGGCCGACACCGATGTTGACGAGCGTGATGCCGCGCCGGTCCCCGCGCTTGAGATGATAGGCCGGCATCTGATGGCGCCGCCATGCGGTATCGCTGAGCTGGTGCTGCGCACTGCCGGTCTTTTCGGTGATGGAAAGCCCGCCGGCCCCGGTCAATCCGCTATACGTGCCGTTCCCGATCTGCTGCGCGCCCCAGTTAACGAATTCATCGACATAGCGGTGATAGTTGGTGAAGAGAATGAAGTCCTGAAAGTCCTCAACCTGCGTCCCGGTATAATGTGCAAGGCGCGCGAGCGAATAATCGGTGCGAAGGCCATCGAAAAGCGACAGCGGCATGTCCGCATGCTCATCAAACTCGATACCATCGGCGAGTTCGTCACCAATCAGCGACAGATCGGTCGAAGGAAAGTGCTGCGCGATGTCCTGCGGTGCGATCCCGACCATCGCCGCGCCCGCTTCGCCATCCAGCACGTAAGGAAACGGGATTTCCTGACGCGATCGACCCACTTCGACGTCGATTTCGTATTCGGCAATGATGAGCTCGAGCTGCTCTTCCAGATAGTTCGCGAAGAGATCCGGCCGGGTAATCGTGGTCGTGTAGGTTCCGGGTAGTTCGAGTCGCCCGAACGCACGGCTGCGATCGCGCGGTGGCACGCCATCAACGCCGTTGCCGCGGTAATGGAGTGTAAGTTGCGGATAGGCGTAGCTGCCATCGGTGCGCTTGCGCTGCGGCGGCACGGTTCCTTCACGCCCGAACGCGATAACGTCTGCACGCAAGGTGGCGACGGCATCGTCATAGTGTTGCTGGAGCTGCTTGAGGATGTTGGGGATCGAGGTCATGCGTGCAGTCCTATCCACAGCTTGCGGTCATTACAAAGACGGTATGTATGCAAGAGGGGCGCGAGAAGCCTGCCGACCTCACGCGCCCCCCGATACCGGATATGAAAACCGCTGTATTAAGCGTCGTCTTCGTTCTTGTGATCCGTCGCCTCGACGAGCGCTTCGGTCTCGCTCGTATCTTCGGGCGTCGAAACGCCGTCTTCGAGAAGTTCGGCCGGGATCTCACCGGGCTCAAGGCTCGGGTCCATCTTGTTCGCTTCAGCCACTTCTTCGATCTCGCGCTGCTCTTCCTCGAACAGCTGCGCGAGCACGTCGATACCCTGCGACTGCAGCTCGGCCTCATCGTCCGAACGCGCGACATTGGCCTTCACCGTCACGTGAACTTCCGGATGGAGCGCCACGGTCACATCGTGCATGCCGATCGTCTTGATCGGCGCGCCCATGATGACCTGCTTTTTGTCGATGTCGTGACCCTGATCGTTCAATCCGGCGACCATGTCGCGAACATTGACCGAACCGTAGAGCTGCCCGGCATTCGATGCGGCGCGGATCAGGACGACTTGCGCACCCTCGACCTTCTTGCCGGCCGCCTCCGCTTCCGTACGGCGTTCCGCGTTTTCGCTTTCGAGACGCTCACGATTGGCTTCGAAGACCTTCTTGTTAGCGTCGTTCGCGCGCAGGGCCTTTTTCTGCGGGAGCAGGAAATTGCGCGCATAGCCGTCCTTCACGGTGACGACATCGCCGATCGTGCCGAGTTTCTCGACGCGTTCGAGGAGAATGATATCCATAGTTCGTCCTCCCTACTTCACGAGATACGGCAAAAGGCCGATGTGGCGTGCACGCTTGATCGCCTTGGCGAGTTCGCGCTGCTTCTTGGCACTGACAGCCGTGATGCGCGAGGGCACGATCTTGCCGCGCTCGGACATGAAGCCCTGCAGCAGGCGCACATCCTTGTAATCGATCTTGGGCGCGTCCTTGCCGGAGAACGGGCAGGACTTGCGGCGACGGAAAAACGGGCGGGCCATCAGTTGCGCTCCTCGCGGTCGCTGCGACGCTTCCGGTCGCGCTCATTCTTGCGCATCATCACGCTCGGGCCATCCTCGTGCTCGTCGACGCGGATGGTCATGTAGCGGATGACGTCTTCGTTGATCCGTGTCTGGCGTTCCAGCTCTGCGACGACCTCTCCCGGCCCATCGATATTGAGCATGACGAAATGCGCCTTGCGGTTGCGGTCAATCTTGTAGGCGAGCGATTTGAGGCCCCAGGTTTCGGTCCGGGTTACCTTGCCTTCGTTCTGTTCGACGATTTCGGTCGCCGAGGCCGCCAGCGCATCGACCTGAGACTGGCTCAGATCCTGACGCGCAAGGAAGATATGCTCGTACAGAGCCATTCTTCGCGTTCCTTTTATTGCCGCCGATCGCTGGCTTGTCCGCTCGAATAGCGGGGCCCCTCCGGCTTTCTTCAACCTCGCCCCTGAAGGAGCGAAGCTGCGCAACTAGCGAACTCACGCGATATTGCAAGACTTGCGCGGATGGCGCCAGCCGGGCAGGGGCGGGCGCAGCCGAGGCCGCTTGAAAGGGACGTTTGCAATGCCATCAGGTCTGGTCGCCCTGTTCGACGATATCGCCGTAATTGCCCGCGCTACCGCCGCTTCGGTCGATGACATTGCCGCGGCGGCAGGCAGGGCCGGTTCGAAGACGGCAGGGGTCGTTATCGATGATGCGGCGGTCACGCCAAGCTACGTTACCGGTCTTGATCCTTCGCGTGAACTGCCGATCATCTGGTCGATCACCAAAGGCAGTCTGTTCAACAAACTGGTGATCCTGCTGCCTGGCGCGATCGTGTTGTCGGAATTTCTGCCTGGCGCGATTATTTTCATCCTGATGCTGGGCGGAGCGTTTCTGTGTTACGAAGGCGCGGAAAAGGTGCTGGAAAAGCTCGGCGGGGAGAAACACGGCAAGACCGTCGACGATGTGATCGAGAACCCGGCCGAGTTCGAGAAGCAGCGTATTTCTGGCGCGGTTCGCACCGATCTGATCCTGTCGGCAGAGATCATGGCTATCACCCTCAACGAGCTCGATGTCGATCTTTGGTGGCAGCGCGGCCTTGCGCTGGCGCTGGTCGCGGTTGTGGTGACGGTTGTGGTCTATGGCTCGGTCGCGATCATAGTGAAGCTTGACGATATCGGCCTGTCACTTGCCAAAAGCGACAGCGCGGCAAGACGCAGTTTCGGCAAGGCTCTGGTCGCCGCCGTGCCCAAGCTTCTGACCCTCCTCACCATTGTGGGCACGGTCGCGATGCTCTGGGTGGGCGGTGGTATCATCGTTCATGGCACGCATGAGATTGGGTGGGACTGGTTTTACGATATTGCTCACGGCGCTGAATACGCGGTCGAGGCGGCAACCGGTGCGCTTGGCGGTATCCTGGGCTGGGTGACCTATGCGGCGCTCTCCGCGGTCCTTGGTTTGATATTGGGCGCGATCATCGTCTTCGTCCTGCACAAAGTGATGGGCGTCGGCCATACCGAGGCGCATTGACGCGCTAGCCGGGCGGTGGCGACTCCTTCGCATCAAGCCTCGTTCCGCAGCGCCCGCACAGACGGTTTGGCCAGGGTACGACGAAGATACCGCGGAAAAACAGGTTCTTTCCACATTTCGGACAGTTGAAGGTCAGCATCCGTGCGTTGGCTATGACGAGGCCGATGATCGCGGCGCCGAATGCGAGCGTCGAATGTCCGAAATAGCTGTCGATCACCAGTACGAAGAGGATCGCCAGCACGAGTATGCCAGCCATGAACCAGGCGTGCTGGCGCGCTCGCTGGTATATGTTCACGCGAGCCGGTCGAAGATGCTGCGCGCAAACTTGCTGAGCGTGTCGTCGCGTGCACCCATGATGACGATGCGGTCACCACTCTTAGCGAGTGCGACGATCCGGTCCCCGCAATCCTCACGCTCGGGGATATGTTCCGCCGTGCCTCCGGCCTCGCGGATCAGATCGACGATCCGTCCGGTTCCTGCGCTACGATCGACCGTTCCGCCGAAATAGACCGGATCGCACATGATCGTGACATCGTCATGGTCGAGTTCGCGCGCGAAGGTTTGAGCAAGCTCCTCGCCCATCTGGCGCAGCGGGCCATATCCGTGGGGTTGGAAGAATGCGATCACACGGCCCGGCACGGCTTTGAGCGTCCGCAGGGTTGCGGCGCACTTTTCCGGGTTGTGTCCGAAATCGTCGATAACCGTGATGTCGCTCGCACTCGTCCCCACGACATCGAAGCGGCGAGCGAGCCCGGCAAAGCTTCGCAGCGCATAGACCGCGCGCTTCACCGGCACGCCTGCAGCGCTGACCGCGGCAATCGCAGCGAGCGCGTTGGACAGATTGTGGCGTCCCGGCATCGGAAGGATGAGCGGAAAGACCTCGCGGCTGCGATTATCGAGCACTGCGGCGCGAATGCCGAACGCGCTCGCGTCAATCGAATCGGGCTCGACTGAGATATCCGCCTTCTTGCCGGCGAGCGCGAAGGTAACCGCTTGCGATGCGCGACCGCGCAGCGCAAGCGCCTCTTCATTGTCGCAATTAATGATACTGCAGACCGCTTCGCTGACGAAATTGCCAAACAGCTTGCGCAAATCCTCCAGTGACTTGTGGTCGAGACTTACGTTCAAGAGTACGCCGATTGTCGGGCGATAGAGCGCGATGGTGCCGTCGCTTTCGTCCACTTCGCTGACATAGACGCGGCCTTCTCCCACCCGGGCGCTGGCGAAGGGATTATCCTCGCTGACGAAGTTCTTCATCACCGCACCGTTCATCACGATCGGATCGAACCGGCATTCAGCGAGGATCCAGGCGATCATGCCGGTGACGGTCGATTTGCCGGACGTTCCTGCAACCGCGATCGAGTAGCCCGCCGCGTTGAAGAGTGCCGCGTTCAGATCCGCGCGGCTGAGGCGCTGACACCCCAGTTGCTTTGCACGCGCGACTTCGGGCACGCTGTCCTCGATCGCGGCGGAGGCTACGAGGATTTGCTTGTCCGAAGCGATACCGCTGCCGTCTTGCGGGTGGAGCTGAAAACCCTCGCGCTCCAGCCATGCAAACTTTTCCGGCGTGCGCCCCTGGTCGAAGCTGCGATCCGAGCCTGCGACTTCGTATCCCAGACCCTTCACAATCTGTGCGAGCGGGAGCATGCCCGATCCGCCAATACCGCAAAAGAAGAAGGGGCGCCCGTCCAGCACCTTCGCATCGATCCCTGACATGGCCTTTACGGTTATGGGCTTGCAACCAAGCTGACAAGCGACTTAGGCACCGCCGCCATGACGACGATCGCTATCTGCGCGCCGGCCACCCCGATCACGCGCGAACACGCAGCGGCGCTCGAAGCGCTCGTGGCGGACGAGTTTCCGGCCACACGCGTCACTTTCCACGAACAATGCTTCCTGCGTGCCGGGCATTTCGCCGGTGATGATCTGGTGCGCCTTACCGCTCTGCTCGATTGCGCCAATGATCCCGCATTCGACGTCGTGTGGTTTGCCAAGGGCGGCTATGGCTCAAACCGAATTGCCGAAGCGGCGGTCGCGCAGATGAATGCCGACGCGCGGGCCAAGACCTATGTTGGATTCTCCGATTGCGGCTACCTGCTCGCGGCGCTCTATCGGGCCGGGATCGGCCAATGCGCCCATGGCTCCATGCCGTCTAGCGCGCGGTCGCAGCGCGGGCGCGAGGCGTTGCGGCGGGTGCTGCGCTGGCTTGGTGGTGACAATTCAGGCCTGGAGCCGAGCCTCGATGGCAAGGCGCCGGCGGCAGCGTTCAACCTCATCACCTTGGCCATGCTGGCCCGGACCCCGATCATGCCGGATCTGTCGGGTCATGTTCTCATGGTCGAGGAGGTGAGCGAGCATCTTTACAGCGTGGACCGGCTGTTTTTCGCGCTCGCAGGTGCGTTGCCACGCATCGCAGGACTGCGACTTGGCGCGGTGACGGATGTGCCCGAGAACTACGTCGCGTTTGGCCGGAGCGCGCAGGAGATCGCGCAATTCTGGTGCGCGCGCGCAGGCATCCCCTATCTCGGACGCGCAAAGATCGGCCACACCGGTGACAACCACGTCGTCCCGTTCGGTCTTGCGGGTCCTGCGGGCGCGCCCTAACCGGGCGGCGTTGGGCCCGCAGGAGAACATAGCTAATGTACGCCTTCATCTTTCCCGGACAGGGCAGCCAGAGCGTTGGCATGGGCCTCGAGCTTGCCGCAGCGAGCGGTGCAGCGCGCGCGGTGCTCGAGGAGGTCGATGATGCGCTGTCGGAGAACCTGTCACGGACCATGCGCGAAGGGCCGGAAGACGAACTGATGCTCACGGCCAACGCTCAGCCGGCAATCATGGCCAATGCCATCGCAGTGCTGCGCGTGCTCGAGGCGGATTTTGGCGTTGCGCTTGCCGACAAGGCTTCATGCGTCGCGGGGCATTCGCTGGGCGAATATACCGCTCTTGGCGCTGCCGGTGCGTTCGATCTTGCCACCACTGCGCGATTGCTGCGCCTGCGCGGCGAAGCGATGCAGGCGGCGGTACCGGTCGGCGAAGGAGCCATGGCGGCATTGCTGGGCGCTGATATCGCCAAAGCGGCGGCCTTGTGCAAAGCGGCGAGCAAGGGCGATGTTTGCGAAATCGCGAACGATAACGATCCGACGCAGGTCGTCATTTCCGGCCACAAGGCGGCGATCGAGCGTGCGCTTGCCCTAACCAAGGATCACGGCATCAAGCGCGGGGCTCCGCTCCCGGTATCCGCGCCGTTCCACTGCGCTTTGATGGAGCCTGCCGCGAACCGCATGGCGGGCGCCCTTGCCAACCACCCGCCGGGCGATCCCGCCGTACCGCTCTACGCCAACGTTACCGCCCAGAAGGTGACGAACGGCGAAGTCGAGCGTGCGCTTCTCGTCGAGCAGGTGACGGGCCGCGTGCGCTGGCGCGAGAGCGTGCTCGCCATGCGCGAGGCTGGTGTGGAGACGTTTGTCGAGTTCGGCGCAAAGGTGCTCGGCGCAATGATCGGGCGTATTGACAAGGATGCCAAGCGGCTCAGCCTCGTCACGATGGACGACCTCGAATTGTTCGCGAAGGAGACCGGGTAATGTTCAAGCTCGACAACATGAACGCCCTCGTTACGGGGGCCAGCGGCGGGATCGGCTCGGCCATTGCCTTCGCGCTGGCTAAACAGGGTGCGCGGGTCGCGCTGTCTGGGTCGAACGGGCAAAAGCTGCGGGCTTTTCGCGAGCAATTGATCGACGAGGTTGGCGGCGACCATGTCGAGATCACCTGCGACCTTTCAAATACCGAGCAGGTCGAGGAACTGATCCCCGCCGCGCTCGACACGATGGGCTCGATCGACATTCTGGTGAACAATGCCGGGATCACCCGCGACAATCTCGGCATGCGAATGAAGGATGACGAATGGTCGGACGTGATTGCCATCAACCTCGAAGCGGCGTTTCGCCTGATGCGCAGCTGCGCCCGGCCGATGATGAAGGCGCGCTTCGGACGGATCATCAACATTACCAGCATAGTCGGAGCGACCGGCAATCCGGGCCAGATGAATTATGCTGCGGCTAAAGCGGGCCTGACCGGAATGACCAAGAGCTTCGCCGCCGAAGTCGCAAGCCGCGGGATCACCGCCAACTGCATCGCGCCCGGCATGATCCGCACAGCCATGACCGCCGCGCTCGATGAAAAGCAAACCAAGGCGATCAATGACCGGATCCCGACGGGCGAGATGGGTCACGGCGAGGATATCGGAGCTGCCGCGGCATTTCTGGCGAGCCGCGAGGCGGGCTATATAACCGGCGAGACACTCAATGTGAACGGCGGGATGGCAATGCTCGGCTGAACCCGCCACGGCCCACCCTTATCCCCAACCGTTTCCTCCCTCGCCACGACACGAACTTGCCCGTATTGTTGGCGGCGCTAAGGTTTTGGCGATCATACGGCGCAAATGGACGATTCCGGATCGCTCCTTACCCTTGCGCCAAGCGAAGATAGGCAAGGCTGATGAAGGCGACGATCGAACGCGCGACCCTCCTGCGGTGTCTCTCCCATGTCCAGTCGGTGGTCGAGCGGCGGAACACCATTCCGATCCTCTCCAACGTGCTGATCGATGCATCGGACGGCGGCAGCGTGAAGGTAATGGCGACCGACCTCGATTTGCAGGTGGTCGAAACCATGAGCGCCGCCTCGGTCGATGCGCCGGGCGCGATAACGGTCTCGGCGCACCTGCTGTTCGATATCGCCCGCAAGCTTCCCGAAGGAGCGCAGGTGAGCCTGGAAACCTCAGAAAACCGGATGGAGGTGCGCGCCGGTCGCGCTCGGTTCAAGCTGCCGACCTTGCCGCGCGATGATTTCCCGGTGATTGTCGAAGGCGATCTGCCGACCAGTTTCGAGATCCCCGCGCGCACGCTTGCTGAAATGATCGACCGTACCCGGTTCGCGATCTCGACCGAGGAAACGCGGTATTATCTGAACGGCATCTTCCTCCATGTGACCGATGATGACGAGCCGGTGCTGAAAGCCGCGGCAACCGATGGCCATCGCCTCGCACGCTTCACGCTACCCCGGCCCGAGGGCGCGGACGGCATGCCTGATGTCATCGTGCCGCGAAAGGCGGTCGGCGAATTGCGCAAGCTGCTCGAAGAAGCACTCGATGGTTCGGTCGCGATCAGCCTTTCGGCAAGCAAGATCCGCTTCACGCTTTCGGGCGAGGGCGGAGTAGTGCTGACGAGCAAGCTGATCGACGGGACTTTCCCCGATTATAACCGCGTCATCCCGACCGCGAACGACAAGCTGCTGAAGCTCGACCCGCGCGAATTCTTCACGGCGGTGGACCGCGTTGCGACCATTGCGACGGAGAAAACCCGCGCGGTGAAGATGGGCCTCGATACCGACAAGGTGACGCTGTCAGTCACCTCGCCCGATAACGGCAACGCGGCCGAAGAACTGATGGCATCCTATGCGAGCGAGGGCTTCGAGATCGGGTTCAACGCCAATTATCTCAAGGATATACTCGGGCAGTTCGATACTGATATGGTCGAACTGCACCTCGCCGATCCGGGTGCGCCGACACTGATTCGCGAGAATGATACGAGCCAGGCGCTGTATGTTCTGATGCCGATGCGGGTCTGATCGCTCCGAACAAACGGGGATGAACCGCTGGAGTTTACGCAATGAATATCGTCGAAGTTCAGGTACAAAGGGATGCGCTCGAAAAAGCGCGGCTCGTTGAGTTTGAGCTCGATCCACTGGCTGAAGGCGGGGTCCGGATCGCAGTCGAAAGCTTTGCGGTTACTGCGAACAACGTGACCTATGCAGTCATGGGCGAAGGCTTCAGATACTGGGATTTTTTCCCCCCGCACGGCAATGAGGCGAATAACATGGGGGTCGTCCCCATGTGGGGCCATGCCAGGGTTCTAGAAAGCAACCATTCCGAGATCGCAGCTGGAGAGCGGATCTATGGCTATCTGCCAATGGCGAGCTATCTCGACGTCATGCCGGGCAAGGTCCATGCGGGCGGCTTTTTCGATACAGCCGCACATCGCCAGCCGATGAGCCCGGTCTACAACCAATATACCCGGCTCCTCTCCGATCCTGAGCATGACGAGGCCCGGGAGGCGGAGCGCATGATCTACGGCCCGCTCTTTCGCACCGGCTTTTTAATCGAGCACTTCATGCGCGGCGAGAACTGGTTCGGTGCCGAAGACCTGCTGGTGACGAGTGCATCGTCAAAAACCGCGATGAGCCTTGCGAGCGTTACGCGAGAGCGATCTCCCGACATTCGCCGTATTGGCGTCACCTCTACCGACAATTGCAACTTCGTCGAAGACAGCGGCCTTTACCACAAGGTCCTCGCCTACAAGGAAGTGGGTGCGATGTCGCTGCATACCGCGGTACTTGTCGACTTTGCCGGGGATGCAGAAGTGCTTGACAAGATACACGCGCATCTTGCGGACATGCTCAAATATTCCTGCCTTGTCGGCGCCACCCATCGTAACGCGCGCGCGGCGCAAGGCGAGGTGCGGCAACCTCATGGTCCAAAGCCAACCCTGTTTTTCGCGCCCGATCATGCCGTCGCGTTCTTCAAGGAACATGGCGCGCAGGACGGCGGCGCTGCGATCGCGGAAAGCTGGCGCACGTTCCTTGAGATGATTGAGGGTACGGTAGTGATCGAGCGTAAACACGGGCTCGAAGCCGCGCGTGAAACTTTCGTCGCGATGGTGGGCGGGGAACTTGACCCCGCCTTGGGTATCGTCATCGAGCCCTGAACACGCGCATTATTCCGCGGCTTCAGACATCGCAACGCGTTGCGGTCCGCGGATAAGACCGCCCGGGGTCTCGCCGGTCCAGCGTCCTTCCTCGAAAGTTACGGCACCGCTCTTGATCGTCGCGACATAACCATCGGCCTTTTGCAACAGACGCCGCCCGCCCGCAGGCAGGTCGAAGGCGAGCCACGGGCGGCCCAGTTTCAATCGCTCCATGTCGATCACATTGATATCAGCGAGATAGCCCGGCGCGATTAGCCCGCGATCCTCCAGCCCGTAAAGCATCGCTGTATCACGGCATTGGCGCTTGATCGCGTGTTCGAGGTTGAGTCGTCCCCCGCGCGTGCGGTTCTTGACCCAATGTTCGAGCATGAAGGTGGGCGAGGCAGCATCGCAGATCGTTCCGCAATGGGCACCGCCATCCGAAAGTGAATTTACCGTATCCTGCGCCTGTTGCAGCGGCAGGAGAAAATCGAGGTTGCCGTCAGCGTAGTTAAGGATCGGCAGGTAGATGAAGCCACCCCCATCCTCGCGGCAGAGCATGTCGTAGGCGTATTCCTGCGGGTCGACGCCGGCCGCTTCGGCCCGGGCATTCACGCTGGCGCTCGCATCCGGCTCGTAGTCGAAATCCGGGTCCATCTCGTATTGCATCGCCCAGCCCTGCGTGACCACCATCACGACCTGGATGATATCCTGCGGCGCTTCGGAATAGTCGTTGGCTTCGGCAAGGAGCTTCGTCTTGAAGGCAGGGTCGAGCAGTTTGGTCTTCTGCTCCTCCCACGGCAGTTCGGCGATCGATTGCCAGCTGGGGCGATAGATAAAGGGGTGGACGGTGCCCTGCCACGCCATGATGATGCCGTTTCCGCGCAGCGCGATCTGAGCGACGATATTCGCGCCATTGTCGTTCTCGGCCCGCATGGTCGCGATCTGTTCGTCAAGATCGAGATCCTTGGCGATCGATTGCAACGCGGCGAAAGTCACGGGGATCCCGGCCTCACGACTAAGCTTGCCCATCCAGTCGAACTCGTTCCACTCGCGCTGGAGGTCGCTCGCCATTTCGAACACCGCATGACCGCCGGCTTTGTGCGCGCGCCCCATGGCATGGCCGATCGCGATCAGTTCTTCGGGTGTCGCGGTGGTGCCCGGGACCAGCTCGCCATCGACCGATTTGTGCAGCACGGTGCGCGACGTCGAAAAGCCCAGCGCTCCGGCGCGTACACCTTCCTCGACGATGGCGCTCATCTTCTCGATATCGTCCTTGGTCGGCACTGCGCCGGGCTGTTCACGGTCGCCAAGAACATAAGCGCGCACCGCGCCGTGCGGCACGTGAGTTGCGATATCGACCGTGCGCGGAAGTTTCTCCAGCGCGTCGAGATATTCGGGGAAGGTCTCCCAGTTCCATGTAATCCCTTCGGCCAGGGCAGTGCCGGGAATATCCTCCACCCCCTCCATCAAGTTGATGAGCCATTCGTGGCGATCGGGCTTGGCAGGCGCGAAGCCGACGCCGCAATTGCCCATAACGACGGTGGTAACGCCGTGCCAGCTGGAAGGCGCCATCTCCTGGTCCCATGTCGCCTGTCCATCGTAATGGGTGTGGATATCAACAAAGCCAGGAGCGACGATCCTGCCAACCGCATCAATTTCGCGCGCCGCATCGCCAGCAATGTCCCCCACAGCCGCGATCCGTCCGTCTTTCACTGCCACGTCGCCAGCGAAGCGCTGCGCTCCGGTACCATCAACGATCGTGCCGCCGCGAATGATGAGGTCGTATGTCGCCATGGTCTCTCTCCTATCTTTGGGGGACAGACTGACCTTTTGCGCCGCATGAGTCTATCGCGGAGCCGGACTGGACTGCTCCGCGGCTGCGATGATACCGGACCAGCGCCGACGAGAAGAGAGATTGCATGAATACGTTTCAAGTTTGGATGACCGCCATCGCAGCTCTTGGAGGGACGATCGGCACGCAGGCGCAAACGCCGGAGCGCGGGGGTCAGTGGCACCTCGCTCCGGATAGCGGCCTGTCCGCGATGCTCGATTGCCACGAGGCGGCAGGGCTGACGCTGATCTCAGCCCATCGCGGTGGGCCTTCGCCGGGCCTGCCCGAAAACTCGATCGCGGCGATGGATGCGGTGCTGACTGCCGTTCCTGCCGTGATGGAAGTCGATGTGGCGCGCAGTCCCGATGGCGTCCACTACCTCATGCATGATCGCACGGTGGACCGCACGACCACGGGCAGCGGCGCAGTCACCGATCTTGCATGGAGTGCGGTTGCTGAGCTGCAACTTGTAGACGAAGCGGGCTGGGTTACGCCCTATCGCGTGCCGACGCTGCGCGCGGCGCTGGAATGGGCGAAGGGGCGCACGATCCTGCAGCTCGATTTCAAGCGCACCGCCGATTTTGCCGAGGTGATCGCGGTGGTGCAAGAGACGCAGATGGCCGATAGCGTGATCCTGATCGCCTATTCCGAAGATCAGGCGCGGCGCCTCCACGAACTTGCGCCCGATATGCTAATTTCTTACTCGCTCGATGCGCCGGGGGAGCTCGACGCAGCGGTAGCCGCAGGAATTCCGGCAAACCGGATCGTCGCATTTACCGGCACGCGGTTGCCCCGGCCCGACCTTTATTCGGCGCTGGACGAACGAGATGTAGAGGTGATCTTCGGCACGCTCGGCCGTTCACCGCGCTCGATCGACAACACGATCGCACGGCTTGGCACCGATGAGCGTTATGCGGAGCTTGGCGAGGAAGGCGTCGACATTCTCGCAACCGATCGCCCGCGCGAAGCGGCCTTGGCGCTCGCCGAAGCGGAGCGGCTGCCGCGTGCCGGCACATGCGGGGTCAGCCGCGCGCCGTAAACGCAATTACGCCGCGACGGCAGCGGGCGCTTCGTATTCTGCATCCGGCATGTCGAGAAAGTCGCGCATGGCTGCCACGCTCTGCTCCGCATGGGTCAGCACAAACAGATGTCCGCCGCCTTCGATCGTGATCATGCGGGAACGCGGCAGAAAGAAGTCCAGCATCGTGCCGTTCCATAAATGCACGATGCGATCGTTCTGACCCATCAGGATCAGCATTTCCTTGGCGAGGAACGGGAGGGGTGGGAAACTTGTCCAACCGGCCAAACATAGCAGCCAACAAATCACGCCCCGCGCGAAAGGGGCCTTCAACCGCCCGAAATGCCTGTCCTTCTGATGCCGCGTACCTTCAGCATCGACCCCGCCATAAAGCGCTGCGAAGTGCTCGTTCATGAAGTCAGGGTCGGGTTAGCAGCGCGGATCGGCCAACTTGACGAAAGACCCCAAATCGCACGAGATCATCGCTATCCTCGGCGTCGTCGCAATCAACACGAGGCGACGCACGAGCGCCGGATGCTGCAAGGCGAAATGCTGCGCTATCGCTCCGCCCTAGGACAAACCCATCACGTCGGCTTCCTCGATGCGCTGCTGCTTGAGCAATTGCGCTATAGTCCAAATCATTGTGAACGGGTTGTAGGGAACCATGGGATCGGGCGATCCGCCGGTTCCCGGCATGTCGAACATGATGAAAAGGCGCTCGGAGATAGCCTCTGCCAGCGGAACGACCGCTTCGATATTCGCGCCAATTTCGTTGAAGAAGAGGACGGGCCGATGCTGGCGCGGTTGATCGCGCCGCCAGGACGCGGTCCGCAATGTCCGTCTGCCAACGTCTTCGATCGTGATGACAGCATTTTCGATCGGATCGGTCACGCGACACTCCTGTTGCGACGCCGTCAACTACCAGTGGGCAAACGGAGGGCGGTATCGCAAATCGTTGTTATGCTGTCCGACACAATTGGGCAGGACGCCATGGCGCGGCAGACCCGGTCCGATGTCTTCGACGACTAAGAGCCCGGTGCCGGCTTCGAATAGAATGTATGCACGCGCGTTCTTGAAAGGCTTGTCGTTCGAATGTTAAAGGCGCAGCGCCCGAGCGGACCGCCCCGGCAGTCGCGCGTCCGGTTGCTCGAGCGCCGCGTAACTTCGTTCGCAATTGCCCTGCGGTCGCTGCAAGTCATTTTCGCAAATGACAGGTGCAGCGTCACAAGCTAGACGCGCGAGCTTCATGACTGACCTTTCCAAAATCCGTAACTTTTCGATCATCGCTCACATCGATCACGGCAAATCGACGCTGGCTGATCGGCTTATTCAGTTCACCGGCGGCCTCACCGACCGTGAGATGTCCGAGCAAGTGCTTGATAACATGGATATCGAGCGCGAGCGCGGCATCACCATCAAGGCTCAGACCGTCCGCCTCAACTACACCGCGAAAGACGGCGAGACCTATCAGCTCAACCTGATGGACACGCCCGGACATGTCGATTTCGCCTATGAAGTCTCCCGCAGCCTCGCCGCGTGTGAGGGCGCGTTGTTGGTGGTGGACGCGGCGCAGGGGGTGGAGGCGCAAACCCTCGCCAATGTCTACCAGTCGATCGAGCACGATCACGAGATCGTCCCGGTCATCAACAAGATCGATCTGCCCGCTGCCGAACCCGAGCGCGTCAGGGAGGAGATCGAAGAGGTTATCGGGCTTGACGCGTCGGGTGCAGTCCTCGCCAGCGCGAAATCCGGTATCGGGATCGAGGACGTGCTCGAAGCCATCGTCGCCAAGATCCCGCCCCCCACGGGCGAACGCGGCAAGCCGCTGAAAGCCAGCCTCATCGATTCGTGGTATGACCCCTATCTCGGCGTCGTCATCCTCGTGCGCGTGATCGCAGGCGCATTGACTAAGGGGCAGGGCATCCGCTTCATGCAGGGTGGCACGCAGCACCTGGTTGATCGCGTAGGCTGCTTCACCCCCAAGCGCACCGATCTGGCCGAGCTGGGCCCGGGAGAAATCGGGTTTATCACTGCGCAGATCAAGGAAGTCGAACAGGCCCGCGTCGGCGACACGATTACGACGGTAAAGAACGGCGCCACCGAAGCGTTGCCCGGCTACAAGGAAGTGCAGCCGGTGGTGTTTTGCGGCCTCTTCCCCGTCGATGCCGCCGATTTCGAGAAATTGCGCGAGAGTATTGGCAAACTGCGGCTCAATGATGCGTCCTTCTCCTTCGAGATGGAGAGCTCCGCGGCTCTGGGCTTCGGCTTTCGCTGCGGGTTCCTCGGCCTGTTGCACCTGGAGATTATTCAGGAGCGCCTCAGCCGCGAATACGACCTCGACCTCATCACCACCGCGCCAAGCGTGGTCTATCGCGTCCATCTCAGTCACACGAAGACCGAGGATGCAACCGTGATCGACATCCACAACCCCGCCGACTGGCCCGACGTCAATCGCATCGAGATGGTGGAGGAGCCGTGGATCAAGGCGGTGATCTATACTCCCGACGATTATCTCGGGAGCATTCTCAAGCTGTGCCAGGACCGGCGCGGCGTGCAGACCGATCTCACCTATGTCGGCGGGCGCGCGCAAGTGACTTACGAATTGCCGCTGAACGAAGTCGTGTTCGATTTCTACGACCGGCTGAAGTCGATCAGCCGTGGCTATGCCAGTTTTGATTACGAGCAGATCGGCAGCCGCGAGGGCAACCTTGTCAAGATGAACATCCTGGTCAACAACGAACCGGTCGATGCGCTATCTTTGATTGTTCATCAAAGCGTTGCCGAAGAACGCGGGCGCGGCATGTGCGAGCGCTTGAAAGACCTCATCCCCCGCCACCTTTTCAAGATCCCGATCCAGGCCGCGCTTGGCGGTAAGATTATCGCGCGCGAAACCATTGCCGCCCTGCGCAAGGATGTGACCGCCAAATGCTATGGCGGCGACATCAGCCGCAAGAAAAAGCTGCTGGAAAAGCAGAAGAAAGGCAAGGCGAAGATGCGGGAATACGGCAATGTGAGCATCCCGCAAGAAGCCTTCATCGCTGCTTTGCGGATGGGGGAAGAGTGAAGGTCCTGCAATACGATAATGCAATGTCTTAAAGCGTCTCGCAAACTTGTGTTCCGCGTAGCATCAGGATTTCAGGATTGCGGCCACACGATTTGCCGCGGGTCCATCTGGGGCAAATGCGAGCAGATTGTACCCCTTTGCCGCATCGGTTTTCAGCTCATCTAACCGAGATAAGCTGTTCGGAAGGATAGGTTCGAGCGTCCCGTCATCACCCATAAAGATCGCGCTGTAGCCCATTTCAAGGACTTTCCCGGTGACATGTTGCGTTTCGCTGCCATGGTCTTCGTAAATGATGATGAGGTCACCGTAATCTTTAGGGTCTAATGCTGAAAAGACGTCGCGCTCCATGCCTTCTACATCCAGTTTTACGAATACAAGTGCGTCAGGACTGTTCTTTTGGACCCGTTGATCCGCCACTAGATCTGCAACAGATATTGTTGTCACCGTTTCGATTATGGCGTCTTCAGGTGACAACTGTTCAATGAGCGAGGCAGACGCGTGGTCCGTTGCGCTTGAGAAGAAGGATAGCTCCTCCCCGGACCTGATGCCGATCGCACGACACCGGATAGTGAACCTTTCTCCATTCTTTTTCCAGTTTCGCTCAAGATTGGAGAAGGTGCGGCTACTCGCTTCTACCGCGACGATGAAATTCTTGTTCTTGATCACACTGGATGCTGCGATACTCCAGAAACCCAGATTGGCTCCGCAATCCAAGAAGGAGTCTTGCGGTTTCAAGGCTCGGAAAAGAAAGCTATCTATATCAGGCTCATATCTTCTATGAAGAAGCAGATAGTACAGCCAATATCTGTCAGTCACTCCTGCGGTGAAGGTCGAACCGTCGGCCAATCGAAAACTGATAACCCCCTTGTCGCCAAGGAGCCTTGCGACAAGGGTGCAGGCAAGTCCGATGGCTTTGCCTCCGAGCACGACCGACGAAAACACGGCAAATCCGCGCAGAACTGTTGGCATGACCCGGTCCCGCAGACGCTGGCTGTCACCGGATCTGCAGACGATCACTGGATTGACGAGGGTTGCAGCGCTCATAGTGGGACCCGTCTCTGTCGCTTTATAACGTCTTCGAAAAAGCTGCGATAATCGTTGGCAATATTCTTCCAGGAGAAGCGCATGGCAGCAATAGGTGCCTGCTCAACAGCGTCGGACTTTCCGTTGCTGATCGCTTTGCGGAGAGCGCCCGTTACCATATGTTCGTCTGAAGCGTCGACGAGTCCGGGGTGGCCTTCTTTAAAAATCCATCGGGTGACAGCATAGTCGTGTGCGACAACCGGAAGACCTGTCGCCAGAGCTTCTACGTAGACATTACCAAAGGACTCCCAGAAGGTCGGATGCAGGAATACGTCTGCACTGCGATACAGATCGGGCATCTGGTCAATCGGCAAAGTCATGCGCCAAAAGCGACCGGGCATCAATTCATTACCTAGACGATCGAACTCTTCGCGTAGAAGACCATCTCCCGCGACTACCAGATGCGCGTCTGGAATTTTGGCAACGGCGCGCATGCCTTCGAGGACCCGCTTGCTTTCGACTAGAGCGCTGACCATGAGGACGATGGGTTTGTCGTCTGGAAGCCCGAAACGCTCTCGAACGGGGCTGCCAGGCCGGAATTTAGCAGGATCGATCCCGTTGGGGATCAGAACTGACGGCCAATTGGATTTATTACGTTCGTAGTATTCCGGGTTGATACATACGAGACCGTCACATCGAAATTTGGTATATTCGTAATTGTCCGAATAGGCGGGCCAATCACCGTTCTGCGTCACAAATACATGCGGCGGTCTCGGTCCTCTGGGTGGCCATCGCGTAAGCAGCCAGTTCACGAAGGGGTAGCTGCACGTAATGGTAAGGTCGGCATCACCAGCGCGATAGTTTCGCAGGTAGTTGAAGACCCATGTGGCTTCTTCGTAGATGTATTCCGTGCGAAAGGGAGGGAACTTTGGAAACCTCTCAAATCGTTCGCGCGGCAACATCGCATAATGCTTGTACTTGTAGGGTCGGTTCGCGATCGGTTCGCCGGATCCAACCAGCGTAACTTCGTCAAGCCCCATTTTCGCAATTTCTGTCGCGATGGATTCAAACGCCACTTCGGCGCCGCGATGAACTCGGTGCAGTCCAGGAAGAACGAAATGGATACGCATGGCTGTCTTGAAATCAGTGACTTTTCTTGTAGCCGAACACGCCCGCAATCATCCCGAGGCCCATGGCCGATGATGCGAGACAATACCGGAATTGCGGGCTTTCCAATTCGACTATCCGCCGAAAAGGGCGAAGAAGGGATTTGGCAACGATCTTTGCTCCGCGTGCGAAAAGCCTCAGTCTGCTCTCACCGAAATAGCTATTGGTGACAGTCATGGAGTTACCAAGCCAGAATCGATACATGACCTGGTGCTTGAGGGTTGCCCGTTCTGGCGGCTCGTTTCCCCAGACCCCGGCATGCTTCGCAAACCGAATAGCAAGACCTGCGCCGTGCGCGGTGCGGTAGAACACCATGTCTTCCCCGCCGATTTTACCGAACTCAGGATCGAAGCGTATCTTGGGGTTATCTCGTAGAAATGAAGCGCGAATGATCGAGTTGTTGGTTGCCGCAACATTCATTGGCGCTGCGTTCTCGAACTCGAAGCGCACATCTTCGAAAAAGGGTTGCTTGGACAGCCATGCGGGCGAACCTTCAGGGACCCGAAGGTTCATGGGTCCCGTCGCACAATCAGCACCCGTCAGTTCCAATACGTCAAGGTAATTGCAGAGCCAGTCAGGTTCAGGCTCGCAATCGTCATCGACCATTGCCACCCAGTCAGATCCTTCCATGGCAGTCGTGATGGCAAGATTTCGGGCGATCGAAATGTTTGCCTTGCCCGAAGTGCGGTACTCAATACCCAGAGCGAAAGCGCCGACAAACCCGTCTACCACTTCGCGGGCGCGCTTGTCGGGATTGTCGTCCACCACAACCACGCCGACCGTGGCTCTCGATTTCGTTTTCTCCGCAACCGCAACCAGAGCATCAAGCAAGTTTCGCAACGGCTCGTTGCGCTTGTAGGTGCAGATCGCCACACGGATCCTGGGTACGTCGCTCATTGGATTGCAAAAAAACCTTTTCGCGGGCGCACGGTCGACATCCCGCAGCTATTGGATGGGCCGGCGAACCTGTTCGCTTGTCCTGCGGGACATCGAATTGCCCCGGGTTTAGGTCGAAGCGGCTTCGGTGTCATCCGATATCCTATTGAATGGAACAGAACGATACAGCTTCTTGGGAGCATCTGTGCCGGTTGTGGTCGCCTGGTGACGACAGCCCTTCTGGCCTAGCGGTTGAAGATCGCCGGGGAAAGTCGGTGCAACGCTCGATATACCCGATAGATTTCGCCCGACTTCGCTTGGCGTTCTCAGCCGCGCTAGCTATACGCATAATCTATGACTAAAACCTCTCGATTGCTTCGCAGCACTCTATTGCTTGGTGCGGCTGCCGTGACGCTCACTGCGTGCGGTGGGGGCTCCGCCGATGAGGACGTTGCCTATGTCGCGCGCGACGTCGAATCGCTTTATGCCGAGGCGCAGCGGCGGCTCGACCGGGGCAACACTCAGATGGCGGCGGCTTTGTTCGACGAGGTGGAGCGCCAGCATCCCTATTCGCCGTGGGCCCGGCGTGCGCAGTTGATGAGTGCGTTCAGTTATTATATCGCGCGCGATTACAACAAGGCGATCCAGAATTCGCAGCGCTTCCTCCAGATCCACCCGGGCAACAAGGACGCGCCCTACGCCTATTACCTCATTGCGCTCAGCTATTATGAGCAGATCAGCGATGTGAACCGCGACCAGTCGATTACCGAGCAGGCGCAGGTGGCCTTGCGCGAAGTCAATCGCCGGTTTCCGCAAACCGAATATGCCGCCGACGCGCGGCTGAAGCTGGATCTCGTTGCCGATCATCTGGCCGGTAAGGAAATGGAGATCGGGCGGTTCTACCAGCGCTCGGGCCAATGGCTGGCGGCCGCTTTGCGTTTCCGCAATGTGGTCGAGGAGTTCGATACGACCAGCCATGCGCCCGAAGCGCTGTATCGTCTCACCGAAAGCAGTCTTGCTCTGGGACTGCGCGAGGAAGCGGTCAAATACGCAGCGGTGCTCGGCGCGAATTACCCCGGCACCGAATGGTATGAAAAGGCGTTCGAGCTGGTGGAGGACCATGCGGACGACACCGCGGCGCGGCTTGCGGCGGGCGGCTGAGCGCGGCGCATAGCTGGGCATCCTCGCGATAGCATGGTGGTTGGGCACAATGCGGATCGGCGTACGTGACGCCGCCGCTGCGTGTCGCTAGGACCAGAACGCCATGCTGACCCGCCTCGCGATCCGCAACATCGTTCTTATCGAAGCGCTCGACCTCGAGTTCAGCGGCGGTCTTGGCGTGCTCACGGGTGAGACCGGGGCGGGCAAGTCGATCCTGCTCGATGCGCTCGGTCTGGTGCTTGGCAATCGCGCGGAGACGGGACTGGTTCGCGCTGGCGAGGCGAAAGCAAGCGCGACCGCGAGCTTCGAATTCGCGCAGCTCCCGGCACTCATAGTCGAAGCGCTCGAGGACGCCGAGATCGAGCTGGAACCCGGCGAGCCGCTGCTGATCCGGCGGCAGGTAAAGGTTGATGGCGGCTCCAAAGCCTTTGTGAACGATCAGCCGGTCAGCGCCGGGCTTTTGCGCAGCCTCGCGCCTGCCCTGGTTGAGCTTCACGGCCAGCACGACGATCGCGGCCTCGTCAACCCGCGTGGCCATCGCGCGCTTCTCGATCGCTATGCGCGCGTTGATCTGGCCGCGCTTGAGACCCGTTGGGCCAGCTGGGCGAAGGCCGAGGCTCAGCTTTCCGAAGCGCGCCGCACAGTCGAACAGGCGAAGGCGGATCAGGACCTTCTCATCGCCCACCTTGCCGAACTCACCGCGCTCGAACCGCAAGCGGGAGAGGAAACCCGCCTTGCCGAGCAGCGTGCCGCGATGCAGAAGGCCGAGCGGCTGTCGGGCGAACTGGAGGAGCTGCGCCATATCTGGGAGGGCTCGGACAGTCCGCTCGCATCCCTAAGGGTCGCGGCGCGCCGGCTCGACCGGATCGCGTCCGAACACCCGCTGCTGGCCGAGGCGCTTGCCGCGCTCGACCGTGCCGTGATCGAGGCGGGGGAGGCCGAGCAAAAGCTGGACGAAGCGGCCCGGGCGCTGGTGCACGAACCCGCTGCGCTGGATGCGGCTGAAACGCGCCTTTTCGACCTGCGCGCACTCGCCCGCAAGCACCGCTGCGAGGTCGATGAATTGCCCGATCTCATGCGCGACCTTCGCGCACGGCTTGACGCGATCGAAGGCGGAGAGGCCGAACTCGATGCTCTGGAAGCCGCTGCGAAGGAGGCGCGCATCCACTACGTCGCATTGGCTGAAAAGGCGCATGACCAGCGGATCAAGGGCGCCAGGGCGCTCGACAAGGCTGTGGCGGACGAGCTTGCGCCGCTCAAGCTCGATGCCGCGCGGTTTCGCACGGCGGTAGAGCTACTGCCCGAAGATCGCTGGGGCGCGCACGGTATGGACACCGCCGAGTTCCTGATCGCGACCAATCCCGGCGCTGACTTCGCACCGCTTGCGAAGATCGCGAGCGGTGGCGAGTTGTCGCGCTTCATCCTCGCGCTGAAGGTGGCGCTCGCGCAGGAGGGCGGAGCGGCCACGATTATCTTCGACGAGATCGACCGGGGAGTCGGCGGCGCGGTCGCGAGCGCGATCGGCGAGCGCCTTGCCCGGCTGGCGAGCGCGGAAGGGCAATTGCTCGCGGTCACGCACTCCCCTCAAGTCGCCGCGCGCGGATCGCGGCACTACCTGATAGCCAAGGCCTCCAGTGGCACGGTAACCAAGACCAGCGTCGTGTTATTGGACGCCAGCGGGCGGCAGGAAGAGATCGCGCGAATGCTCTCGGGTGCGGAAGTGACGCCGGAGGCTCGGGCCCAGGCGGATCGGTTGCTGGAGGGGGTGTGATGCGGCGATCGCTCCTGATCGGCTTCGGTTTTCTGATCGGCTGTAGCGGTCAGGAAGAACCTTTGGTGGTTCCCGAGATCGTCGATCCTCCTCGCGCCAGAGCGTCAAGTGCGCCGCCGTGGAACCCTTTGCCGAGCGAGAAACCGGCAAGCGTTGCAGAACCGCGGCTTTCTGATCCGCCGCAACCGCCCGAACCGCATCATAATGGAGGTTTCCCACCGCCGCCGCCACCGACAATCTTTCTCGATCAAGTTGAGGCGATCCAAGATAATGGCCCAACAGGGACGGCAACGCTAATAGTGGGGGCGGATGGACCGCGTGAGGCGCTTTTCATCCATACCATTAAGCGTTTCCGCGCGCAGGAAAGTTTCGCGGCTCGGCCGATCTGCCTTACCCAAGCGACTGACACTTTGGTTTCCGTGCTTGCTGCACGTTTCGATAAGATCCACTCGGAAACGGCCTGCACATGGGAAGGACCGGGCGTCGTACTGGCCAGAACCGGCGAAGGTGCGATGTTCGTGCATGCCAACATCGCTTGCGGGGACAAGGCCTGCAATGCGGAGGGCGGAGGAACCTACGGCAATATGGGCGCAGAAGGTTACGGCTATAGGCTGCGTCTCACTCGCGAGGGCTGGACAATCGAAGAGGCTGGCATCCAATGGGTGGCGTAACAAATATCTCCGAAGCCGAAGCGGCTAACGAGCTCATGCGGCTTGCGAAGACCATCGCCAGGCACGACCGGCTCTATCACGCCGAAGACGATCCCGAGATCAGCGATCCGGAATACGACGCGCTGGTTCGCCGCAATGCCGAGCTGGAGGCGCAATTTCCGCACCTGATCCGCGAAGATAGCCCCTCGCGCAAGGTCGGGCATGGGATCGCCGCTTCGCCGCTCGGCAAGGTCACCCATGAGGTTCGCATGATGAGCCTCGACAACGCGTTCGACCGCGATGAGGTGGATGAGTGGGTGGCGCG
>JAZBPE010000154.1:0-25654 GCA_036353345.1 Erythrobacter sp. | reverse complement strand
GGGGGGGGGGGGGGGGGGGGGGGGGGCGCTGCACTGATGATCGATGCGTTCACCAAGGTCGAGGCACTGGTCGCAAATTGGGACTGTGAGGCCGACTGGTTCCGCGCCGCTCTGGGGCAGAAAGGTATCACCCCCTGCATCCAATCAAAGAGGAGCCTCACTGTGCCCATCCCACACGACACCGCCTTCAGTGGCCAGCGCCATAAGCTCGAAAACTTGTTCAGCAAACTCAAGAATTGCCGCCGCATCCACACAATCTACGACAGATGCCCTTACACCTTTTCCGCAACAACCTGCATCGCCTCAACCGTCATTCTTTGGCCCACACATGTGTCCTGAACCTAACTGAAATATCATAATGACGAGCGACCACATGGCGCTATCGGAAAAGCTATTACTATACCTGCGGGATCAATTAATCACCTGACTGGCTCCTTACAAGGCACAAAGCTCCAGATAATCTCGGGCGCAAATAGAGAGGTATTTATTAAACGCAACCAAACTTCATCTCGATGATTTTCAATCGACGATCAAGTTAGATCCAAACCCAGGTTACTTCGTGAGAGCGCGGTCGAGATTTTTTTTACCGCTAGAATAGGAGTGACTTCGAATTTCTTCCTCAAGGATTTTCCTCGATTCCCCTCGACGGTGCTCATTGAAAGTCCTCAAAGAGACTTTATTTTCACCCCCTCTGTCATAAACGAAATTGCTATCACCGCTTATTAAATACTCAGCCATCGCATCGAGCATAGGTATCTGCGGATTTGTATCTTCTACCCAAAGAAAATTGCCCATTGAATTTGTTTCCAGAAAAATCCACTCCCCGCCACCAGTGACAATGAAGTCCAACGTTCCGAAATTCAAAGATAGGCGTCTCTGAAACTCAAAGAGACTCTTACTTACGGTATGAGGGACCTCGATCTCGTCACAGCCAAGTCCGCGCCAATTAGGCGCTTGTCTAAAATCCACTTCAGCCTCAGGGATCGTTTGTGAATCGATTCGCGAGGCCAAAATTGTACGGCCCATCACTGTGACCCGGACCTCGTAACTCTTTGGTATCTCTTCTTGAAATATACAGGGTGCCAGTTTGAGGTTTTCATCTAAGATCTCATCTTGCCTTATCCTCTGAGTATCCATTGCGGCAAGTCCACCATCGTCAAATTCCCATACCGCGCCATAAAGCGGTTTCACGATTGCCTGCTTTCCTTCGCAACTCAAACTCGCGATAAACTCTCGCGCGGAAACGGCTGAGTTGGTTACGATGGATTTTGGCGTAGCCAAGCCCACAGTGTCTGCAACCGCCAAATGATAGGGCTTCGCGATTGAGACCTTGTCGCCGATTGGGGGGTTTACGATAAAACAATCAGTCATCCCGATAGTGAGCAATAGACCTTCGATTGCGACTTCCCAAAAAACGCGCGCAGGCTCTTTGTCTGCAGGATGCATATCATGAGGTAGAACTGGGGCCGATAGGCGCCGCAACCAAATCGAGTCGTATGAACTAAGCAGTTCTTTCTTTTCTGCAAAATCGACCAAGAGTCTTGACTCTGTACCTCTTGGCTGAATCTCGATAGAGCCTCCTTGGGCGAGGTCGCAAAAGAAAACGAGGTCGCAGACGAATCCCTTTTGAGTTAAAGCCCATTTTACCGCATGGGCATGATTATCACCAGGTTCCGTAATGATTGCCACCCGCATGCCCTGCCTCCCGGAAAAATGTAAAGTTTACGCCAACAAACATTGGCCTTAGAGTAAATAAATTGACTAACGTTTTGAAGTTAGGCAACTATCGGATTGCTCGCAAATCGCGAGTCGCTTACCAACGTGTAGGAGAAAATGGATGCCTTCACAAAACAATTCAATTCGCCTGTTTGCCCGGGTCCGGGCAAAGGAACTGACTGGGAGTGAGATTTCTCAAGTGGCCGGCGGGTTGGCTAGCGAGACCGATCCAGGGCCGGACAACACATGCTGGGTGTGTGAGCCTAACAATATTGGGCCCGGGGGAGGGGATACTAAAGTCCTCATACGTGATAGATGACCAGATAAATTCTGAACAGGTGATGAGGAGACAGGAGGCGCGTCGCATAAAACGATGCGCCTCTTGTTGCTTGTATATGAAAATCGCGCGGGATAAATTCAGGTCATTGGCCTTTTTCGGGTGGAGATCGGGTGTGCAGTGTTTATCGCATCGGAGGTGCTTGCGGAAGTTTGCAACCTTAATTTTTTGTATCTTTGGTTTCCCCAATGGCTCGCTGCACGCTGCTGGGCCTGATACGTGCCCCCAGATAGAAGGGGGGGCAGAACTTTTTCGAACGGCGAGCCAGCTGCAAACTCGCTTTCTGATTGTAGGTGAAATTCATGGCACTAATGAGATACCAAAGTTATTTGGGGATATCGTTTGTAATGCAGCGAAGCATAGACCAGTTATTGTCACGCTTGAGATAGCAGTCGATGAAAGCGAGGCTATACAGTCATATATACGATCTGAGGGGGCGATTGAGGATAAGAAGAAACTGCTATCCTCCTATGTTTGGGATTTTGATTTTGCGGATGGTAGGTCTAGTGAGGCGATCTTTGGGTTGATCGAGCGTTTGCGCAAAATGCGTCAATTTAGTGCTGACGTCGAAGTTTTTGCGGTTCAGCCAAGAACGTTCATTACGACAAACCAGCATTATTTCGAATTAGCTATGGCAAATGAATGGAGCAAAGCTGCTAATACAAATCGAGCGGCATTAGTCGTTGCCCTAGCTGGGGTGTTCCACGCGCGGAAAATTCAATCGGATGATGCAGGTTTCCCCCCCGCAGCCTCCTTTCTTCCGCGTAATGAGGTTATCTCGCTTGAACCATCAGTGGAGGGCGGGCAAGCCTGGACGGCGCGCGGGCAGACTTCAGGCATCGAAAACCTACCCGATGGCCCGAAAGTTCCACGCTCGATAGAACTCTATATCGGACAAGAATCCCCGTTCTCAGGTCGGTATGCCGTTGGAGCCATTTACACTGCATCCTATCCAGCTAAGAATTAATTGGCAGAGGCATATGTAGCGCCGTATGGCGTGGCGCTGCGTCGAGAGTATTTGGTCTCGTGACGTATCTTCTGGAGTTGACACCTTGCCTTCGGCAGGGATCTCTAGGCAGTCCATTCAACACTCTGTGTGAAACGCGCTAATGTTCTTTTGTTTGACAGCATAAAATTATAGAGAGATTTATGTTTCGATCAGAGGTTGCCACTAATCGCTTGGACCGACTTGCTGGAAATGTACACATCTCGCTCCCGATCTCTTGGCAATTGATTGGCTACCTTCTTGCCACTACTTTGATAATGGCATTCGTATTTCTTTCGCTAGCATCTTACCCCCGCGTTGAGTCCGCCTCCGGCGCGGTCATACCTGACAAGGGCATCATAACCGTCTTGCCCACCCGCACTGGCACGGTGGTCGAAATCGCTGTATTGGAAGGACAACGCGTCGAAGCGGGCGACCTTCTAGCGTCAATCCGCACCGAGGAAGACAGTGGTCAAGATCTCTCGTCGTTTCAACGAATTGAGAAAGCCATAACCCGCCAAGAGGCGAGCTTAGCTTTACAGATAGATGCAGCCAATGCATCCGCTTCTGCACAGCAAAGCCAGTTAGCGGCACAGCAGGCGGGTCTGCGCTCGGAGATTGCTCAAATTCAATTGCAAATTGCGATTCAGAAGAACTTGATCGAAAAGGCACAAGCTGACCTCGACCGTGCTCTGAAGGTAGCAGGCCGTGGTTTTATCAGCAGGCGTGACTTGCAGATACGCGAGGAGACTCTATTATCCCGTCAACAGGCGCTCTCGCAGCTTCATCAAAGCCTGTCAGCAAAAGGTGCTTCTCTTACTGAAACCAAACGCTCCGCGACGCAATTAGCTGCGCAGGCGCGCGCCACTGAAGCGAGCCTGGCTGCGGCGCGAGAAGAGGTTAAGCAACAAGCAGCCAGCACGGCAGGCTCGCGTTCCTATGCTATCCGCGCTCCAATTCCCGGCATGGTGACAGCTCTTACGGCTCGGGTGGGACAATCTGCAAACCCGCAGTCATCTCTCATGACCATCGTCCCTGAAGGAGCAGAACTACAAGCTGAATTGGCAGTCCCCAGCTCAGCTATCGGATTCGTGAAGCCAGGGCAGGAAGTCAGACTCGCGATTGACGCTTTCCCTTATCAGCGGTTCGGAACGGTCAAAGGAGAAGTACTTGTTGTTGCAGAAACTGCGCTCAGCCAACAGACCGCTGGCGGCATTCTCATGGCGGTCTATCCTGTTCGCGTGAAGCTCGATTCGGATGCTGTTGCCGCTTTCGGCCGTCGTGAACCGTTAGTGTCAGGAATGACGCTCACAGCTCGTATTGTTGCTGAAGAGCAATCGTTGCTCGAATGGCTGTTTGAGCCTCTTTATGCTGTCAGACGACAATAGAGAGGAATAATGCTGGATCTGGGTTTCTTTACCCGTTCGCGGGTAAGACTAGTGCGCCAGACCGAACTTGCGGAATGCGGCCTCGCATCGCTTGCAATGGTCGCCAATTATCACGGCCTTGATATTGATCTGGGTACCCTGCGCCGACGCTTCGCCCCGTCTTTACGCGGTGCACCGCTGCGTTCGCTGATCGGGCTCGCCGATAAGATTGGTCTTACGCCCCGTGCGGTCAAGCTTCCGCTGGAGGAACTGAAGAACCTCCATATGCCGTGCATTCTGCATTGGGATATGAACCACTATGTAGTCTTGGAGCGGGTCAAGGGTGACAAAGCCCTAATCCATAATCCTGATGGCCGCTCGACGAATATGCCTTTGGATGAGGTGTCTATACACTTCACAGGCGTTGCACTCGAGCTACGGCTAAGCGACAATTTTGAGGGCGGTAAGCACCGCCAACGGTTGAGGCTCTCGCAACTCTGGCAACGGATGACAGGGCTGAAACGCGCCATTGCGCAAATCCTCGTCCTAACGCTGGTTCTGCAAGCCTATGTGCTCGCATTGCCTTATTACATGCAGGTCGCGATCGACAACGCGCTGCCTGCTTTGGACTTGGACTTGTTGGCAGTGCTAGCTATCGGATTTGGCCTGTTTACTCTAATCAATGCTAGTGTGTCCTTTCTGCGCTCTTTCGTTCTGCTGGTAGCAGGAACTACACTCGGCTTTACTCTTGCCTCTAACGTAGCGCGCCGCCTGTTCCGTCTTCCTGTCGATTGGTTCGAGAAACGCCACACCGGCGATATCCTTTCACGTTTTCAGTCTGTCGGCCCGATCCAATCAATGCTCACACAAGGCGCGGTCGCAGCGATCGTCGACGGACTTATGGCCGTTCTGACACTTGCGCTGATGTTCTGGTATAGTGCGCTTCTCGCCGCCATCGCGATCGTGGCCTTCCTGCTCTACGGCATCGTGCGGGCTGTCTCCTTTTCATTCGAACGGGAAGCACAGGAAGCCTCGATCGTCACGAGTGGTAAGGAGCAATCTACACTCATCGAGACCCTCCATGGCATGACCACGCTCCGGCTGTTTGGACGCGAAGTCCTGCGCCATGCACTGTGGCAAACGCGGCTTACGGATAGCATCAATGCTGATGTGCGCATGGCGCGTATCGGTATCTGGCAAGGGACGGCCAACGCGCTAATTTTCGGGCTCGAGAATATTCTGACCATCTATCTCGCCATAAGCTTTGTGATTGAAGGCAGTGGGTTTAGTGTCGGCATGGTGTTCGCTTACATCGCTTATAAAGGCCAGTTCATAGGCAAGGCGGCGGCGCTCATTGACAATGGGATAGCCTTCAAGATGCTTGGCCTGCACCTCGAACGCCTGTCCGATATTGCGTTGTCAGAGGAGGATAAGAGCTTTGGCGACAGCTTCGACCGTGAGACCGAACTGAAAGGCCGCATTGAACTGCGTAATGTGTTTTATCGCTATGCGCCAACCGATCCGCTTGTGTTGGAAGGCGTGAATCTGACGGTGAAGCAAGGCGAGTTTGTAGCCATCACAGGCCCATCGGGCGGAGGCAAATCGACACTCGTAAAACTGCTTCTCGGTTTGGTCGAACCTGAAAGTGGCGAAGTCTTGGTCGATGGCCTGCCGCTCAATCGGTTCGGCTACAAGAGCTTCCACAGTCAGATTGCGGCAGTGTTGCAAGAGGATAATCTGTTCGCGGGAACGCTCGCCGGCAATATCGCGCTCTTCGATGAAGTCGTTGATATGGAGCGCGTTGTTGGAGCCGCGGTTGCAGCCTCAATCCACAACGATATCATTCAGATGCCAATGCAATACGAAACCCTAGTCGGCGATATGGGGTCAACCCTGTCAGGCGGACAAAAGCAACGCGTACTGCTTGCCCGCGCGCTTTATCGCCAGCCCAGACTTCTCGTGATGGACGAAGGCACAGCGCATCTCGATACCGAGCATGAACGAGCGGTCAATGACGCCATCTCAGCTATGGGCACTACCCGCATTATCATCGCTCACCGTAACGAAACTATCGATGCTGCTGAGCGGATACTGGTGATGGCAGACGGAAAGTTATATGAGAGGGTTTGAGCCCGAAATTTCCACCATCTACGCTTAGAGAGCTAGGCCGTTTTGATCCCTTCAATGGCGTGATGGAGAAAAGCTCAGCAGGGGTCCTGTTCCTGAGGCTCGAGTTGGGGCTGACGCGCTCCCCTGAAATGTGACCGATTGCTGGTAGAGTCCGACGCCAAGTGAGCCGCTACCCGTTTCTGGACCGTCTTGCTGGCGTCCTTCCAGCACTTCGACATCAGGGCGGACCATGTGCCACTGATGCGAACATGAGCGATATCGGCGGTTTGTTGCCGATCGCGCTGTGTGGTCGTACCTCGTTGTAGTCTCTACGCCAAGCCTCGCATTTTCGAACCGCGTCATCGAGGCTCAGGAACCAGTGCTGGTTCAGGCATTCCGCCCGGAACTTGCCGTTGAAGGACTCGATAAAGGCATTGTCGGTCGGCTTGCCAGGCCGTGAGAAGTCAAGCGTCACTCCTTTCATGTAGGCCCACAGATCCAGCTCGCGCGAGATGAACTCGCCGCCCTGATCAACCCGGATTGAGGCGGGATAGCCGATCTCTCCGCAGACCTGCTCCAGCACCTCGACCACATCCGGCGCACGGAAGCGGAACCGGGGAACCACCGCCGGCGAGTATCGGCTGAAGGTGTCCACGACCGTCAGGACACGCAGCTTCGGCCCCGTTGCCAGCTGGTCATGGACGAAGTCCATGGCCCACACATCATTCACGCGGGAGGCCGCGCAGCGGCATTCCCTCAACTTTGCCTTCACCCGCCGCTTGGGCGCCTTTTTGCGCAACTGCAGGCCCGTCTCCTTGTAAAGCCGGTAAACCCGCTTGCTGTTGATCTCCCAGCCTTCACGCTTCAACAGAACATGGATGCGGCGATAGCCGTAGCGCACCCGCGTCTCTGCGATCTCCTTGATCCGCTGCTTGAGGTCGGCCTGATCGGTGCCCTTGCCACGATAGTGGTAGCTGGATCGCTCCGCCCGCAGCACATGGCAGGCTCTGCGGATGCTGACCTGCCATGTGCTGCGAACATCGTCGACTAGCTGGCGCCGCCGATCAGGCCTTAGAGCTTTCGCGAGACGACATCCTGCAACATGGCCTTGTCCAGCGACAGGTCAGCGACCAAACGCTTCAGCTTGCCGTTCTCTTCCTCGAGCTGCTTCAGACGCCTCATCTCCGACGGCATCAGCCCGGCGTATTTCTTGCGCCAGTTGTAGAACGTCGCTTCGCTGATCCCCGCCTTCCGGCAGACCTCGCCAATCGCTGTGCCATCTTCCGCCTGCTTCAGAATGAACGCTATTTGCGCCTCCGAAAACTTCGATCTCTTCATCGTTCTCTCCGTATCCTGGCCCTCCTTCATAACTGGAATTTTCCAGCCGAGAACGGTCCAAAAAACGGGCTGCAGGTCACAAGGAGTCGGACGATAATGAAGCGAAGCAGGTTCAACGAAGAGCAGATCATTGCGATCTTGAAGGAGCAGGAAGCTGGGATGGCGACGGCGGAGGTCTGCCGCCGTCACGGGATCAGCTCGGCGACATTCTACAAGTGGAAGTCGAAGTTCGGCGGTCTGGATGTTTCCGAGGCCCGGCGGCTGCGATCGCTCGAGGAGGAGAACTCGCGGCTGAAGAAGCTCCTGGCCGAAGCGATGCTCGACAACGCCGTGCTGAAGGATCTGGCATCAAAAAAATGGTAACGTCCGGCGCCAAGCGGGAAGCCGTCGCCCATGCCCGGGAGCATCACGGGATGAGCGAGCGTCGGGCGTGTGCATTGGTTGGTGTGAGCCGCAGGGTGATCCGTTACGAGCCGTCGCGGCCCGATGACGGGGCGCTGCGGCAGCGGTTGCGTGAGCTGGCGGCGGAGCGCCGCCGGTTCGGCTATCGCCGTCTGGGCTATCTGCTGGCGCGGGAGGGCATCACCCCCAACCACAAGAAGCTGCTGCGTATCTACCGCGAGGAAGGGCTGCGCGTGCGTCGCCGTGGCGGCCGGAAACGGGCGCTGGGCACGCGCAGGCCAATGGTGCTGCCGGATGGTCCGAACCAGCGTTGGAGCCTCGACTTCGTCTCTGACAGCCTGATCTGCGGTCGGCGCTTCCGCATCCTGTGCGTGGTCGATGACTACACGCGCGAGTGCCTGGCGCTGGTGGCCGATACGTCGCTGTCCGGCGCTCGGGTGGCCCGGGAACTGACCAGCCTGATGGGCAGCCGCGGCAAGCCGCACACGGTGGTCAGCGACAATGGCACCGAACTGACCTCGTCAGCTATCCTGCGCTGGTCGCAGGAGCGGCGGGTCGAGTGGCACTACATCGCGCCCGGCAAGCCGATGCAGAACGGCTTCGTCGAAAGCTTCAACGGTCGCCTGCGCGACGAATGCCTCAACGAGACCTTGTTCACCTCGATGGCCCATGCCCGGTTCGTGCTGGCTGCCTGGCGACACGATTACAATACGGTCAGGCCGCACTCGAAACTGGGCGGGAAGACCCCCGCCGAGTTGTCATCCCATCAAACAACCAACATGAAGGAGCCAGGCTCTACCTCTGACTGGTAACAATCAGGGGAGCACGTCAGAGAATGTCCACTATCGGGCGGTCCGAAATGGCGGCGCTATGGCTCGAATGGGGCGCTTAGCGGACATCAATTTCGGCTAGTTTCCTGGGCGGAAAAACGTATTGTCGAGTCCCTCGAAAGGCATCAAACCAATACATTAAGTGCCAATTGCGGGCCTTTTGAGGGCTCCTCGAATAGACCGAATTTACTAAGCATCTGAAATTAAAAGGAAACCGAGGCCAAATGTGATGCCTCTTCTGGCACCATTTTCGGAAAATGGCGGGAAATCCCCGGTTTCGAGCACCCTCATAGAGTGTGCTGAAGAACCACGGGGCCTCTTGCGGCTGCTTCGCGCCCCAATCCCAGCCATTAGGCCAGTCGTTGGCGTGAGCCGGTCGGCATCCGTTCTCTCTTCTTGGCCAATCACGGCCAAGGAGAATGACAATGACCTACTCGCATCTTGACCCTGCCATGCAAAGCCGCGTGGCCTGGATTGCTGGAAAGACCGTCGGGACGAAGCGCCCCCCTACCCAGAAGCAGATCCGGGCGATCCGCTTCTTTCTTGACCGCGAGGAGCGATTGCGAGATCGCGCGCAGTTCGATCTCGCAATCGATAGCAAGCTACGCGGCTGCGACTTGGTGAAGCTGAAGATCGGCGACCTTGCAGCTGGGACGGATATTCGCTCTCGCGCGCTGGTAATTCAGCAGAAGACCGGTCGGCCCGTTCAATTTGAGATCACCGCCCACGCTCGGGGCAGTTTGGCGGCAGAAGCGAGGCAAAGCCGCCCTACCGCTTTCGGGATCGCGGTTCAGCCCCGCGCATGTCCGGGGCTGGGTGGGAAGTTGAATGTCGGGTATGGTTCGACCGTAGTTCAGTCCGTAACTGATGAGGCGAGTTGGATCATCGAAAGCTTTTCATCGACTATGTCGGCGTAGCCAAGCTCCTTCCTGATCTTCGATGTGTCCACGGCGTATCGCTGTTGGTATTCGAAAGGTGGCGGCATTGCCTGACTTGTCTCCCGTTTGGGCAACCATGAAAGCCGTTCACCCACCGTTGGCGTATTTGCCTCGCCGACGTTGAAGATAGAGCGGCGCGCGTCGGGATGCTGTGCAGCCAATGCGATCGCTGCTGCCACATTCACCACATGACCGTGGGTCCAGCGCCAACTTGGATTTGCTGCAAAGCCATAGACAGTCGACAGGTCGCTGTTGTCTTCCGGGCCATAGACCTTCGGTAAGCGCAGGATTGTCCAATCGAGATCAGCCACTGCCCGAATGGCTTGTTCTGCCAATATCTTTTCATAATTGCGCGCCCACGCGCCCAGCTTCTCCTCGTATCCCTGATACGGGAACATGATTGCTCTAAGCGCCGATTCTTCGGTCAGTGGCGTCGGTTCAACCGGACCGGGCTCACGTTTGGTCAGACGACCATAAGCAAGATATACGTCTGCACTTGAGATCATCACAAGTCTGCCCGCCCGACCGGCAAAGTGTGCGGCTGCAGCCTTCCCGTCAGCCTCACCCATCGCCACCATATGCACCACGACGTCCCAATCGGTCCGGAGCGAAGCGGGAAATTTCGTGATGGGATACTCTGCAAGAGGATCGGTAAAGTGCGTTACATTCGGCAATAGTGGATTTGCGGTCTTGCCACGATGAAAGACTGTGACCTCGGCTCCAGCTTCACTAAGTGCCCGAACCACATGGGCGCCGATAAAGCGAGTTCCTCCAATGACTAGCGCTTTCATCGATTCCTCATTTTCTTTCGCGTTCGAAGCTGCCGCAATCAGGGGGCACATGCAACCAAGGACGCACGCTTGCACCTAAGCTGCGAATGACCGGAATGGGGTCGGAACCTGAATGGCAGGAAATCGCGGCGAATCTGAAAAATCCGCCGTACTGGAATCGACCCCGAAGCGGACTTAAGTGAAGGCTGGGCTTGCTTGGTTGGCTGCATGGCAAATACAACCTGCTCCTTCAGACCATCCGTCAATCGGCGAGCTTTTTCTCCCAATGCGCTGGAAAGCCAGATATTGAGAGATATGGACACTGACAAAGATGAACGCCGCGCGGCTCTTGAAACGGCCGATGTGAAGGCAGCGCCGGGATCATCGTCCAGTGCTGCCTCGGTGGCCCGTTCGGCCCTGATTGTTCTTGCCATTGCGGCTTGCGGTTGGCTGCTGATCGAACTGAACCGGTTCTTCCTGCTGGTTTTTGCAGCGATCGTTCTGAGCGCGGTGTTCGATGCGATCACCGGCTGGATTTGTCGTTGGACGGGTATGGCGCGCTCCTACGGCCTGACCCTTGCGATCCTAGCGTTTCTCGGTGTGTTCCTTGGCGCCTTTACGCTGTTCGGCACACAATTGGCGGGCGAATTCGACACGATCAGGCAGACTGTCCCCGCAGCCGCGGATAGACTTCAGGGTTTTCTTGAAGGCTTTGGCCTAGGCACGGCGGTGAGCGATCTTGCCGAACTGCGCAGCGAGGATCTCTCCCGATTGTTCACGCAAGCGGGCGGCTTTGCCATAGCGGCCGGGAACGGAGTTGCAGATTTCGTCCTGGTGCTTGTCGGCGCGATTTTCATTGCTGCCGATCCCGATGTGTATCGCCGGGGGTTCCTGCTGCTTTTCCCGGACAAGGCCGAAGCGGTTGCCGCGCAGGCGCTGGACGACACAGGCACAGGACTGCGCGGTTGGATGATGGGGCAGGTGATCTCTTCGTTGCTTGTCGCTGCGCTGACGTGGATCGGGCTGTGGCTTCTGGGAGTTCCGGCGGCGGGGGGGCTCGGTGTTATTGCCGGATTGCTAGACATCATCCCGATGGTCGGGCCCATCATTGCCGGCGTTCCGGCGGTTCTGCTGGCGTTTACCGTGTCGCCGCTGACGGCGCTGTGGACAGTGCTGTTGTTCCTCGGCATCCAGCAATTGCAGGGCAATTTCCTGCAACCCATGATCCAGAAGCATGCGGTGAATATTCCGCCCGCCTTGCTGCTGTTTGCGGTGCTGGCGTTTGGGTTGCTGTTCGGTTTTCTGGGCGTGCTGCTGGCGGCACCGCTGACGATCGTAAGCTTCATTCTGGTCCGGCGGATCTATGTCGAAGCGATTCTGGGCAAACCGGTTAGCGTTGCCGACGTGGAATAATCCGGTTTCGGCTCAGCCGATGATGAAGGTGACGGTGCCCTTCATGCGGTGACCATCAGCCCCGGCTGCCTGCCAGCGAACCTCATAGGTGCCCTTGGGCAGTGGCTTTGCCAGATTGAGGACCATGGTCTTGTTGTCGTTCGACCATGCGGTCTTGAAGTTGCGGATCGCCATCTCGCCGTGGTTTGCCATGCCCGGCATCGCAGTCATGACGATGCTGGCTGCAGCAGTTGGCGGCAACAGGGCTTCGCTGAAGGTCAACGAGATGGTGCGAGCGTTCGCGACAGTCGTGCCCTCAGCCGGGGTCGAGGCGACCACCTTGGTATGCGCCAGCGCGGCAGCGGGCAAAGCGAGCGGGAATGCCGCAATCGCAAGGGCGGCGAATAGTGGTGCGAAATTCATGTGAGTTTATCCTTCGTGTTGATCAGAACCAGAACCGGATGCCGGCGATGAAGCTGGTAGTGGAGGGGTCTTCCCCGCGTGCTCGCGCAAAGTCGGCACTCTGGCCGGCGCGCCAGGACTGCTCGATACCGAGATACGGCGCGAATTCGCGCCGTATCTCGTACCGCAGCCGCGCTCCGACCTCGATCTGGTCGAGCCCTGCGCCAATGCCGAGCAGGGGAATGTCCTGCGCCGACAGGTTGGCCTCGATCCGCGGCTGGAGGATCAGGCGCTGGGTAATGCGCTGGTCGATCTCGCCTTCGATGCGGGCGGTGATGTCGCCCCGGTGCGACAGGAACAGCGCGGCGTCGACTTCGAACATGTAGGGCGCAAGGCCCTGTATGCCGATCACGGCATGGGTAGTGTCCGGCCCGGCAACATCTTGACGGATACCTGCCTGGAAATCCCAGAACGGCTTGAAAGCCTTCGAGAACAGCGCTTGAACCTCGGCATCTTCTGGCGCGGAGCCCCATTCGCCTTCGCCCTCGCTCTTGAACCAGAGGCGTTCGGTCGGGCCGCCGTAGTAACCCTGGATATCCCACAAATAGGCATCCTCGCCGCGGCGCACCTGGGTTTCCAGTCGGTCGCCCTGGAACCAGAACACCGGAAAGTCACCATGCGTCCTGCGCAGGTCGTTGCGCGAGGCAGCCATCGCCTCGGCGCCCCAGATTGCATCGGCGGCGCGCGGCGGTCCACTCCCGGCCTCCGGCGGCGGCGGAGTTTCCATGTCCGGGCCGGGCGAGACGGTTCGCTCCCCCGTGTCCCCGCGATGGTCCATGATGCTGTGGTCCATGCCGTCCATCTCGGCCTTTTTGTCCGCGGGAGCGCCCATATCATGACCTGGGTGGGGATCAGCAGCTTCGGCTTCGGCCTGCTCGCCCATGTCGTGGCCGGCATGTGGATCAACCTTCACCTCTGCCCCGGCCGGCTTGGGCAGATCATGACCCTGATGCTGTGCGAGCGCCGGCGCGGCGCTCAGCAGCAGGGTAAAATACAGAGCGGCTTTCATTGTCCGCTCTCCGGACCCATGACCGTTACGGTCTGCATCATCCCGCCATGCATGTGATAGAGCAGGTGGCAGTGGAAGGCCCAGTCGCCCGGTTCATTGGCGGTAAGATCAAACTGCGCGCTCGCACCGGGCTGGACGATGACAACGTTCTTGCGTGGCTGGTGGGCAGCGTCCTCGCCATTGACGAGTTCGAAGAAAAACCCGTGCAGGTGGATGGGGTGCGCCATCATGGTGTTGTTGACGAGCTTGACCCGAACCCGCTCGTTCCAGGCAAAGCGGATCGGGACGTCGCTGACGGCGGAGTACATCTCGCCGTCGAATGACCACATGTAGCGTTCCATGTTGCCGGTGAGGTGCAGTTCCAGCAGGCGTGAGGGTTCACGCGTGTCTGCATTGGGCTCCAAAGCCGATAACATGCGGTAATTGAGCACGCGATGTTCGACATCGCGCAGACCGAGACCGGGATCGCCCATCTTGTCCACCGGAGCCATGGAGACCATGTCGATCCCTGGCCCCACCTTCACGTCGGGCGGCAACAGCAGCGTGTCGCGCATCTCCATGCCGTCCATAGAATGGCCGCCGCCGCCGTGAGAGCCGTGCGCGCCATCACCATGGTTCATCCCCATGTCGCCCATGTTGAGAAGTGGCGGCTTTCGCGGCGGGGGGATGGCAGCGCGCGCGCCGGGACGGCTCGCCAGCGTTGCGAGCGCCATGCCGGAGCGGTCCATGCTCTCGGCGATAACGGTATAGGCCTCCGCGTCCCGCGGGGTGACGATCACATCGTAAATCTCGGCGGTGCCGATCTGGAGCTCGTCAACTTCGACCGGTTTCACGTTCTGTCCGTCCGCCGCGATTACCGTCATGGCAAGGCCGGGGATGCGCAGGTTGAAGAAGCTTTGCGCCGCGCCGTTGATGACACGAAGCCGCACCCGCTCGCCCGGCTTGAAAAGGTATTCCATCCCCTCCCTGGGCCCGCGTCCATTGGCGAGGTAGGTATATGTGGATCCCGTCACATCGGCGATGTCGGTCGCAGGCATGCGCGTCTCGGCCCACATCAGGCGGTCGGCGGCGGTCAGCGGGTAATCGTCGGCCCAGCTGGTCTGCTGATAGTTGAAATAGCCTTCGCCCTTGCGAAGCCGATCCATGATGAAATGCGGATCGAGCGGGGTGAATTCGCTTAAGAGCAGGATGTAATCGCGATCATACGCGGCAGGCTCGTCGCCCGCCGGGTCGATAATCAGCGGGCCGTAATGCCCCTGCTGTTCCTGCAGCCCCGAATGGCTGTGATACCAGTATGTCCCCGACTGGCGGACCGGGAATTCGTAGGTGAAGGTCTGCCCAGGCTTGATACCAGGAAAGCTGATACCCGGGACACCGTCCATGTGGAAAGGCAGGAGCAGCCCGTGCCAGTGGATCGAGGTATCGGTATCAAGCGTGTTGGTGACGTTGAGGCGGACATTCTGCCCCTCGCGCAGGCGGATCAGCGGCCCGGGTACCGAGCCGTTGACAGCGATACCATGCCCCTTGCGCCCCTGCACCATCCGAGGGCCGTGTCCGACAGTTAGATCGATCACTGCCCCTGATACCTCGTCGAAGCCCACACGGATCGGCGAGCCGCCGCGCATGCGGTGGACCGAGTGCCCCTGCGCCCATGCAGGCATAGCAGCGAGAGCGGAGGCGGTTCCCAACCCTGCAAGCAGGTGGCGGCGTGAAAATGTCAGGTGGTGCATACCCAGCATTACGCATGGGCACGGCACACCCCTCAAAACTTATCTCGCCCACCCTCGTTTGCCAGAAGCTCACAGAGCTTGCTGCGCGCCCGATAGAGCCGCGTTTCGACCGCTTTCTCGCTGATACCAAGCACGTCGGCTGTCTCGGCCTGACCAAGGCCCTCGACGGTTCGCAGGATCAAGGTTTCGCGCAGACGTGCCGGCAGCCGCACGATTGCTCTACTGACCCGCGCGAGCTCGGCGCGGTCGGCCGCCTGCACGTCTGGCGCAATAGCATCGTCGGGCATGTCATGGGCCGCATCGATCGGAGTGGTCCGCCACAGCATCGTGCGCAGCCGGCGTTTGCGCCCCCAATCGCGGCATTTGTTCAGCGCAATCCGCCTGAGCCAGGTCAGAAGCGGCCGTGAACGATCGTAGCGATCGAGTGCCGAAAAGGCGGCAATGAAAGTGTCCTGTGTAAGGTCGAGAGCTTCTTGCGCGTCACCGGTCGAAGATCGGATGAAGCGGTAGATCGGCTCGCGGTAGCGTGCGAGCAGCTCCCGGTAGGCATCCTGCCGTCCGATGAGCGCCAGTGCCACCACCTCGGCATCGCTCACATCGGCAAGCGGGAGGGTCACTTCGTATCGGGGGCGAGAGCCTTGGTCACAGCCCGGTCAAACGCCGCAGCCTGATCGGGCCTCAAAACGGAGCGCATTTCGAAGAGGTGTTCGAGTGTTACCTTCTGCATCTCGCCCATGACGTGGTGCGTGTGATCGACGGCTGCGGTGACTTGGGGGCCGTAGCCGTGCTCGGCCTCCATGGCTTTAGCCAAATGCGCATTGGCCGCCCTCATATCGAGCTCCAGCGCCTTGCGGCGTGTCGCAAAACGCTGCTCGATTGCCTCGATCTTCGCCGTTTGCGCTGCGTCCAAGTCGAGGTCGCCGTGCAGCAATGCATGGAGCTCAGACTCGCTTTGCCCGCCAGTGTTGAGCAACTTCTGACCCAGAAAGCTTCCCGCAAACGCGGCAGTGAAGGCGACCACGATGAGCAAAGCCAACCACGCAGGTCTCGTCACGGATGAACATCCAGAAGATTTGAGGGTGCGAGGGGATTGTCGGAGGAAAAAGGCGAGATCGCCTGTGCCTGTGCAGGCGGCCCCGTCACAAGCCCACCGGTGGTCAGGCCCAGGAACAAAGCAAAGGCCCCAGCCAAGAATGTCGCGCGCTTGCCAAACGATGCTTCGTGGCGCTGCGCGGCAAACCCTGCGATAATTGCATCGTCAATCAGCTCAAGGCCCGCGGGAACGGGCAAGCTTGCGAGTTGTCGCAGGGATGAATCAAGTTCGGACACAGGCAATCTCCGTGTTGCACGTGTTCTATACGCAATCGATGCGTCCGGCCCTCAGAAAAAATGAATATGCCTGCAGGGGTCGGATTGCCGAGCGCGACCGCCAGACGGCTTCGCAGCGCGCGCACGAGGGGGCACCATGTTCGGCAAGCGGCGGGAAAAGTGCCGTCTTGGCGCATCCACACAGAGCGAGCTGACGACCGCTGTGGTTCCGGCGAAGGTATGCGCCTTTGGAACCGTCACGGTACGGCGATCACGCCCGTGCGCGGACACAGCGGTCACGTTCTCATGGCGGCCGGAAAGAGCACCTCGGCGCGCAATCCTCCAGCCGCTCGGTTGGACAGCTGGATCCGCGCACCGTGGGTATGCGCGATGGCGCGGGCAATCCCCAGGCCGAGGCCGGTGCCGCCGGTCGCCTTGTTGCGCGATCCCTCGACGCGGACGAACGGTTCGAACACCCGGTCGAGCTGGCTTTCGGGAATGCCCGGGCCGTCATCCTCCACCGCGATCGTCAACCCCGCAGCGTTGGGCTCGATGCGAAGGCCCACCCAACCCTTACCGTACGCCCTCGCGTTTTCGAGCAGGTTCTCGATCATCCGGGTAATCGCGAGCCGGCTCCCGGCGATGGTGAACGGGTTCGACGCGCTGTCATGGGCGATCTCGATCTCGTTCGGGGCAGCTTCGGCGAGCGCGGTTACGAATGAGCATAATTCGATCAGTTCGTGCTCCGCGACCGGGTGTTCGGCCCGGGCATAGGCCATCATGTCCGACAGCAGCCGCTCCATCTGGACGAGATCGGGTTCGATCTCGGCGACCGGGACGTCATCCCTGCCGTCCGTCCTCAGGCGCAGTTTGGTGAGCCCCGTTCGGATATCGTGCGCGATCGCGACCATGATCTGTTCGCGCTCGCGAATGAGGCCGTCGAGCCGCAGCCGCATCCGGTTGAGCGCCTGCGCCAGACGGCGCAGTTCACGCGGGCCGGTTTCGGAAACGGGAAGGGCGGTCTCGGCAAGACCGACGCGCTCGGCATCATGCTCGAGCACGCGGATCGGACGCATGATCACCCAGTGGAGCGCCAAGCCCAGCAGCGCGGTCACCACCACTAGCAGGGCGAACAGGAAATAGGGGGCGTAGGGTGCCTCGGTGTAGAATATCGACGGTGCCAGCCAGATGTTGAGCACCCTGCCATCTTCGAGCGCAATGGCGAGGTGAAGTGCGCTTGAGGTGTTATAGAAGAGGTCGGGATTGGCGCCGCTCCTGCGGGCCAGTTCGATTGCGCCGACCAGGTCGAACCGGATGTCCCGCTCCCGCAGCCGCTCGGCGACGGCGTTGCCGGTCCCGGTCAAGAGCGCCTGTCTTGCGCGATCAGCGGCAAGTTCGGCGTCAAACCCGCCCTCTATCCAGGCAACCCGCGACCGGCTGGCATAGGTCGACAGGATCGCCCCCTCGACCTCTGCCGGCGAGGTCTCGATCAGCCAGGCAAGTTCGGCAATGCTGTCGGCGCTTTCGGTGATGGCGCGGTCGAAGACGCGGCTGGATACCGGCGTCTGCATGATCACGACCAGCGCTGCGAGCGTCAGCACGAGCAGGCCGAAGGTGAGGGCCAGAACCCGCGCCAGGATCGAGTTGAACAACCCCGCCACCTGCTTGCTCACAGGCCTTCGCGCGTTACCGGCGCTGAAAAGGCATAGCCCAGATTGCGCACGGTCTTGATGAATCGCGGCTGCCTGGGATCGGGCTCGATCTTGCGGCGGATGCGGCTGATCTGCGAATCGATGCTGCGGTCGAAGGGATTGGTGTTCACCCCGCGCGAGAGGTCGAGCAGCATCTCGCGCGAGAGCACCCGCGGCGCGCGCTCGACGAGGGCGAGGAGCAGCGCGAATTCGCCCGAGGTGAGCGCGACCTCGCTGCCGCGCGCGTCCTTGAGGCAAAGCTGGTCGGGCAGGAGGGCGAAGCCATCGAAACGCAGCGTGCGCGGCGAGGCTGCCATGGCGGGCGCGGCGCCGGTCTCGCGGCGGCGCAGCACCGCCTTGATCCGCGCGACCAGTTCGCGCGGGTTGAACGGCTTGCCGAGGTAATCGTCCGCGCCGATTTCCAGCCCGACGATCCGGTCGATATCCTCGGCCATGGCGGTGAGCATGATCACCGGGATAGTGGAGCTTGCCCGCAACCGGCGGCAGAAGCTGAGGCCGTCTTCGCCCGGCATCATCAGATCGAGCACCACCAGGTCGGCCCGCCCCTCGGCAATCGGGGCTTCGGCCTCGGCAACGGATTGCGCGGTCAGGGTGCGCATGCCGCTGCGTTCCAGCACCCCGGAAACGAGGGCTAGAAGCTCTGTGTCATCATCGACGACAAGGATGGTCGGGCCCTGCTGCACGCCGAAATGATAGGCGTGCCCCGCGCTTCGCTCCAGCGCCCTTTTGCAACCATTTGTGTCCGCCTGCCTGCGCGCTGGCAACATATCGTCACAAATCGTGCCCTGCCGGGCAAATGGGGGCAACGCGGCGCGGTCATTCTCCCACCATCGCAAATGATGGAGAGCCCCGATGACCAAGATCCCCAGGTTCATGCCCGCACTTTTCGGCGGCATCCTGATCAGCCCCGCGCTGCTCCTCGCTGTTCCGGCCCACGCGCAATCGCACGACCAGATGCGGCAGATGCTCGAACGGGCCGACACCAATGGCGACGGCGACATCACGCGCGCCGAATTCGACCGGGTGCGCGCCGAGATGTTCGCGCGCCTCGATCGCAATGGCGATGGCAATGTCGACAACAGGGACCGCCCCCGCATGTTCGGCGAGCGCTTCGATCAGGCCTATCGCACGCTCGCCCCGCTCGACACCGACGGCAACCGGCGCATTTCGCGCGCCGAACTCGCCAATGGCGAGGCGCCCGCCTTCGTCGCCGGCGACACCAATGGCGACGATGTCCTCAGCCGCACCGAGATCGCCGCGCTCAGGTCTCCCCGCTGAGCCCGGGCGGCCCACCATCACCCGAACTTCTGGAGCAAACCATGCTGACCGATCAGCCCCCGATTGCCTTCGTCCTTGTCGTCCTCCTCTTCGCGCTGGCCGAGTTCGCCTGGCGCAGACGATCGGGGCGAGGGTATGATCTCGGCGCGCTGGGCGCCAGTCTCGGTGTGATGGTGGGCCAGTTCGCCTCCAAGCTGCTCACCGGAGGCGTGGTGACCGCCGCGATGTTTGCGGTGTTCGCCCTCGCGCCGGTGCAATGGGCGATGGATGACTGGCGGACCTGGGCAGTCGGCTTCTTCGTGCTGGAGTTCTTCTATTACTGGCAGCACCGCTTCAGCCACACGATCCGCTGGCTGTGGACCAGTCACGCGGTGCACCATTCGCCCAATGAATTCACCCTGCCCGCCGCCTTCCGGCTCGGCTGGACCGGCACGATCTCGGGCGCCTGGGTGGTGCTGCTGCCGATGGCGGTGATGGGCTTTCATCCCGTGATGATCGCGACGCTGCTGGCGGTGAACCTGCGTTACCAATATTTCCTGCACACCGAGGCGGTGGGCAAGCTCGGCCCGCTCGAATGGGTGTTCAACACGCCGTCGCACCACCGGGTGCATCACGGGTCGAACCCCGAATATCTCGACACCAATTTCGGCGGCGTGCTGATCGTGTTCGATCGCCTGTTCGGCACCTTCGTCGATGAGCGCGCGGACGAGCCGGTGCGCTACGGCCTGACCACGCCCGTCACCAGCAACAACCCCTTCGTGATCGCCTTTCACGAATGGGCGAACCTGTGGCGCGACCTGAAGCAGGTGCGATCGGCTAGGGGCGCGTGGCGCGCTTTGTTCGGCCGGCCCGCGGCGCCCCTCACCAGCCTGCCGCCCGATCCGCCGCAGCAGGCGCTTGCCCCCGCCTGATCACCCCGCGCACCAAATCTGGAGAACCACCATGACCCCCACCCTCCGCTCGCGCAGTTTGCTGTGCGTCATCGCCGCCTTTGCCCTGTCGTCCTGCGGCGGCGACGAGACCACCACGCCGGTGTCCGTCGCACCCACGCCGACCCCCACCCCGACCCCCACTTCGACCCCCACTCCCACTCCCACGCCGACGCCCACCCCGAGCCCAAGCGCCTTCACCCTGGTGGAGGACATCAAGTACGGCGAAGGCGCGACCACGACCGGCAGCATCGACTTGCTGCTCGATATCTACCAGCCAGAGGCAACCTGCACCGCGCCGCGCCCGACGGTTTTCTATGTTCATGGCGGGGGTTTCATTCTTGGCGACAAGCAGGACCAGCTCGTTGCCGCCATCGCTCCGCGCATCACGGCCGAAGGCTTCAACTTCGTCTCGATCAATTACCGCCTGCAGGGCGATCAGCCTGTCTTCTCGCAGGAATATGCCGCGTTCGCACAAGCCCTTGTCGATGATGGCTTTGCCAATCCCCAGAGCAATCTCTTCCCCGCCGTGGTCAGCGCCATCGAGGACGGGGTCACCGCCCTGCGCTGGATGGATGCGAACGCCGGCGAATATTGCATGGATATGGGCCGCATGGGCTATTGGGGTTCGTCGGCGGGCACGATCATCACCGCCCAGATTGCCTATGGGCTCAACCAGTTCGGCATTGCCCGGCCTGAACCGCGCTTTCACAACGCCTGGTGGGGCGAGCTTTTCCGTATCAGCGACCTGGAAGCTGGTGAGGTGCCGTTCCTGATCCTGCATGGCGAGAATGACGCGTTGGTAGATATTCAGGTCTCGCGTGATCTGGCAGAGCGGGCTGATGCTGTGGGCGTGCCCTATGCGTTCTACACGCTGGTTGGCACCGGACACGGTTTCGACACGAACGATGAGGCGCAGACGCTGGCCGGTATCGAGGTCTCGGTTCGGTTTGCGGTCGACCACCTGACCGACGGCACGCCGACCTATGGACGCTTTGACCTGCCTTAGAGAGGGTATTGTGGATCGACGTTCGTTCCTGGGAAGGGCGTCCTGCTGACAGACATTGCGCCAATCACCCACCTCGGGACATCTTGGGGAAAGAGCAGGCACCTGAAATCAGCAAGTCCGCTGTTCCCGCCCCTATCCGGGAGCGGACGTGCAGCGAACGGCCCACTCGGAGCGGATCGAGCGGACATGTGCCCGAGGTCCCTGCCGACCTGCGGGACTGGCCGCAAAAGGTCGCCGGGAGGCTGCGCGTATTCAGCTGTCCGAACGGCGTCTGTACCGGGACCGCGTAGCGATGAAGGTTTGAATGGTGGGCGATGACAGGCTCGAACTGCCGACCCTCTCGGTGTAAACGAGATGCTCTACCAACTGAGCTAATCGCCCTTCGTGCCGATGCTGTGCACCGGCGGAGGCATGCTGTCTAGCGGGTGCGGGTTCAAAATCAATCGCGCATGTGGCGAAAGCTTGCGCAGCCGCGTATGGGCCGGGGCCATGACCACCCCGCGCCTGCTCGTCCTCGGCACCGGCGGCACGATTGCCGGCCGCACGCCATCCGCCACCGGCCGTGCCTATGCGGCGGGCGAGGTCGCGATCGGTGCGATCATCGAGGATGTCACCGCGCTCGGGCTCGATGCGCAGCTTGTCGCGCAGACGATCGCGCAGATCGGGTCGCAGGATATCGGCTGGCCCGAATGGGACAGGCTCCATGCCGCGATCCGCGCCGGGCAGGACGAACCCGAGATCGACGGGATCATCGTCACCCACGGCACCGATACCGCGGAAGAGACCGCTTTCCTCCTCGACCTGACGCTGGCCGCGCGCAAGCCGGTGGTGCTGGTCGGCGCGATGCGCGCGGTGGGGGCGGTGGGCAGCGACGGGATGCGCAATTTCGCCAATGCGGTGCGGGTCGCGGGCGATCCGGCAGCCGCGGATCGCGGCGTGCTGGTGGTGATGGGCGACACCGTCTTCGCCGCGAGCGACGTGAGGAAGGCGGCGACCGCCAATGTCGATGCCTTCCGAGGGTTCCCGCGCGGGCCGATCGCGCGCGTTACCCCGTCGAGCCTTGACTGGTTCGCGCCCGCGCACCGCGCCGGCTCACCAGCGCGCTTCGGCTGGCCGCAGGCGCTGCCGCGCGTCGCGATCCTGACGGCGGGGGCGGGGATGGACGAAAAGCCGGTCGAGGCGCTGCTCGGCATCGGCTGCAAGGGGATCGTGCTGGCGGGCATGGGGCAGGGCAATGCGCCGCGCGTCGTGCTGGAGGCACTCGCCCGCGCGGCGCGGGCGGGGGTGCCCGTGGTACGCTCGGCGCGGGTCGATGAAGGGCTGGTCGATCGCAATGTCGAGGTCGACGACGATGCGCTCAGCCTCGTCGCCGCCCGTGCGCTCGGCCCGGCCAAGGCACGGGTGCTGCTGATGCTGCTGATCGCGCACGGGGTGACCGATGCGGCAAAAGTGCAGGCGGCGTTCGACGGGGGGTAAGGGCGGGGCAGTTCCCCACCCGCACCCCGCGATAGCCACCCCGCGCAGCCTCACCTCAAAGCAGACGTCTCGCTGGCACGTCGCGGCCCCCGTCGCTGGCGGGGGCGCGTGTCCGGTCCGCCTCAGCCCCAGGGCGTGACGAGGTACTTTTCGCCCGTCTTCATCTGCTTGTAATCGAGGATCGCCTCTTTCGTCAGCATCCCTTCAAGATCCACCTTGGTCTTGTAGCTCGAGGCGAAGGTCGTCGTCAGGTTTTCGAGCACGCGCTGGCGCATCCGCATCACCGTCTCGCCCCCGGCGCTCTGGAGGAACGGGGTCAGCAGCCAGCCCGACAGCGTCCAGCCAAAGCCGTAGGAGGGGGTGAGGATGGTCGGGCCGAAATCGAGACGGCCATAGATGAACATGCGCTTCTGCTGGTTCGAGCCATAGCGCGAATATTCGGTCATCTTGCCCACAGCGACCTGCTCCATCGCCTTGAACACGTTGTCGACCGCCTGCCCGCCACCGATCGGATCGAAGCCGTAGAAAGCGTCGGTCGCGTCGATCGCGCTGCGCAGCTGGGCCATGAAATCGTCGTCCGAGGAATTGACGACGTGCTCTGCGCCAAGACCTTTCAGCAGCTCAACGTGCTCGGCCTTGCGCACGATGTTGACCAGCGCGATGTCGTCTTCCTGACAGATGCGCAGCAGCATCTGGCCAAGGTTGGAGGCGCCAGCCGTGTGCACGATCGCCTTCTGGCCATCCATCTTCGCGTTTTCGACGAAGCCCAGCGCGGTCATCGGGTTGACGAAGGACGACGCGCCCGCTTCCGCGCTGTGATCGCCCAGCGGCAGGCACATGCTCGCATCGGCGATGGCGTATTGCGAAAAGGCGCTGCCCGGCACGCAGGCGACGCGCTTGCCCATCAGCGCCTTGGCGTTGTCCGCATCGCCGGTCGCGATGACGGTGCCCGCGCCCTCGTTGCCCGCAGGCAGGCGCTGGCCGTGGCGCGCGCGCTGGCCGGAGAGGAACGGCTCGGGCATGGTGGCGACTACCTTGCCGGGCGAGTATTCCGCGTTCTCGAAATCGGCGGCGCTGGTCAGGATCGCGAGGTCGGAGGGGTTGATCGGCGCGGCTTCCATCTTGACGAGCACTTCGCCGTCCTTGGGTTCGCGAAATTCCTTCTCGACGATTTCCAGCGTCAGCTTGCCGTCATCGGTGAGGGTGGTGAAGAGCTGCTTTCCGGTGGTGGTCATGGTCTGGTTCCTCTCTGGTGGCTTTGCGGCACGTGCTACGCCTGCCGCGCGCGCTTGGCCATGGTGACGTTGCGTCAAGTTCGCGCGTCAAGCCGCAGGCGGGTAGGTGGCGCGCACGAAATAGAGCCCGTGGGGCGGCGCGTTAAGCCCCAGTTCGCGCCGGTCCTTCGCCGCCAGCGCCTGCGCCATGCGCGCGACCTCCCACGTCCCCTGGCCGACCAGCTTGAGGCAGCCGACCATGCTGCGCACCTGGTGGTGGAGGAAGCTGCGCGCCTCGGCATGCACGCGGATCTCGCGGCCAAGCTCGGTCTCCACCGCCTCGACATCGAGCCGGTCGAGCGTCTTGACCGGATCCTTCGCCTGGCACTGGACGCTGCGGAAGGTGGTGAAATCGTGCCGCCCGACCAGCGCCTGCGCCGCCGCTTGCATCGCTTCTGCATCAAGTTCGGGCACGACCTGCCACATCCGGTCGCGCGCCAGCGTCAGGGGAGCGCGGCGGTTGAGGATGCGATAGACATAGGCGCGGCCCGTGCACGAAAAGCGGGCGTGCCAGTCGCCGGGCACCACCTCGCAATGCGTGATCGCGATCGGATCGGGGCGCAGATGGGCGTTCAGCGCCTCGGACAGGCGGAAGGGGGCGATGTCCTTCGCCAGATCGACATGGCTGCGCATCGCCAGCGCGTGAACGCCGGTATCGGTGCGGCCCGCGCTGTGGAGCACCGCTTGCTCGCCCGTCACCCGCGCCAGCGCCTCCTCGATCGAGGCTTGCACGCTCGGCCCGTGCGCCTGCCGCTGAAGGCCGAAAAAGGGCGTGCCGTCGAATTCGATGGTGAGCGCGTAGCGGGTCAAGCGAGCAGCGTCCCCGGCGCGACGGCTCGCCCGCGCAGAAAATCCTCGCGGCGCGTCGCGGGTTTTCCTGCGCGCTGGAGGATCACCGGGCGGATCGCTCCGGTCCCGCAGGCGATGGTGAAGTCGTTGTCCAGCACCGTGCCCGGTGCTCCGGTGCCTTCGACCACCTCGGCCCTGAGCAGCTTGATCCGCTCGCCCTCAAGCTCGAACCACGCGCCGGGGAAGGGGGCAAGCCCGCGCACCAGCCGCTCGATCTCCTCGGCCCCGCGCGACCAGTCGATGCGGGCCTCGCCCTTGTCGATCTTGGGCGCGTGGGTGGCGAGGGCATCGTCCTGCGCGACCGGCGGGTAGGCGGCAAGATCGCCCAGCACCTCCACCATCGCGCGTCCGCCCAGCTGCGCCAGCTCTTCGAACAGCTCGCCCGTGGTCTTGTCGGCGATCGGCGTGGTGACGATGTGACGCATGGGACCGGT
>JAZBPE010000153.1:0-4323 GCA_036353345.1 Erythrobacter sp. | reverse complement strand
ACGGCATTGCGCGCCACTGACGCCGGATCGGCGCCGGCCAGGGCTGCGAGGCGGTCGATCGCGGCTGGCTTTCCGGCGGCGAGCTCGCGGGGGTCGATTCCGAAGTCACGGAGAAAGGCGCCGACATCGTCGCCGGTGTGGAAGGCCGCAAGGCGCGAAGCCAAGGACAGCGGGGTCTCGTCCTCGTGGAGAGGCAATTGCGGCGTCAGCGCTGCGGTCATAGCGGGGCCTCGAGGCTCTGGCGGCGTCGGCGAGATTGAGTGCGCGTCCGGGTCGTCTGGCCGGGTCATGTCCCTCACCCGTTCGACGAGGCTCCGGCCGGCGGCGGCGAGACGGCCGGCAAGCCCGCGAAACCCGGCCGCGGCCTTGCTTGCGGCACATTTACCGTATATACAAAAACCGATGATCATTGTCTGGGACGAGCGCAAACGCGCCGTCAACCTCGCGAAGCACGGGATGGACTTCGCCGATCTGACGGTCGAGTTCTTCCTGGGCTCGATGGTCGTGCCCGCGCGCGACGGGCGCAGCATGGCCATCGGTTGGCTCGCCCCGGACGTGATCGCCGTGGTGTTCATCGCGCTCGGCGCGGAGGGCGTGTCGGTGATCTCGATGCGCCCGGCGAGCCAGAGGGAACGGAGGCTTATCGAATGACCCGCAGGAAGCCTGACGAGGCCGAGATCCAGGCCATGATCGCGAGTGACCCGGACGCCCCCGAGGCCACCGACGAGCAGCTCGCCGCTGCCCGGCCCTTCGCCGAGGCCTACCCGGTGCTGGCCAAGAAGATGCGCCGCGCCGCCGGGCGGCCGAAGCTCGACGAGCCGAAGGTGCCAGTGTCGATCCGCCTCGACGCCGATGTGCTGCGCAAGTGGAAGGCGACCGGCCCCGGCTGGCAGAGCCGGATCAACGCGGCGTTGAGGGCGGCCAAGCCCTGAGCGCGCCGCGGACGCCGTTGACCCTTGGCGCGCGTGGTCGCGGTGGTGGCCGAAACCCCGCGGCGATGCAGACGCGGCGGGCATGTCAGCGCTCCACCAATGCGCGCCGCGATGCGACGGTCGGCCAATGCCTGATCGCCAGAGCAGCGACGGCCGCCTTGAGATGGTCCCGGCGATCGAAGCGCGCCTTGAACACCACCGGGGCGAGCGCGCACGCTAAGCCATGGGCGGCGACCCTCTGCGTGAGGCTGCGGCTGGGGAGACCGAACTCATTAGTGAGATTGCAAGGTGTGAGCAAAGCCAACGTGGCCGTGGTGAAACGCGAAATAGACCTTCGCACCTGAAACGCCCTGGTGTCCGCCGCATCTGGCTGGAACGCGGAGCAGATCATGCCGGTGACCCGTTGCGCGTGCTGCGGCCGCGCAGTGCCTGCCTCGGCTTCAATGAAAGTGTTGCGACGCCAGCCTCCAATTCGCGACGACAATAAAAGCGTTCGCCAAGGGCTTCCGGATCGAAAACCGGAATGAGGTTCAGCTTTTTGACCTCGTGACCCATGCTCCAGCTCGAAAGCTCGAGTTCACGCGCCAGCTTTGCTGGCGTTACGTACTTGCGATCAAATGCATCGAGGGCTGCCTGCGGAATTGCTTGCAGTCGTCTTTTGTCCCGAAACGCAATACGGGCGGTAGGGAAATAGGCTCTCGCTTGCGGCAACTCTCGAAGGATAGCGAGGGCTGTCTGCGATATCGCAAGCCACGCAGCCGCTTCTTCGAGCCGTCGGTAGGCACCCTGTGGAGGAGACTGAAACGCTGCTAAGGCGTTGTTGCGGTAAATCCGGAGCTCCGTGATGCCAGGCGCTCCTTGGATACGCTGTTTTGAACCGAATCTGCCGTCGAGCACCGCGGCGAAAACGGCGGTGACGGGTTGAAAGGTCAGATTGGCAATCTGGTCGACGGTCAGAAAATCAGTCGACGGCTCCGCTACGATTTCAGCATCCGCAAAAATGGCTGCGCTGAAAGCCTCTAAATCTTCGGGTAAAATTCCAAATCTCTGATGCTTTTGATCTTCAACCTGATCCAACCAGGGACGTATGAGCCCGCTTTTGACCAGACTGACGGCCCGTGAATGAGTTACATGCAGCTTCTCGGCGATCTGCTCTCGTGTCAGACTCGCCGCAAGCAACCTGGCTATCGCCTCTCCTTCCAATGCGTCAAAAGTGCATCGCTTGAACTCCTGCCGTGCTTGCTCTGCACAGATCACATCGGCGGCCCGCAAGACATTGCGCAAACACCGCGGAGCTATACCGGTCGCGTTGCTCAGGCTCCGCAAGCTGTGAATCCGCCGCTGGAATACCGGCTCGCCAAACAGCAGGTCTTCCTCGCCGACCGGCATGGTCTCGATGATGTGGGTTCGGAGTAGCTGCGCGAAGGGTTTGCTCCAGTTTCGAGGCTGGTTTGCCCAGTCGAACAAGGGACCAAAAACTGTTCTAGGACCATAGATGCCGCGCTGTGCTGCGTCCCGACACTGAATTTGAGCCAAGGCTTGGCGAATATCGGCCCCCCCCCGGTGAGGCCACATCGAACCCGATCGTGCGGGCGCGATCGAGGGTGTCGCTGTCGACGCCCCTCTTGCCCGAGCGCGGCCCCTCCAGAAGAACGATCCCAAGATTCTCGCAGCCCCAGATCACCTGGTCGAGCGGCTGACTGTCGAGCCAATCCGGACCTCTCCTGCCCTGCAGCCTATTTAACAGATACCGCTGCAGCAGGGTTGGGCTACGTCGCGAGCGGCCTGCGGCTGCGGTCATGAACTCGCACCAACGACCAACGAGCAGCGGCATAAGTACGCCGTTCATGACCATTCGGGGGTCGATCATGGCATCGGTTAGAGCGACTTCATGTACGGGGCATGCTGTCACGACGCCGAAGCGCCAAGCCCATCGTTCGCGGAGGTACGCGAGATCCGGGTGCTGGCGTTGTTGAAGATCCTCGAAGAGACATTCGGCGCAGACGTGGCCGGTGCGGCGCAGCAACGAGTGCACATGAAAGCGCTCTCCGCGCAGTCGCCACTCTTCGCCATCCGCTGTAATCGCGTTTGCCTGAAGCCGTGCAGGATCGGCGCCGGCGATATTAGCCAGACACTGCGTTGTTTCCGGATCGCCGCTCTTTAGTCTTGACAATGAAATGCCATAATCGGCGAGGAAACGTCGGACTGGCCCGTCGGTGTGAAAGGCTGCGAGACGCACGGCATAGGAAAGTGGTGTCTCGTCGTCGAAGAATTCGAGATGCGGTGTCAACCGGATGGGGAATTGCAGCTGCCCGTCTTCATTGGTGCGTGAATGATCGACTCGTCCTGAAAACCCGGTCAGCGCCAAAGCGCTTCCGCTACTGCATTGAACCATCATCTGCTGCTCGACTTCCGCTTTCCGCGCTTCTGCGGAACGAGCAAATTTTGGGGGCTATCACGGACTGGTTCGACGTCAGGCCAGTTTTCGACGACAAAGACGTTGGCGCCTTTGGGGCACTCTAGATGCATCGCCCACGCTTCAGCAAAATGCTGCCGGTCGAGTTTCTGCTCGCCCGCTTCGATCGCCATACCGAGCGCATCGAGCATGATCTCGATCGCGCGACCAAGCCGGTTGTCTATGCCATGCAGCAATCGATCGAGGATATCGGCCTCGTCTGGATATTCTATGCCCACGGCTGCGGCATAGGTCGCGAGAACGCGCTCCATAAGGTCACGCTCAGCGATCGGATCCACGGGCGGGATCTCGTACCCCCGAAACCGACGCCTGATCTCGCCGTCAGCGGCGAGGTCGTCGCGTAGCCTCGAGACTCCACTTAGAACGACAACGACAGCGCTGGGGCCTGCCATCAGGTTCTTTAGCGCCTTCAGGATCCACTTAGTCTCTCCATGACGGAATATGTCATGCGCCTCGTCGACCCAGTAAACCGCAGTACCCACGAGACTAAAACGATAACGAACAAAATCCCAAATACTCCAGCGCTCGCGACTGCTACTTACCTCAAAATATCCTGTCTGCTTTATCGTTGCAATTCCAAGATCCTTCAGGCTATCGAGTGATGGTACATCGATCTTAATGAATGGCCTTCGATCCTCGCTCTGATCCCAGTGCTTTGTGATATTATTGAAGCAGTATTGGAGAGCGTTGGATTTGCCTGCTCCAGATGGGCCGGTCACAACGAGCCCACGCGTCTCTCCGAGGCTGCTGAAGCGGTGCGGGGACGGCGCAAGCGCGCCGTCCTCTGTCTGCTTTAGAAGCCGGGACAGATTGCGCGTCAGCTCCGCTTCGCGGTGGGTCCAGAAGTGCCTTTGCCGCAAGGCTTCCAGGACCTCGAGAGCATTCGAGTGCATCACGCCAACCCCCCGGATTCGT
>JAZBPE010000152.1:0-18871 GCA_036353345.1 Erythrobacter sp. | reverse complement strand
CTCGATCCGGTCGGCTATTGCGGCTGCGTCTTCCCCCTCACCAACCCCGGCGAGGACGAAAGACAGGCGATTGCGCGTGCCGGGCACGTAATTCAGTGCCTGACTGTATTTCGTGTAGAGCACAACCTGACTGGTGAAGCTGGGAATCGCATCAGCCACGCCGCGAATGACAGCGCGCTGATCGTTGAGTTCGAGCCGCTTGCCGATGGGGTCTCCGCCATCGTCGAACAGGCTGAATACGCCGGTATCGTCTATGACAACGGTATCCGGGCGCGACAGGACGGACTTGTCGCCCTTCGTGAATCGCTCCGGCAGGCCGATCAGCGTCGCATCGTCCACGCCGATTATGGTTACGCCCTCCAGGTCGCCAGTATTGGTGCGGACCGACGCACTCGCACGCAGATGCGGCACCGCCCATTCGACCCCGCGCACCGATCGCACTTCGTCGAGCGCGGTGGAGGGCATTGCGTAGTTCACCTCCGTCGTGCGGCTGACCGGGTCCATCACCCAGATCTCCGCTTCGGGCGCGTTGTAAACCCCGCTTGCCCCACGCTCGATCAGGTTGACGAAGATCGTGAGCTGCTGGGTGATGAGCAGCGTCGAAAAGCCAATGCCGAACAGCAGGCCGTAGAATTTCTGCGCGTCACCGGTCAGCATTCGGATCGCGATCCACAACATTGTCGACAGGAAACCTTCTTTGGCGAAAGGGGTTGCGAAAGGGCGGCGGTGGGGTGATATTGAACGGCGACGTTTAATTGAACGCATCCGTACAATTGTCAACCGGCAAACGCCAGCGCTGATCGCCAGCGTCCCTTGTCAGCTGAGGTTTCCGTTCCGTGAACTGCCCATCAAAGCCAACCCGGGTCTCGGAAAAAAAGGCGCCCGGCCGCCCGGTCGATGCGCTGAAACGCGAGCGCATTGTCGAAGCTGCTTCGCACCGGTTCTTTGAAGACGGGTTCGCGGCTACCGCCATTGAACAGATCGCCAGCGACGCGAATGTTTCGAAAGTCACGATCTATAACCATTTCGGCGACAAGCGCGCTCTGTTCGTAGCCGCAGTGGAGCTCGAATGCGAAAAGATGCGGGGCTATTTTCTGATGGAGGAAATGCCCGCCGGGACCATCCGCGAGCGGTTGCAGGTGATTGCCGAAGCTATGGCGGCATTTCTCTCACGCCCGGAAATGATCCGCTTTGAACGTCGCATCGCCGCCGAGACCGAGCACGAGCCTGACCTCGGCCTGGCTTTCCTCGCAGCGGGGCCATGGCGGATGAAGCAGGCATTCAGCGCCTTCCTGGCCGAGGCGGCGGCAAGAGGCGAGCTGCGCATTGATGACCCCGATCTCGCCGCCGAGCAGTTCGCCGCGCTGACAAAGGGGATGGGCGATCTCGACCGCCGGTTTGGTTCGCAGCCCAGTATGCAGGCCGATCGCAAACGTATTGCAGGGGCGGTCGACGTCTTTCTTGCCGCTTACGGCGTGACGCAGTGCTAGGGGGAGCCGCGCTGATCACTCCGTGCGCAATCAGGCGAGCTCTCTGCACAAGCGCATTATCTTGCCTTTCATTTCCTCGCGCCTATTTATTGCGTGAGAAAGGATACCTCCTGAAATGAGCGACCAGAACGATCCCAACCAGCAGCCTCCCGAAGGCCAGAACCCGTGGGTCAAGCAATTGATGATCTGGGGCGGAATTTTCCTCGCGCTGCTTCTGATCGTGTCGCTCTTTGGCAATGCGGGCCAGTCTCCCGGGCAGCAGATCAATTACTCCGATTTTCGGGAGCAGGTCCAAAACGGCTCGGTCGCCGAGGTGCAGCTCGGTGAAGACCTTATCACCGGCACGCTTTCCAATGGGGATAGCTTCTCGACCGTGCCCGTGCCCTCCGACACGCAGATTACCGCGCTGCTTGAAGAGAACAATGTCGAGTTCACCGGTCGTGAGCGAGAGGGGCAGAACGTGCTTCTCTTCATCCTGCTCCAATCGCTTCCTTTCATCCTCATTCTCGGGATCGCTTTCTTCGCCCTTCGCCAGGTGCAAAAAGGCGGTGGCGGCGGCGCAATGGGTTTCGGCAAGTCCAAGGCCAAGATGCTGACCGAGCGTCAGGGCAAGGTCACGTTCGAAGACGTTGCCGGGATCGATGAGGCGCGCGAGGAGCTTGAGGAAATCGTCGAATTCCTGAAGGATCCTTCGCGCTTTTCCAAGCTTGGCGGACAGATACCCAAGGGCGCCTTGCTGGTCGGTTCGCCCGGTACCGGTAAAACACTGCTTGCCCGTGCGATTGCGGGTGAGGCCGGCGTGCCTTTCTTCACGATCTCGGGTTCGGACTTTGTCGAGATGTTTGTCGGCGTCGGTGCAAGCCGCGTGCGCGACATGTTCGAGCAGGCGAAGAAGAACAGCCCGTGCATCGTCTTCATTGACGAAATTGACGCTGTGGGTCGTTCGCGCGGCCACGGGCTCGGCAATTCCAACGATGAGCGTGAACAGACGCTCAACCAGCTTCTGGTCGAGATGGACGGGTTCGAGGCGAACGAGGGCATTATCATCATCGCTGCGACCAACCGGCCCGACGTGCTCGACCCTGCGCTGCTGCGCCCGGGCCGCTTCGATCGTCAGGTCGTGGTGCCGATCCCCGATATCGACGGGCGCGAGAAGATCCTGGGCGTGCATATGAAGAAGGTTCCGCTCGCCCCCGACGTGAACCCGCGCACGATCGCCCGCGGCACGCCCGGTTTTTCAGGCGCGGATCTTGCCAACCTCGTCAACGAAGCGGCGCTGCTCGCCGCGCGGCGCAACAAGCGCCTTGTCGCGATGCAGGAATTCGAAGACGCGAAGGACAAGGTCATGATGGGCGCGGAACGCCGCTCCATGGTCATGACCGATGATGAGAAGAAGATGACCGCCTATCACGAGGCCGGCCACGCGCTTGTCAGCCTGAACGAGCCCGCATCCGACCCCATTCACAAGGCCACCATCATTCCGCGTGGCCGTGCGCTGGGCATGGTGATGCGTCTGCCCGAGCGCGACAGCTATTCTTACCATCGCGACAAGATGCATGCGAACCTCGCCGTCGCCATGGGTGGGCGCGTGGCGGAGGACATCATTTTCGGCCACGACAAGGTATCTTCCGGCGCATCGGGAGATATCCAGTATGCGACCGATCTGGCGCGCAACATGGTAACCAAATGGGGCATGAGCGAAAAGCTCGGGCCGCTGCAATACGAACAGAGCCAGGAAGGCTATCTTGGCATGGGCCAGACTGCTCGCACGATGGGCGGCGCGGAGACGAACAAGCTGATCGATGCGGAGATCAAGCGGCTTGTCGAACAGGGCCTGGCGCGTGCTCAGGACATTCTGACCGATCAGGAGGACAAGCTGCACCTCCTCGCCCAGGCGCTGCTCGAATACGAGACGCTGAATGGCGACGAAATCAATCAGCTGATCGAAAACGGCAAGATCGACCGGCCAGACGAGCCACGCAGCGCCGCTCCGGCAAAACCGGTGCAGGGCTCGTTAATCCCCAAGGCTGGCAAGCGCTTCGGCGGCAAGAAAGCTGGCGGCGACGAGGCCCCGCAGGGCGCCTGACCTCTCCAAGGTTGACGCAGGAAGGGGCGCAGCAGGCTAGGCCTGTCGCGCCCCTTCTGCTGTCTGGAACATTGCGCGAACGCGGGCGTTAACTAGGCAAAGGAGACCCACACCGTGACCGATGTCGATACCGCTAACGAACAGCCCAAGTCCAACCCCGCAGGCAATGCCGAAAAGGCGCCAGAGAACTGGACGACCGGTGACGAGCCGATGACCGGCGCACAGGCCAGCTACCTCAAGACGCTTGCCGAGGAGGCGGGTGAGCCGGGCGCTTACGATGCCGAACTCACCAAGGCCGAAGCCTCAAAGCGGATCGACAAGCTGCAGGGCAAGACCGGGCGCGGGTGAGGGCGGGGAACCCCGGCTCAAAAAGCGCCGAGCAGCAGCAGCGTCTGCAGGAACAGCGCGAGCACAATCCAGATGAAGATGCTGAGCGCTAGCAAGCGCCAGAGAGCAGAGAACCGATCGAGGCCATAAGTACCGCGAAGCTGCTTGTAGACATGGATGGGAGGGACGAAGGCGACCAGCAGACCTGCCATCCACACAGTCGCTTCAACCAGTGAAAGCAGCGAAACCGCAATAAACAGCAGCGACATGAAGGCGAGCGAATACGTCACGAAAACGGCGTGATCATAAGCCTCAAATCGGCGTTTCCACGCGAACAGAAGCCACACGAACGGGATTGATAGCGGGATCAGCAACCAGCTGAATTTGTAGCCGTTTGCCTGCAATTTGTAGAACATTAGGCCCGGGTTGTCCCGCCACTTCTTGACCAGCGCTTCGACGAACGGCAAGTCCAGTTCGCCGCCCGCCTTCAACTCGGCGCTGGTGCCTTCGGACAGAAGGTCGATGGTGGTTTCGCTCTGCGCAACCACGGCGGGCTCGTCTGATCCCTCATCACCCGGCGCAACGATACGCTCTGCCACCGCAAGGACTCCCAATTCGGCGTCGACGGCTTCCATCTCGCCCGCGATTGCTGCCTGTGCGTCGGGATCGTCCGCATTTTCGAGCGCGGTCTGAAGGGACGACTTTTGCTCTTTCAGCGCTTCACGTTCCGCACCTATCTCGCTCGCGGCAGTTCCGCTTGCCCCCGCGCCAAGATCGGTCGGCAAGCCGATCCCGATGATCTGGAACACAGCGAACATGGCGAAGACGCTGAACAGGAACATCGCCATCGGGCTGACGAAGGACGCGCGCTCACCATCGATATAGCGGCGGGGGAGATGGCCAGGTTTGAATGCCAGAAGCGGCAGGGTGCGCCAAAGCTTGCCGTCGAGATGCAGTATGCCGTGAACGAGATCATGGCCGATGGCCGAAAGGGTACGGTGTATGTGCGTTTTCTGGCCGCAATTCGAACAGTAATCGCCCGATGTCAGAGCACCGCAATTCGCGCACGCGGTCTGACCGCTTGCATCGGGCCCGGCCACATCCGCGTGTTTGACTGTGATATTGCCGTGACGTCGCTCGATCGCGCCGCCCAGCAGCGCGCCTTCGATACCGGTGCCCAGACCTTCGGCAATGTCGTTCATGCGCAAGTCCCCCAAGCAGTTCGCGCAAGGAGAATACTACGCGGTCTTCGCAAACGCAAAAGGATGGCCTGTACCGGAGCGTCAGCCCATGGCCAATTTACGCTCGATCGCGGTCCACAATTGAGCGAAGGCGCGCGCGGCGGGAGAACGCGGCGCGAAGGCACCGACCGGTTTTCTTTCGACCGCGCACTGCTCGATCGCGCTCGCAAGCGGGATCACGGGCCATTTCGGCTCGGCCTCGCGCGCTTGACGGTGCAAGGTCCGGCGCATGTCGACCATCGACATGACGGGCAGGATGGGCGGGTGCCCCTTGCCGCTCCCGCGCACTTCGCCAACCACGGTCTCCAGCGCGCGGGTGGACAGCGGGGAGGGTGGTAGCGGCACGATGAGAAGGTCAGCCGCTCGCATGACCTGCGCGCTCACTTCGTTGAGCACAGGCGGGCAGTCGAAGATAATTCGGTCGAAATTCTTCGATAGCTCAGCGGTCAGACGGACCAGACGTTTCTTCTTACCCAGGCTTTCGAACTGGCGATCCAGCGTTCGGATGCTCTCGTCTGCTGGCAAGACATCAAGTCCTTCGTGATCTGTCTTGCGGATTAGTTTGGAAGGATCGCGCGATGCCGAGAAAATGCTGTCAGCGGCGCGCTTTTTCTTCGGATCGACTCCAAGCAGAAACCCCGACCCCCCAGCCGGATCAAGATCCCACAGCAATGTCTGCCGGCGGGAAATCGTTGCGGCGCACCAGGCGAGGTTGACCGCGAAGGTGGTCTTTCCGACCCCGCCTTTGACGCTGTAGATCGCAATCGAAGCCATTTGGTGCCGTCCGTCTCCTTGTCCGCCGAAGCAGTCCTGTTACGGTTTGATTACACCCTCGTCTATCCGGTACGATGAGAGGCGGAACCTAAGAAGGCGCTCCATGCGTCGCCCGAACACCCATCCGCCATCCAAAACGAAAGGGCCAAAACGAAAGGGCCGCCCCTCAGGCGACCCATTGTTTGGCACATGGCCTTCGAAGTGGACCGTGTTCAGCCTTCGTAATCGGAGCCGATCGAGGTCGACCGGGCAGGTGCGCTCGCCGTAATCCGCAGCGCTTCTGCTGACTGGCTGAGCGAACCGATCTCGTCCGCATCATCCTCATCATCGGGAAGGATTTTCTGCAGGCCCGTCACCAGCGATTCCTGCAATTCCTTTGGCTTCACGGTCTGTTCGGCGATTTCCCGCAAGGCAACGACCGGGTTCTTGTCCCGATCACGGTCGATCGTCAGCTCGCTACCGCCCGAAATCTCGCGCGCACGCTGAGCGGCGAGCAACACGAGATCAAAGCGGTTGGGCACCTTGTCGACGCAATCTTCAACCGTAACGCGGGCCATTGGCGGGCTATTCCTGAATGAGCTTTGGTAGATGAGGAGCGACGCAACTAAGAAGGGGAGGGGCCAAAGTCAACGTTTGACGCAACCTTTGCATCGTTCGGCCATTGAGCCTTCGTGACCGCTCATCCCACTTCCAAACCGCGCCGGATCGATCCCTCGGACGTCATCCCGCAAACTGCGCAAGCGGTCGATTTCCCTGATCCCTTCACGCTCGACATTCACGACCATCGGTTCACGTTCTACCCCGATGGTGCCGACCGGTTGAGCGCGCTGCTGGAGCATATCGCGTCCGCGCAAGAGAGCCTTCATGCTTTCTATTTTCTCTATGAGCCGGATCGGACCGGCGCAGCGGTGCGCGATGCGTTGATTGAAGCGGCCCAGCGCGGGGTGGATGTGCGGCTTTACATCGATGCGTTCGGCAGCGGCGCAGAGCCGCCGTTCTTCGAGCCGCTCGTCGCAGCGGGCGGACGCTTTCGGCAATTTTCCGCCAGCTGGAACACCCGGTTTCTCATCCGTAATCACCAGAAGATGGCGATCGCTGACGGCAAGCGCGTGATGGGTGGTGGCTTCAATATCTCGGATGCATATTTCGCGCCGCCCAAAGACAATGGCTGGTGCGACCTTGGCGTCCTGATCGAAGGTCCCCTCGTCGATCACTTTGTCGAATGGTTCGGCGCTGTCGAGGATTGGATCAGGAGCGACGGTTCGGAATTTCAGAGGGTTCAGTCCATGGTGCGCGACTGGGATCCGGGCACGGGACCGGTGCGGCTCATCATGGGTGGTCCGACCGCCGTGTCGAGCGACTGGTCCGTGCGGTTCAAGGAGGATCTGGTGCGCGGGGAGCGGCTCGACCTGGTCACCGCCTATTTCTCGCCGCCGCGCACGATGCGCCGTGTCCTGCGCCGTGCGGGGAAGATGAGCAAGCTGCGGATGATCTGCGCTAGCAAATCGGATTTCGCCATCACCGTCCTGGCCGCTCGCCTGCATTACCGGCGGATGGTCAAGGCGGGTATCAGACTGTTCGAATATCAGCCGTCCAAACTCCACATGAAGCTGCTGGTCATTGACGACATCACCTATTTCGGAAGCGGCAATCTTGACATGCGCTCAATCCGCTTGAACCTTGAACTGATGGTTCGGGTGGAAGATGCGGCCCTGGCCGACCGCATGCGGGCGCTGATCGACCTGCTCGAGAGCGAAAGCAGGCCCGTCGATAAAAGCTGGTTCAAGCAATATGGGGGGTGGAGCGACCGGCTCCGCTGGCTGGCGAGTTCGTTCATGTTGCGGTTCGTCGATTACAACCTCTCGCGTCGCCTCAACCTGGGCCCGTCGAAGCTCAAGAATGCAAGGCGGCCCAAAAGCGAGGGCTGACCGCGCGCCTCGCACGGGGCTCTATTCGTAGCCGTAGTCCGAATAATCCTTGAGATTGGGCGAGGTGAACTTGAGGTATTCGGCCTGGAAATGGAGCGGTACGTTGCCGGTCGAGCCGTGGCGCTGCTTGGCCACCATCAGCGTCGCCCTGTTCTTCTTCTCGAGATAATTCGCTTCCCATTGGCTGTATTTCTCCTGCACTTGCGGAGAGCTGGAGCCGTCGGGATTGGGCATGTCGGGCCTGACCGCCTCAAGATAATAGTCCTCGCGAAAGATGAACCAGACCATGTCGGCGTCCTGCTCGATCGATCCGGATTCGCGCAAATCGGACAGCATCGGGCGCTTGTCCTCGCGCTGTTCGACTGCGCGGCTGAGCTGGGACAGCGCGATGACCGGAACCGATAGCTCCTTTGCCAATGTCTTGAGACCCCGGCTGATTTCGGAAATCTCGTTTACCCGATTGTCGTTTGCGCGGCCCGAACCCTGGAGCAGCTGGAGATAATCAACAATAATCAGCCCGATATCGTGCCGCCGCTTCAGCCGCCGCGCGCGCGTGCGCAGGGCCCCGATCGTGAGGGCGGGGGTATCGTCGATATAGAGCGGCAGTTCGGCAAGTCGCTGGCTCGCAAAGGACAGGCGCTGAAATTCGTCGCGTGTGAGCGAGCCGCTGCGCAATTGCTCGGACGGGACTTCGGATTGTTCGGCGAGGATGCGGGTTGCAAGCTGGTCCGCGCTCATTTCCAGACTGAAGAGGGCAACAGGCCCGCCATAATCGTGTTCCCCCCCGTCGCGCTGCCATTTGAGGTGCTCTTCGGCGCAATTGAATGCAATGTTGGTGGCAAGCGAGCTTTTGCCCATGCCCGGTCGCCCGGCAAGGATGATGAGATCGCTGTCATGCAGTCCTGAAGTCTTGCGGTCGATGCTGGAAAGGCCGGTGGTCTTGCCCGAAAGACCGCCGCCCGAATTCATCGCGGCTTCGACCATCTTGATCGCGGTGAGCGAGGCAGTGCGGAAGCTTTCGGCCTCGCTCCCGGTTGCAGCGCCTTCGGCGACGCGGAAAAGATCCGCTTCGGCCTGCGATATCCGTTCCATCGGATCGGTTTCCTGCGAAGTATCCAGCGCTCCTTCGACCAGGCCGCGTCCGACGCTGACGAGTTCGCGAAGGAGGGCCAGATCGTAGATCTGCTGTGCCAGTTCGCGCGGGGCGAGCAGGCCGGCGCCGTTCGCGGTCAACTGCGCAAGATATTTCGGACCGCCCAGTTCCCTCAGCGCTTCGTCCGCTTCGAAATGTGGGCGCAGTGTTACTGGCGAAGCGGTGGCGTTCCGCTCAATCGTCTTGAGGATCCGATCGTAAATGCGCTCATGCAGCGGCTCGAAGAAGTGGTCGGGCCGGATCGGTACCTGTAATTCCTCAACCACGCGGTTGTCGATGAGCACCGCGCCCAGAAACGCGGCCTCCGCTTCGAGATTGGAAGGCAACTTGCGCGCGCCATCGCCGGTTTGGGGGACGAGCATGAGGGTTTCGGTTTCGGCCATCGGCGCCTGATGCGCCGCTCTGGACGCACCGCGCAAGGCTCCGGAGGGGTATTTTTATTTTCTTAAAGCACGACTTGGCTGTGGATTGCGGGGATTGGGCAAGGAGCTGCTGACCGAAATGCTTGATGGATCACGCGAACATCTGCGAAAGCACTTGCCAGCCATGGAAGTGACCCCGCCCGATTCCGCGCCGACCTCGCAGCGCATTGCTGCCATCACGCTCGATGAAGAGACAATCCTGTGGCGCAATGCCGATGTCGAGCAGGAACGGCGCGTAGCAATCTATGACCTGATCGAGGAGAATACCTTCAAGCCCGAACGAAGCGCGGCGCGCGGGACCCAGGGCCCGTATCACCTGCATCTCGCGGTTCGCGACGGGCGGTTGGCGATGGAAATAGCCGACACCGCTGACACGTCGCTCGAGACACTGCTGATCGGCCTTGCACGCTTCCGCCGCCCGATCCGGGAATATTTCGCGATCTGCGACAGCTACTACCAGGCGATTCGCAAGGCGACCCCAGCCGAGATCGAGACTATCGACATGGCCCGGCGCGGAATACACAACAAGGCCGCCGAACTGCTGCTCGATCGGCTCGAGGGCAAGGTCGAGACCGATTTCGCCACGGCGCGGCGACTTTTCACGCTGATTTGCGTCCTTCACATCAAAAGCTGATCCGATGGGCAGGACACGTCGCCCAAAGCCCTCGATGGCGCGCGCTGCGGCATGGCGGATGCTGGCTCTGCTGGCGCTGGTCGTGGTGGGTTTTGCCTTGTGGCTGTGGTGGGACATGCGCGACTGGCATCCCCACACCGAACTTTATCCCGAACAGGGTGCGATGATTGGGGATGCGCACGCCCCCGTTGATTTCGCAGCTTTGCGCGCGATCGGGGCGCAATTCGTCTATCTGAAGCTCGCGCCAGACGGCGCGCCGGCGCACAGCGGGTTTTCCGAGTTCCTTGTCAGGGCCAGGGAGGCCGGGCTCAGGATCGGGGTCGTGCTGCCGTTCGATCCATGTCAGCGCGCCGATGCGCAGAGTGCCTTTTTCACGCGTATGGCGCCGCGCGCCTCCGACCTGCTGCCCCCTGTCATTGCGCTCGGCGATGATGCGCGCGATTGCGACCCCGACGTGAGCGATGCAGCGGTCGAAAGCGAGATCATGACACTCATCAACCAGGTTGAGCGCCATGCAGGAAAGCCGGTGATCCTCAAGCTGTCGCACAGCTTCGAGAAGCGGCACGCGACCGCGCGCAACATCGCACGCGACCTGTGGCTGGAACGCGACCGCGCAGCTCCGTCCTATGCGGGACGGCCCTGGCTGCTATGGAGCGCGAACAGCGCCCGCCATACGGTCGCTACCGAGGAGCCGGTGGAATGGATCGTGGTGCAACGATGAAAGCAAGCGACCCGGAAGGCCAGGCACTGATCGCAGCGGCGCGCGCTGCCGCGTCTCACGCTTATGCACCCTATTCCGGCTTTCAGGTCGGAGCCGCGCTGCTGTTTGCCGATGGCGCCATGGTGGCCGGCGCCAATGTCGAGAATGCTAGCTACGGCCTGTCACTCTGCGCCGAAACCAATGCGGTCTCCAAAGCAATGAACGAGGGGCGACGTGGCGGGTTAGAAGCAATCGCCGTCGTAGGACCCCCGGACAAGAGAGCCAAGGACACAGGGGGTGACCCGATCACGCCATGCGGGCGCTGCCGACAGGTGCTGAACGAACTTGCGCAGCTCGGCGGCACCGATCCGCTTGTCCTGTGCGTCGGCGCCGACGAAGTGCGCGAAACCCGGCTGTCAGCACTGCTCCCGCACGCTTTCGGCCCGGCGCACCTGGGCTAACCGGCGGTCTCTTCGTCCAGCCATTCGACCAGCGCTGCAAGGCAATCGCGCGCCAGCAGCTTACAACGCTCGGGGGACCAGCCCTGTTCGGGCTCGGGCGAGGCGGCAAGATCCTTGTACGGCATCTCCAGCGTCATTGCGCAAGCGCCAAATCGCTCGGCAACCTGGTTGGTGGAAATGGTGAGATTGGCTTTGCCCGCCGACGTCTTGGGATAGCCCAGCTTCGTCTGGAAATCCGGAGTGCGGCGGTCGAGGATCCGCTGATAGCGGTAATATCTCTCACCGAGTTCGTCAGTCCAGCTCGGGATACCTTCAAAGCCTGCGAGAAAGACGGCGGGGATCGCTTCGTCGCCGTGAACGTCCATTGCGAAATCGACGCCGTTCGCATCCATCGCATTTCGGATCGCCAGAACTTCGGGTGACTTTTCAGCGCTTGGATCGGCCCATTCGCGGTTGAGATTGGTGCCCACCGCATTGGTGCGCAAATGTCCGCGCCGCGATCCGTCCGGGTTGCAATTCGGGACGATGTGCAACCGGCAGCGCTGGCGCAAGGCGCGCGCGACCGGATCTGTCGGATCGCAAAGACATTCCAGCGCGCCTTCCATCCACCATTGGCCCTGCGTTTCGCCCGGATGCTGGCGCGCATACAGCCACACCTGCAGATTGCCCTCGCCCATCTCCAGCATGTCGAGCGGCTGGCCATCGAGCGTCGTGGTCAACCGGATGAGATCGACGCCCTCCGACGCCGCCGCTTCGGCAAGCAGATCGTGGTGCCGCTCCATCGAATAGGGCGCGAAATAGGAGAACCAGCAAATGTCGCTTGCCGAGGTGTAGCGGATCGTCAGTGTGCCTTCGTCCGCACTCTTGTCGAAGCTGCTCGAAGCGCGGGTCCAGTACTCGCGATCTTCGGAGACGCACGCGTCGTAATCGGGCCAGCCGCCCGGATAGGCGGTGTGGTTGAGCCCGGTCAGCTTGAGCTCGACCTCCTGGCCCTTCGCCCCGCTGACCCGGAAGTGGAACCATTGCGCGAACTCGCTCTGATGGTCTCGGGTAATCGCGAGCCGGGCTTTGTGGCCATCCACTTCAAGCACTTCGATATTGCCGCTGTCGAACGCGGCATCGATATGTATGTGCGGCATCAGCGCTCCTGCAACTCGTCAATCTCAACTATCACCGTTTCGCCATTGCCACCGGGAAAGCCGGCGAACAAGGCGGCGGCGAGCGTCCGGGCGCTCGCCTCCACATCCGAATAGGGCGAGCTGATCGAAACCGGCTGCTGCGCTCGGCCCTCCCACAACGTGGCACCATCGAGGCCGGAAATGCGGACGGAAAGCTCGGTCACGACGCGCGGTTCATCATCGCCGCCTCCGCCCAGGTTAATGCCGACGCCGACGCCCACGCCGCTGCCGAATCCTCCGGTGCCTCCGCCGACACCCACGCTAACGGGACCGCCTTCCTGCTGGGGCACCGCGAGCGGATTGCGGCTGGTGCGCACGCTTGCGATCTGGGTAGCGCCTGCCTCGTCCATAACCAGCCGGTAACCTAGCCCACCAAGTTCATCGGCCACCGCGCTCGCAAACGCATTGCGCGCCAGGTCGTTTTCCATTTCTTCGGGAAAGACGATGGTGATCGTTCCCTCGCCAAGTCGCATTGGCGCATCGCCAATGAAGCGCGTGACTTCGACTGGTCCGGTGTAAGGACCGCTCGCACACCCTGCGAGAAAACTCGTTGCCAAGGCACATGCGGCGACGGTTCGGACAGGAAAGCGTAACATTGTAAGGCTCCTTTTTGCGCAAGGCGTAGTATCATAGCGTTCGGTAAGCGAGCGCGGTTCCGCATTCGCCATATTCTAACGCTTTACAGGCAAGGCGCTTTCGCTGCAGCGACCGCGGCGTCAAGCATGGGGACGCCAAGCTTGGGGTGCGTCAATGAAGGGGCTTCGATGAACGATCAGCGAATGATGCCGGTGCTGGTGACGGGCGGTGCGGGGTATATCGGCAGCCATGCAGTGCTGGCGCTTGTCGACCGGGGTTGGCCCGTCGCGGTGATCGACGATCTGTCGACCGGCTTTCGCTTCGCGGTGCCGGACGGCGTGCCGCTTTACGAAGGCGATATTTCCAACCCGCAATTGATCGCCCGTGTCGTCGCCGAGCAAAGGATCCGCGCGATTATGCATTTCGCCGGTTCCATCGTGGTGCCCGAAAGCGTCGCCGATCCGCTCAAATATTATCATAACAACACCGCCAAAAGCCGCGCCCTGCTCGACGCCGCACTTTTGGGCGGTGTGCGGCATGTCATCTTCTCCTCGACCGCCGCGACCTACGGCATGCCCGAAAGCGAGATGGTGAGCGAGGAGACACCGCGCGCGCCCATCAACCCCTATGGCTGGTCGAAGCTGATGACCGAACAGATGCTTGCCGATACCGCCGCCGTGCATCCGATGAACTACGCCGCCTTGCGCTACTTCAATGTCGCGGGCGCCGATCCCGCGGCGCGCTCGGGGCAGGCAATGGAGGGCGCGACACATCTCATCAAGGTCGCGCTGCAGGCCGCGACGGGCCTGCGCGACCATGTCAGTATTTTCGGTACGGATTACGATACTCGCGATGGAACCGGGGTGCGCGACTATATCCATGTGAGCGACCTCGCCGCGGCTCATGTCCTTGCGCTCGAAGCGCTGGCGGCTGACCCCGAACGCTCGCTGACGCTCAATTGCGGCTATGGGCGCGGGTTTTCGGTGCTGGAAGTGCTTGACGCGGTGGACCGGGTGACGGGGGGCACGCTCAATCGCCACGTCGAAGCGCGCCGCGCGGGGGATGCCGCGGCGCTTGTAGCGGACGCATCGAGGCTACGGACGGAACTTGGCTGGAAACCCGCGCATGATGATCTCGACACGATCATCACCCACGCGCTCACCTGGGAGCGCAAACTGGCCGGATTGCGCGCCGCGGACGCAGCCCAAGGTTGACGCAGCGCGATTCGCCGCATAGACGGGCGATTGAATCTGGGGCACCGCAGAACCATGTGCGGTGCCTGTTTTCTTTTCCAGACCCTTCTTTTGTTCGAGAAAAGCCATGAAGATCCGCAACAGCCTCAAGTCGCTGAAGAACCGCCATCGCGATTGCCGCGTCATTCGCCGTCGCGGGCGCACCTATGTGATCAACAAGACCAATCGCCGGTTCAAGGCCCGCCAGGGCTGAACGACAGCTCGTCGCCTGATCGGCGGCAGGAGCGGCGATAACGAATGGCGAGCGGCCCGCCTCCCTGTGTGGAGAGCGGGCCGCGTTCGTTTGAGGGGGCGTTGATGTATCACGGTGCGGGCGCGGTCGTGTTCGATGTCGGGCGCGTGCTGTTTCAGTGGCAGCTGCGTACCCTGTTCGAAAAGCTGATCGCTGACGAGGCTGAGCTCGACTGGTTCTTGCGGGAAGTCGTGACCGAGGAATGGCATTTCAACCATGACGCCGGAACGCCGCTTGCCGACATGCTGCCCGCGCGCATGGCCGCGTTCCCTGATCAAGCGCTGCGTATCGCCGCCTATGCTGCGCGCTTTAACGAGACCGTGCCCGGACCCGTTCCCGGTGTTCACCAGCTGGTTCGCCGTCTGCATGATGCGCGCGTGCCGCTTTTCTGCCTGACAAATTTCGGCGCCGAGCTCTTCCCGGCGTTTCGCCGCGAACAACCGATATTTGACCTGTTTGCGGATATCATCGTTTCTGGGGAGGAGCGGATCGCGAAACCCGATCCGCGCCTTTACGAGATCACCGAAACGCGAGCCGGACGCAGCGGGGATGCGCTGTTCTTCATTGACGACAATCCGGCGAACGTCGCCGCGGCGCGCAAACGCGGATGGGACGCGCATCTCTTCGGTGATGCGGCCACACTTGAAACGCAGCTGATCGAGGCTGGGTATCTGACATAAAGAAACCCCGGCTCTGGCATTGGATCTTGCCATCGCCGGGGCTCAGTTTGCCCATGGAGAGGCGGGCATTTTTGCGCTCGAAGTTCGGGGCTGAGGCCACAGTTCCCGCCCGAACGCGGCGAATTAATTGCCGTTGCAGCGTGTGAGCTTCTCATCGGCCAAAGTCTCGCCATCGGCGGTAAAACTGGTGATCGCGCCTACCTTGCGCGCAAGACCACGGCACACGCGCATCGGACGCGACGTACCCTTGTTTGCAACGCAAGTCGTCTCGGCGCAGGTCCACGCCACGCCGCCAGCAACCGCGTTGCGGTCTGTCGCAGGCTCGGCGAGTTGTGCGACGTAATATGCGTTTGTTTGCGCAGCAAGCGGGGGTGTTGTCGTCACGACACCGAAACTTGTTGCGGTCCAGGCCAAGGCCAGCAGGAATACCGAGAGGCGGCCGGTGCGCGGGAGGGAGGGGGTCATGGCATTCATCCTTCTTTGTTGGTCGGGCTTTCCGCGGACCTGCGAACATCCGCACCCGCTTCAGGTTTCAGTTGAAGACCGGTTGCGATTCGCTACCTATCCATCTGAGTTGCAGTTTGCAACTGAAAACGATCCCCGCCGCGATGACTCCCCGACGTTCATGCGACCGCTTTCGATGTTGCGATTGTCCGGCTCGGCGCTACGCTGACTGGTGGAGAAGGAGTTTATGGGCACAATCAGGGAACCGCTGCGCGAACTTATCGAATGCGGCTTGCCGCAAGCGCTCGAAGTCATGGGGGAGCGCTGGTCCTTCATGATTCTGCGCGCCAGCTTCAACGGCCTGAAACATTTCGAGGAGTTTCTCGTCGAGCTCGGCATTGCCCGCAACATCCTGTCGAACCGGCTTGCCAAGCTGGTCGATCACGACATTCTGAGACGCGAACCATGCGAGGATGACCGGCGGAAGATCGAGTACCGGCTGACGCCCAAGGGGTTCGACCTTCTGCCCGCCATGATCGCGTTGCGCCAATGGGGCCAGAAATACGGGGCTGAACCGGTCAAGGAAGACCCCGTGCTGGTCGATGAGCGTGATCGGATCGCGATCGCACCGGTTTCCATCCTCGCCCATGACGGGCGCGTTCTGGGGCACGAGGACCTGGCGCTCGTACGCCGCGTCGATGTCGGGAAGCGCGCCGATGGCAGTATCGCGAAGCCTGCCGAACCGATTGCGATCGGCGACCGGATTGATCTCGATCACGCAGGAGTGCGCGCGACTGGTTGAGGGTGAAGCTGCGTCTCCGGGTCCGCCCAGGACCCCCGATGGCCGCTATATGGTCGTGCGCGAGCGGCTGTGGCGCACCTCCAACCCCGCGCTTTCCGAGCCGGAGCGGCAAGCCCATGTCGATGCGTTGATGGATGCGCGCCGTGCGATCGCGCAGGCGAAGCGGGCCGATGATGCCGCCGCCGAAAAGGCAGCCCGCGCCTGTGTGCATGCCGCCAAGCTTGCTCTGGGGGAGCGCGGCGCGGTCTGGTGGGATGACGGCGCGCCGGACGAAAATCGCAAAATGATCCACAATTCCAGCTATGCCGGCTGGTGGCAGGAGCGCGAGCGCGATAGTTCCGGCTGATGGCCACCATTCTCGCCGATCCCGTCACCCGCATCCTTCGCGAAACCTTTGGCTTTACGAGCTTTCGCGGGGTGCAGGAGGCCGTCATCGCGCGGGTCATGGCGGGCGAGCCCACGCTGGTGCTGATGCCGACGGGCGCGGGCAAGTCGCTGTGTTACCAGATCCCTGCCCTCGCGCGGGCCGGCACTGCCATCATCATCTCCCCGCTGATTGCGCTGATGCATGACCAGATCCGCTCGGCCCGCGCCGCCGGTATTCGCGCGGCCTCGATGACTTCTGCCGATAGCGACCACGCGGCGACGGTATCGGCGCTGAGGGCAGGGGAGCTTGATCTTCTTTATGTCGCACCTGAGCGCGCGAATCTTCCATCCTTCCAGTCCCTGCTGGAAGCGAGCGAGATCGCGCTGTTCGCGATCGACGAAGCACATTGCGTGTCAGAATGGGGGCACGATTTTCGCCCCGACTACCGCGCGCTAAGGCCGCTGCTCGATCGCTTCGCGCATGTTCCGCGCCTCGCCCTCACCGCAACAGCGGACGAGGCGACGCGGGCTGATATCCTAAAGCAACTCGGCATCCCGGAAGAGGGCCTGATCAAGGCCGGGTTCGATCGACCGAACATCCACTATACAATCAGTGCGAGACAGAACCTCGCGCGGCAGATTGGCGACGTCTTGGAGAAGGAGCCGGGGGCCGGGATCGTCTACGCGCCCAGCCGCCGGGGTGTCGAGGATATCGCAGCCAAACTCGCGGCGACGGGTCGCCCGGTGCGCTTCTACCACGCGGGCCTGCCGCCGGAAGAGCGCGCCGCCGCGCAGGCCGCTTTCGTCGCATCGGAGGAGATGGTGATGGTCGCGACCATCGCGTTCGGCATGGGGATCGACAAGCCCGACGTGCGTTTCGTGGTCCACGCCGGACTGCCCAAATCGATCGAGGCCTATTATCAGGAGACCGGCCGCGCGGGCCGTGATGGCGATCCGGCGACCGCACATCTGTTCTGGAGCGCCACCGATTTCGCGAAAGCGCGCCAGCGTCTCGGCGAGGTAGAGGAAGAGCGCCGCGCTGGCGAACGCGCACGGCTCGGTGCGCTCGCCGCGCTGGTCGAATGTGCCGCTTGCCGCCGCGCGGTCCTGCTCCGCCATTTCGGTGACGACCCTCCGGGCACTTGCGGCAATTGCGACAATTGTGACGATCCCCCTGGTGTGCTCGATGTGACCGAACTTGCGCGCAAGTTTCTCTCTGCCGTCTATCGCACCGGCCAGAGCTTCGGGCTCGGTCACATCGAAAAGGTGCTGACCGGAAGCGGTGAAGCGCGGGTCGCGCAGCGTGGACATGACCGGTTATCGGTCTTCGGCATTGTCGAGGGCGAGGATGCGGCGCTCATCAAGCCGCTCGCCCGCGCATTGAGCGCGCATGGTATGCTGGAGACAACCGAGCATGGTGGGCTCGCGCTCGGCCCGGCGGCGCGCGATGTGCTGAAGGGCGAAGCGCCGGTGCTGATCGCCGAACCACCCAGGCGCCAGCCTCGCGACCAGAACCGCCGCCGCGCGGGCGATGCCGCGCCCAATCCGGTCGGCGATCCGCTCTTCGATGCCCTGCGCGCCCGCCGCAAGGATCTCGCCAGTCAGCAGGGCGTGCCCGCCTACGTCATCTTCCACGACAGCGTCCTGCGCGCCATCACCACCGAGCGGCCAACGACCCTCGAAGCGCTAGGCACCATCCCCGGCGTCGGCGCGAAGAAGCTGGAGAATTACGGGGAGGCGTTTGTCGAGGTGGTTCGTGGGTTTGGGTGAGGCGCTACCGTCATTGCGAGGAGACGAAGGCGACAACGCAATTCAGTCGTGAGACCTGCGATTCGTAATTGCGGATGGGTTCCGGATCGTGACCAATTCGCAACTTCGTCATGCAATGTGGCGTCGAGGAGGATTGCGAATGGGTCGTTTTGTTTCCGCCGTGCTGATGTTGCTCGGCGCTTTACTGCTGCCGGGTTGCTTTCCGGCGACGGAGACGTTTCGCTATCGCCTCACTGTCGAGGTGGAGACGCCGCAAGGCCTTCGCACCGGTTCGAGCGTGATCGAAGTCAGCCTGTCAGAGAATCATAGCAAGTTCCTCGTCCCGGCCGCGCGCGGGGTGAACGCGGATTTTCG
>JAZBPE010000151.1:0-3717 GCA_036353345.1 Erythrobacter sp. | reverse complement strand
GGCAAAGAAGCGCTGCTTGGTGCCTTCGAAGATCGAGAGGGCTGCAGCCTTGGCGTTGCGATTGAGCGTATCGCCGCTGTCTTCGTCGACCACCCGCGTTGCCTCCAGCGCCGCTTCCAGGTTGCGGTGAATGATTGCCCAGGCATCGGCATAGGCATCGTAAATCCGCACCTGCGCTTGGGTCAGATGGTGTTCGAGGATTTCGTACTCGACCCCGGCGAAGGACAGCGCACGGGCGAGATAGAGGCCCTGCGCCTTGAGGTCGCGGGCGACGAGTTCCATCGCCGCGACGCCGCCAGCGCGGATCTCGGTCATGAACGCCTCGTGGGTCGGGAAAGCAGTCTCGGGTCCCCAGAGACCAAGCCGGGATGTGTAGCCCAGGTTGGCGATATCCGAAGCGCCAGTGGCAGACGCGTAGAGCACCCGGGCGCGCGGCAAATGGTTCTGCAGCCTTAGGCCCGCCATCCCCTGTTCGGAACCCTTGATCTTCCCGCGGGTCGACGAGCCGCCGAGCGCATTGGCCATGGCGTGGGCTTCGTCGAAAGCGATCACGCCGTCGAAATCCTCGCCCGCCCAGGCGAGGATCTGGTCAAGCCGCGTATCCTCAGCGCGCCCCGAGCGCAGCGTCGGGTAGGTGACAAAGAGGATGCCTTCGAACATCGTTACAGGGTGGCCGAGTTTCCAGCGCGAGAGCGGCTGGAGATCGAGCGGGAGCCCGCCAAGCGCTTCCCAGTCGCGGCGTGCATCTTCGAGCAGCGCCTCATTCTTGGTGATCCAGATATGGCGGCGCTCGCCGGCGAGCCAGCGGTCCATAATGACCGCTGCGATCTGCCGTCCCTTGCCCGCTCCGGTCCCGTCACCGAGGAAAAAGCCCTGGCGGTATGCGTGACCATCTTCGGACAGTTCCAGCGCGGTGCCTTCCTGGCTGACCTTGAACTTGCCTGGCAGGTCGCGCACGAATGCCTGGGCAGCGTAGACCAGTGTCTCGCACTGCGCTTCGGATAGAAGGCCGTCGGCCTGCCAACCTGCGGGAAGGCGCGGGCCAACGTCCGGCTGCGGCGCCGCGACCGAACCCATGGCGACCGATTCCACGAGCGGGGTGGGATGGGCCGGCGCGCCTTCGAACGCAATGCGACTGGGCCGGTAAGGTAGGTAGATGCCGGTTTGTTCGGGTACCGGCGCGGGGTCGGCCAAGATCGAATATGCAAGATCGATCGAATGCGCGCTGGCTGCTGGTGTCGCAGCGAACGGCGCCACCGGCCGGACCGACGCGCGATGGGTTAAGGTCTTGCCAACGAGGCGCACTGGCTTCCCGATTGGCAGGCGATGGATGTTGGTGGAGGTTTCTACGCGTGGCGGAAGCGCGTTGAGCAGCTCGTGGAGCGTGATCAGATCGCAGGTATCTCTAGTGATCGCTGACGAGGGCGCAGTCGACACCTTGTCGATCACGACCAGGCGAACGGCAATCCCCGTCCCTGTCCGGCGAAACATCTGCTCCAAGCGGACATTGAGCAGCAGCGACGCTTCGTCCTGTGCTTTGGCGAACGTGGAAGCATCAAAGCCTTCGGGCATGATCGCGACGATCCTCGCCCCACAGGCAGTGGCGCGGATCGCGCTGCGCAGGTGGCGCTGCGCCGTCTCACCGTCCTTGCCGCGTTCCTGGCTTCGGGCGAACGGCGGGTTCATCAGCACGGCCGACGGAGCAGGGGCGCGAATCAGGTCGGCGATTAGTTCCCCATCATGCGCGGTAATCGCGGCCGAAGGGAAGATGTGGCCCAGGCTGTCTCGTCTTGCCGGATCGATCTCGTTGAGGACCAACGTGGCGTTCTGAACGCTGCCCCACAGCGCAAGGGCACCATTGCCTGCGGACGGTTCGAGTAGGGTGTCTTGCGCAGAGACAGCTGCGGCCTTAGCCATCTGCCAAGCCAGCATCGGCGGCGTCGAGAATTGCTGGAGCTCGACCTGTGCTTCGCTGCGAACATGCCGCGGCGGCAAGGCAGCTTCGAGCCAGTCGAACCGCGCTTCGGCTTCGTGCACGTTCGTCGCCAGATCCATCCGTGAGGACTCGCGAAACCAGAGAAGTGCGCCGATCTCGACCGCGTTGTTGTAGTCATCGATGGTCCAGGCGCTTCCCCAGTCCAGGACGCCGGTCTCGTCGGCGAACAGCCCGGAAATGTCGGTACGGGTAAGATGACGTCCCGAAGCAAGAAGCGCGGCAATTCGGGTACCGATGGCATAGGCCAGGGGCATTGACGGCAACTGCTCGCCGGCGGGAAACAGGTCTGATTGAAACATGGCAATTCGTCCTCCTGATGAAGGCATCGGGACTAGCCCTCTGCCGGCTCAGGAATTCGAGAAGCTCTCTCTCCTCTACCGCGCCGCTTTGCGGCGCAGCCATGCTGTAAGTTCATCGTTCCAGTCGGTGTCGCGTGAGGATGGTTTGCGAACGTGGTTCGTCCGCCCATCGCGGGCATAAGCGGCCAGGCCACGCGACGCAGCCAGCTCGCCGCCAGCATCGTGATCGACGAAGAGGTGAAGCTCGGTCACGCTCTCAGGCACGCTGACGAGACCGAAGCGCTCATTGCCCAGGGTCGCCCAGACGGGAATGCCAGTGAGAGCATAGGCCGACATCGCGCTCTCGACCCCTTCGGCAAGGCCAAGCTTGCCAGAAACTGGAGCGAAGAGACGAACAGCAGCTTCACCGAGCGCGCCGAGCGCGCGTTTGGGCTTTTCGAAAGCGGCCTTGCCTGAAGCCTCGGTAGACAGGAACGTGCGGTGGATGGCGATCGGTCCCTCGTCGAGGCTGACTGCCGCGATCATGGCGGGCAAAAAGCGGGCCCGTCCTTTCGGGCCAAGCGGCGTTCGTGGATGGAAGCGGAGCGCCGGAGATGCGGCGAGGATGCCGCGGCTTTCAAGATATGCCTTTGCCGGACTGGCACGCAGTGGCTGTGCATCGCGCCAGATCCTCAGCGCTACCGCCGAGGGTTTGCGGGTGCTGGTCGATTCGGGTTCGTTGGTGCTCGCAGAACCTGAAAAAAGCGCCGGTGCCTCGAAACCTTCACGCGCCAGAGCAGCCAGCACGCTCTGCTGATCGCATCCCGCAAAGCAATGGAAGAGGATAGCCTGTCGACCGAGCGACACACCGAGTGACGGCGTGCTGTCGTCATGCGCAGGGCAGCAGGCCATGCCCTTGGTGCCGGACCATTTGCCGCCGCGCGATTCGCATATTCGGCGGGCGGTCTCGGCAAGCGACCGGTTGGGATGAGATTGGACAGACGGGGACATGCGAGCTCCTCAGCAAGCAAAGTGGCCCCCTCATCAGCGTTCCTCTCCTCTCCCAAAGGCAGGCATTCGCGGCTTTCCTACAGCCATGTGTTCTATTTATGTTCTATTGCGATTCGAATCAATGGAGCACCAATCGAGATGACCTGCCTCAATCGTCTGACCACGATAACGGTCACCTGTTTGGGAATGATCGCGGCTTCTTCACAGCAAGCCCGTGCCCAGGATTTCACCTTGTTCGAGCACGCGATCCTTCCGCCGAAGCCAGAGCCGCAACCAGCAAGGCAATATCTTCCTGCGATCTACCAGGCCGGGCCGGCAAACGTATCCTACCGGGAAGGCTTGTATATGGCGGCGATAGCCGAGGCTGAACGCCGTTACGGGCTTCCGACCAACCTGCTTCGTGCTCTTATCTGGGCTGAGTCCCGCTTCAAT
>JAZBPE010000150.1:0-3210 GCA_036353345.1 Erythrobacter sp. | reverse complement strand
TCGGCAACACGCTGTTCCTCGACGACTGGACCCGGTTCGATCTGGGCCTGCGTTACGTCGCCGTGGTAGCCGATCGGCCACTTACCTTCCGGGTCAATCTCGATAACGTCGCGGACGCGGATTACTGGGCATCGGCCTTCGACAGCTTCCGCCCGGATCTTCAACTGGGCGCCCCGCGAACGTTCAAGGCATCCGTGAATTACGACTTTTGATATGGCGCGGGGGCGGGTGAGCTGAATTCGTTTCGCTCACCCGACGGCAAAACCAAGGCAGTTCGGCCAGCGCAGTCGAGCTTGCCGGTGGTTGAATTAGCCATTGACTGCATGATGGAAGAAAGACAAACGGCTTGCCCTCGCGGTCGGCTGAAAAAGGCGCAGTAAACAGTGCCTCGGAACGAACGCCAAGCGCTTGAAATGCGGGTGTAGCTCAATGGTAGAGCAGGAGCTTCCCAAGCTTAAGACGAGGGTTCGATTCCCTTCACCCGCTCCAGCACCGCGCCGTACTCTCTTCCCCTGAGCTTCTGGATGGACAGCTTCCTGCTCTGCCTGATCCTGGTCGCGCTGATCGCGCTGGGCGGGCGCGAGCAGGTCATGGTCGCGCAGCTTTCCGATGCGCTCGCCGTGCGCGCGGGGCCGATCCTGCAACGACCCGTGCCGCTGCTGGCGACAGGGATCGCGTGTGCAGCGCTGAGCACGGCGGCGATGACCTGGGCGGCCGGAGCGATCGCGGGATTGCTGCCGCCTCGCGCGGCGTGGATGCTGGTCGCCTTCGCGCTCGCGCTGGCCGCTGCGGAACTCGGCTGGGCGGCAATCGTGAGGCCGCGCAGGACTGCGCCGCCGCGCGAGCCGACGCGCGCGTTCGGGGCAATCGCAATCGTCCTGTTGTGGCGGCAACTGGGCGACGGCGCGCGCTTCGTGATCTTCGCCTTCGCCGCGCAGGCGACCTATCCGCTCACCGCCTTGCTGGGCGGGGCGCTGGGCGGAGCGATAGCGGTCGGCGCGGGGTGGATGCTGGGCGCCGAGGCGCTGGCCCGGTGGCCGCTGCGATGGATCAGGCTGACGCTGGCGGCGGGTTTGATTGTTGCGGCGCTCTTCATCGGATTGGATGCTCGTTACGGGGTTTGATGATCGATTTTGGCGATTGCTGCGAACTGATGTTCTGCGAAACAAAGCAGTCATTCGTCCGTTGTTTAGATGAAGACACAGTCGCGCGGCCATTCCTGCCATTTGCGGGAAAAGCGACACCGCGCGACGCAGACAAAGAGGAACTGCATGCTTGACCCCAACAACAACGCCACCGTCGAAATGGTTCAGGAGATCAACGGTCTGCTGGCCGATCACTTCGCGCTCTACGTTAAGACCAAGAACTTCCATTGGCACGTGAAGGGTCCGCGCTTTCGCGACCTGCACCTGCTTTTCGACGAGCAGGCCATGGAGATCCAGGGCCAGATCGACGCGATCGGCGAACGCGCCCGCAAGCTGGGCGGCGGGACGATCACCAGCGTTGGCATGATCGCCGAGCTCACCAAGGTTAAGGATCAGAACGAAGCGGAGCTTTCCGCCGAGGAAATGATCACCGAACTGCGCGACGACAACGCCGCGATGGTCAAGAAGCTGAAGGGTATGAAGGAAGTCGCGGAACGCGCCGGCGACAACGCGACCGACGGTCTGATCGACGACTGGACCGACATGGCCGAGGAACGCGTCTGGTTCCTCAATTCGTTGCTGGGCTGATCGAAGCGCGCTAGCCCTGATCGAAGCGCGCTAGCCAAAGCGAAAATAAGTGCATCACGGGCTGTTTCCGCTAGGCGGAAGCGGCCCGTTTGCTATTATCCGGCGCATGTGGATCAACCGACCTGCGATCACGAAGGTGACGACGCTCACCCATGCGAGCGATCAGCAGATCGCCGATTTCTTTCACCTGCGCCTCGTTCGCGCGATCAAGAAAGCGGACGGCCCCATCGCCATCGCGCTTCCCGGCGGATCGACCCCGGCGCCGATCCTGAAGCTGATGCTCGAACAGCCGCTCGAATGGGCCAACGTCACCGTCTTCCCGACCGATGACCGCGAAGTGGCGGAGGATCACGCCGCCTCCAATACCGGCGCGCTGCGGTCGCTGCTTGAGCCGCATGGCGCAACCATCACCCCGCTTGTACAGGGCATGGCGGTGCCGCATTTCGCGCTGGTGTGGCTGGGCATGGGGGCGGACGGACACATCGCCTCGCTGTTCCCGAGCAGCCAGCCCGATCCCGACGCGCCCGACAAGGTCATCCGGATCACGCCCGATCCGCTGCCGCCCGAGGCGCCGTTCGCGCGAATCACGCTCACCATCCCCGCCCTTCTCGATTGCGACGAGATGGCCTTCGTCGCGCGCGGGCAGACGAAACGCGAGGTTTTCGACGCCGCGCTCAAGGGCAAGCACGACCTGCCGGTGCGCCGCCTTCTTGCCGCGCGCGAGGCCGGGGTGCAGATGCCGGTGACGTGCTTCTACTGATCGGCGCGCCAGAATGCTGCGCGCGATGATCCGCCGGGCCGAGCGCGTGGCCGAGGCTCTGTCCGGCCTGCTTCCCGCACCGCTCCACCGCGCTCTGTTGCCGCTGGCCTTTCGCCTGCGGGATCGCTGGCGTCGCTGGCGCGGGACCAGGCTCGTCGGTTGCGCGGTGGTGATCACCAACCGCGCCGGAGATGTCCTGCTGCTGCGCCATTCCTACGGGCCGAAGGGCTGGGCGCTGCCAGGCGGCGGGGTCGGGCCGGGAGAAGACCCGCAAGAGGCAGCGCGGCGCGAGGTGCGTGAGGAACTGGGCCTGGAGCTTGATGGGTTCGAACCGCTCGCTGCGATCGAGGAGGAGATTTCGGGATCGCCGCTGACGGCCCATCTTTTCGCCGCGCTTGCCACTGGCGACCCCGTCCCCGACGGGCGCGAGGTAATCGAGGCGCGCTTTTTCCCGCCAAACTCGCTGCCCGAGCCGCTGGGTCGCCTCACGCGCGGAAGGCTAGCGCATTGGCGTCGCCACGACTGCGCAGGGAGCGCCGGGGCGCCCTAGAACAGCGAAAGCTGCGCACCCCCCGCCCGCGCATTGGCCGACTTGCGGGCTTCATCCCCCGTCTCGTCCTCGACCCCGCCTTCGAGGTTGGAGAGCGTCAGCCCCATCAGCCTGATAGGCATCGGCAGCGGCAACACCTCCTCCAGCAGGTCGCGGGCAATTCCTGC
>JAZBPE010000149.1:0-3936 GCA_036353345.1 Erythrobacter sp. | reverse complement strand
TCAGCTGTAACATTGCTGACCGGCTCATCCGCTTCGGCGTCAACCGGTTCGACCTCTTCGGCACCGGCGAAACGCATGATCGAAGGCACCCAGGCCTGCGCCCGTTCCTTGATATGTGCCTCGCCGATGAAGTTGCCGGAGAAGATGCGCTCAGCAGCGCTCGCCAGCTCTGCTTTCTTCGAGGCGGCATAGCGACTGACCAGTTCTGGACCACCAGCGGCATCGAGCGCCTCGAGCGTGCGGGCCTTGGCCACGCGGTCGAAATAGTTGGCCGCTGTGGGACGCCACCAATGTGCGGTCTCGATTTCAAGGAGCGAGCCGAGCGCTTCGTGCATCGGCACCGAACGCTCGCCTTCGCAGGCGAGGCTCGCGATAAGCGTGCGCGAGATAACATGGCCAAGCCAGGCCGAGCGCGCCTCATCGGAAAGCGCCCGGAACTGAGCAAACCGTTCGACATCGCTTTCGCCAATACGCCAGCTTTCATCGAGCGAGCCAGCGAACTCGGCCAGAGCAGCACTCGCTGGTGCGTCCTTGGCCTCAAATCCGGTAACCGGGCCGGACGCGGTCGAGCCGACAAGCGTCGATGCTTTTTTGGCGCGCCAGTCGTGCCCATCGGCATCGGCGAGCGTGAAGACCATGAAGTCCAGCGCCAGTGCGGGATCGTTCGCGAGATGGATCGCCAGAATGTCGCGGCGCTGCATTGCGAGCTCGTCGAGAAGACGCTGCGACAGCGCGCTCCCCTTGGTCTTCACCGCTCCGCTTTCCTCGATGGCCTCGACCACACCTTCGTCGGCGACGACTTCGGTCTCGGTGTAAAACTGCGGGACCAGTGTCGGCTCGCCATTGCGCGAGAGGACGAGGAAGGCACCGGCCTCCTGTTTCAGTTCGTCGGCAAGCACAGGGGGACGATCATTGAGCTCGCGCATGGCCCGGTCGATGACGACGAGTTCGCGTTCGGCTTTGGCGATCTCCTCCTCGTCGCTGTCTTCGTCTTCGAGCACGGCGGCGACGCGGTCGTAGTCAGATTCAAGTTCGCCGAGGTCCTGCGCTTCCTGCTCGGTCATCGGGGCAGGCTCGCAGGGCAAGCGACCGAGACCTTCAACAAGGTCATGGCTGACGTAGTTGCCAAGCGTCGGGCGCACCCAGGCAAGGCCATATTCGATCGCGACCTTTTCTGCGGCTTCGTTCATGGCCTTGTGCGCGAGGTCTTCGAGCAGCGCGACATCGATCCAGCTTTCACTGGCATCATCATCGAACAGTTCGCGCTCGATCCGGCCACCCGCAGCGAGGTAGGCATCGCGACCGACAAGAACAGCGCGTGGATCGGAACCGCGCACCGTGGCGTCGAGCACCATGCGGCGGATCGTGTCGGGCGTGATCTGGTACCAGGCGTCCTGCAGCTCGGCATAGACATGCGCCTGGCGCTCCACGTCGGAGATCGCGCCGTAGGCCTTGGCCATGTCGAGCGTGATCGTGCCTTCGGCGAGCGCTTCGAAGACGCAGGGTGCCAGACTTGCCAAACGCAGGCGCCCTTCGACGAACCGGACGGTGAGGCCGAAGCGGCGCGCCACGTCTTCGGTGGTAGCGCCTGCCTCGATGATCGCCGCGAAAGCCTGCGCCTCGTCGGCCGGATTCATCGCGAGGCGCTGGAAGTTCTCGGCAAGACTGGCCTCGCGCACTTCGCTTTCTTCGCCTTCGATGACGAGGCAGGTGACCTCGTGGTTGTCGGACAATGTGCCCTCTTCAGCCAGCGCCTGCAGCGCGGCGAGACGGCGACCGCCTGCTTCGACCTCGAACTTGCCGCGCTTTCCTTTGCGCACGACGAGGTTCTGCAGCAGGCCGCGCGCAGCAATGTCTGCCCGCAGCTGGAGGTCGGCCAGCACGTCGCTCGACTTGCGAACGTTGCGCGGGCTCGGGACGAGCTTCTTCAAGGGTATCGACTGGATCATGGGTGTTCTCCTGATGGAATGAAGGCGCAGGTGAGGATCACGAGGCCCACAAGCCCAAGGGCTCCCTCCACTCTCATTCTGTGATTGGGGTCTGACTGAGGGATCAGGCGGCCAGCGCGGGGAGGATCGACGCGGCTGCGGAGACTGGCACGAACAGCCGCGTGCGGTAGCGGATGATCTCGGTGAAGCAGCCCTTGTTCTTGTACCAGTCGAGGCGATCGGGCGAAAACCCGGTCAGCTCCAGGCGCTGCTCGCCGCCGACCAGCGAGCGTTTCACGGTGAGTGGATCGTGGCTCGCGAGGCCCAGCGGTTTGCCGCTGGCGAGGACCAGGTCGCCGATCTGCTCTGCAGCTGGCCCGGTAACTCCGCAAAGGCCAAAGGTATCGGCAATTGCCGCGAGATCGACATCGAGCACTTCGCGCCCGATGATCGACTGGCCGTCCTCGGCAACGAGCCGGGTGACGCGGACATGATCGCCGGGAAGGCGCTTCCAGACAGGAAGCAGAAGTCCGGTGGCGAGATGGACGCGCTCGGTGACCGGTGAAACGGCAGCCTCCTCTTCCTCGGCCCGCCAGGCGCTCGTGAACGCAGTGACGCCAATTTCCTCCCAATGGCTTTCACCGAGTGCCTCAAGTGTCCAGTTCGCGGAGTTGAGCGGTCGCAGCAGGCGGCGGCGTTCGATCACGGCCCCGTCGTCGGCGATCAGGCGCCGGGCAGGAACCGACAGCGCGACCTTGCCCGAGCGCGCATTGCGCATCGGGATCGCGTGCGAACTGCCAATCTCGTGCATCCGCACCAAGCGCTTCAATCGCAGAGGCCGAAGGTGCCTCGTCACTTCGAGCGAGACGAGACGGGTCTCGGCACCGGTCACGGGGTCTATGCGCAGGAGCTCATCGGCGAGGACCGTGAAGCGATCGACCCTCACGGTCTCCAGTCCCTGGTCGAGCGTTCCGGCTTCACGCGCAGCTTCGATCCGCGCTTCGACGAGGCCGAGATATTCATCGAATATGGCGTTCTGGAGCGCGATCGGCAGCGCAAGAATGCGGTTGAGCCAGCGCTGGATGGTCGGGAGATTATCGGTCAGTCCGCCATCGGGGTTTTCGAGGCGCAGCCCGGTCCGTTCAACGAAGTTGCCGAAGCTCGTGGCTTCGAGCTTGCCGTCATAGAGCAGCTGAAACCAGCGGCTGAGCGCATCGCGCGCATAGTCGCTTTCGAGATTGTCTGCCGGATCGAACAGGTTCTGTCCGCCAGTCTGACGCTGGCCGCGCGTCAGCGCGCCCAATGCATCGAGCCGACGCGCAATGGTCGAGATGAAGCGGCGTTCGCCCTTCACGTCGGTGGTTACCGGCCGGAACAGCGGGGCCGAGGCCTGATTGGTGCGGTTGGTCCGACCGAGCCCCTGGATCGCGTTGTCGGCACGCCAGCCCGGCTCGAGCAGGAAATGAACCCGGCGCTGCTGGTTACGGCAGCCAAGGTCGGCATGGTAGGATCGACCCGTGCCGCCTGCGTCCGAGAAGACCAGGATGCGCTTGGTCCCTTCCATGAAGCTTTGCGCTTCGGCGACATTGGCACTGGGGCTTCGCCGTTCGAGGCGCTGCAGGCCATCACGGCCCAGGACAAGCCTGCGGGTGCGACCCGTGACTTCGGCCACGGCGTCGGTTCCGAAGTGTTCGATGATCGCGTCGAGCGCGGTAGCGATTGGCGGCAGCGCGCAGAGCTGCTCGATCAGCGCATCGCGCGCGGCAATCGCACGCTGGCAGAAAACGGGATTGCCTTCGTCGTCGCTCATCGCTTCGGAACGAGGATTGCCGTCTTCGTCTGCAAAGACCTGCATAAGACGCACCGGGAAGCTCTTAGCGAGGTAGTCGATCACGTATTCTTTGCAGTCGCAGTTTATGTCGAGTGTCGCAGCCGGTGGCACGGGATTGCGTCGGTTTTCCATGATTTCACTCCAGATAATTACCGTTCCTTCGACCTCAACAAGTCG
>JAZBPE010000012.1:0-15366 GCA_036353345.1 Erythrobacter sp. | reverse complement strand
GCAGCAGCGCGTCGAGGCGCTGGCTCAGATCGACATTCGCAAAGGCCGCGCGCTGGTCGATCTCGAAGGCGCGTTCGGCCCCGAAGACCGGATTGATCTGCGTCTCGATGCCCGACCCGAAGATGATCTGTTCGACCTTGCGCTCGATTATCGCGCCGCCGCCGACGGTCCGATCGCGGCAATAGCCGGGCTCAGCGCAGCTTACGATGCGCGGATCGAAGGCGAGGGCACCTATACGCGCTGGGACGGCTACGGCCTCGTGCGCCGCTTGCCCGCGCGCGGCGGCGAGGGGGGCGCGGCACGCGATGAAGCTGGCGAACCTACGCGCATCGCGGCCTTCCGCATTGCGAACAATGCCGGGACCTACGCGCTTCTCGGCCAGGTCAGCCCGCCCACGACCCTCGAAGGCATTCTGGGCCGCGCCTTGGGAGACACAGTATCGCTGGCAATGGCGGGAACGCTGGAGGAGGCGGTCTTCGACGGAAGCCTTGCGGCCGTCAGTTCCGCTCTTAATCTGCGCGGTAAAGGCGTGCTCGATCTGGCGGGCAACCGCGCCGAGGAGTTCCAGGCACGCGCCATTCTGCGCGATCCGGACTTGCTGGGTGAGGTCGCACGGGCCGAAGGCGCGCAGCTGACCGCCGTGATCGATGGGCCTTTCCGCGACCTTGCGATCGATCATCGCCTGACTATCGATACCCTCGCGGTCGCAGGCGCGGCAACGCTCATCGATGCCGAACAGGAAGCGACGGCGGTCTGGGATGGGACCCGGCTGACCCTGCCGCTTGACATATCGGTCGCGCGGGTGCTGACTGGCAATGAATTCGCTGATCCGCGGCTGGTCGGGGGCACGCTCGACGGCACGCTTACCTATCAGGGGAACCGGCTTGCGACGAACCGGACGCAGCTGCGCTTCCCCGGTCTGGAGGCCGGGCTGGTGTTGCGCGGCAATATCGCGGCGGGACGCTATGCGATCGCCGGGCCGGTCAATGCGCGTGGTCTCGCCATCGAGAACGTAGGTCAGGTAAGCGTCAATTCGACCATCCTTGCAGGCTTTGGCGGAGAGGACCCCTGGAGCGTACGCGCCGATATTTCGGGCGCTATCAGGGCGGTTGCGAACGAGACCGTCGCCAATGTCGCAGGCAGGCGGATCGCCTTTCGTGGCGGTGTAAGCCTTGGCCAGGGACGCCCGATTGCGCTTACCGACATGGTGATAGATAGCGAGCGGCTCGATGTCCGGCTCGATAGCACTATAGCGGACGGCACGACCACGCTCGCTGGTACTGGTGAGCATGTCGAGTACGGGCCGTTTACCTTCGATGCGGTGCTTGATGGCAGCGGACCGCGGGCCGAGCTGGTGCTGGCCGATCCGCTTCCAGCGGCCGGGCTCGTCGATGTGCGCGTCGCGCTGGAGCCGAGCGAGGAGGGCTTCGCGCTCGATGTTTCCGGCGGCTCCCTGCTTGGACCGTTCAGAGGCGACCTTGGCATCGTTCTGCCCGGCGATGGGCCGACCCGGCTCGATATCGCAGCGCTTACCGTTTCGAACACGAATGTGAGCGGCGACCTGACGCTCGGCGATAGCGGGATCCGGGGCAATCTCGCTTTGTCGGGCGGCGGGCTCGACGGCACGATCGCGCTCGCACCGCGTGCTGGCGGAGCGCAAGGGTTCGATATTGACGCGCGTGCCCGCAATGCCCGCTTTGGCGGAGAAACACCCATCGCCATCGCGCGCGCCGACGTGGAGGCAAGCGGCGCCTTTGCCGACGGGTCGAGCCGGATCATCGCGGATATCGACGGTTCGGGTCTGGAATATGGAGCGCTTTCGGTGGCAAGCTTTACTGCCGATGCCGAAGTGGTTGACGGAAGCGGGAAAATTACCGGGGCGATCGCCGGACGGCGCTCGGACCGCTTCGTCCTGAAGTTCGACGGCAACATTGCGCCGGGCCGTTATGCTGTGGTGGCGCAAGGCCGGTATGGCGGGCGCCGGATCACCATGCCGCGCCGCGCCGTGGTAACCGCGCTCGACGGGGGCGGCTATCGCCTTGCCCCGACCCAGATCGGTTTCGGACGCGGCTTCACCATTCTCGAAGGGCAGCTCGGCGGCGCAACCACCGCCCTCGAAGTGCAGCTTGCTCGCATGCCGCTGCGCCTCGCCGATCTCGCTGGAGCCGATCTCGGCCTTGGAGGGCGGCTCTCGGGCGTTGTCACCTACCGGCAGGAGGGAAATGCCCCGCCGACCGGCAATGCGCGTATCAAGATCGACGATTTCAGCCGTTCGGGGCTCGTCTTGTCGTCCAAGCCGATCGATGTCTACGCGGTCGCGAACCTTGCGCCGCAGCGCCTCGTCCTTGGTGCCCGGCTGCGTGGAGAAACGGCAACGCTCGGGCGGGTCGATGCTCGCATTACGCAGATACCCAGTGGAAGCGGACTGTTCGCCCGGCTTCAGCGCGGACGGCTAGCCGGCGAGCTTACCTATGATGGCGCTGCTGAAGGTTTGTGGCGGCTTGCCGGGATCGAACTGTTCGATCTTACCGGACCGCTTCAGGTCGAGGCACGGGCCGCTGGCACCCTTGCAGATCCGCGCATTTCCGGCAATCTCGCAAGCGACGATCTGCGGCTGCAAAGCGCGGTTTCGGGTACTGAAGTGACCAATATCAGCGCGCGGGGCCGGTTCGCCGGATCACGGCTCGAACTCACCCGGTTTTCCGGACGGACCGACGGGGGCGGCAAAGTGAGCGGCAGTGGCAGCGTCGATCTCGCCGGGCTTCAGGCGGGTCGCGGTCCGCGCATTGATATTCGCGCGGCAGCCGACAGGGCACGCCTGCTCAACGCCAACGGCCTCGATGCGACCATCAGCGGGCCATTGCGGATTGTTTCGAATGGAATGGGCGGCACCATTGCCGGCCGGGTCGAAGTCGACCGGGCGAGCTGGAGCCTTGGTATCGCCGCTGAAGACGTGCGCCTGCCCCAGATCGACACGCGCGAGATCAACCGTCCCGACCAGACCGAAGCGGTGCAGTCGAGCGCCGCATCGGGGTCCTGGCGCTATCTTGTCGATGCGCGGGCACCCAGCCGTGTTTCGGTTGACGGACTGGGGCTCGAAAGCGAATGGGGGATCGATATTGCTCTGCGCGGTACGGTCGATGATCCGCGCATCGGCGGCGAGGCTAATCTGGTGCGTGGGGATTACACCTTTGCCGGAACGCGTTTTGAACTCACGCGCGGCGAGATTTCCTTCGATGTGAACCAGCCGATCGACCCGCGACTCAACCTCGCTGCGGAGACGACCGCAAGTGGGACCGAGGTCACTGTCACCATCACCGGCAACGCTCAGTCGCCGCAAGTGGCTTTCTCCTCCACCCCGACCTTGCCTGAGGAAGAGATACTCGCGCGGCTCTTGTTTGGCGGATCGGTAACTTCGCTGTCCGCCACCGACGCGTTGCAGCTGGGCGCGGCGCTCGCTTCGCTTCAGGGCGGGGGCGGCGGCCTCGACCCGATCGGAGACTTGCGCGATTCGATTGGTCTGGACCAGCTGCGTATCGTCGCGGCGGATCCGGTGATCGGGCGCGGCACCGGCGTGGCGCTAGGCAAGAATCTTGGACGGAACATCTATGTCGAACTCGTGACCGACGGGCAGGGCTACAGCGCCACGCAGCTCGAATATCGCATCACCCGCTGGCTGGCGCTGCTAGGCACCGTTTCCACTATCGGGCGCGACAGCGTTCTTGCAGAAATCAGCCGCGATTACTGACCGCAACTCAGCCTATCGACCACGATAGAGCGCCGCTTCGGCTGCGCGGCGATGCTCGAGGCCTTTGAGCACGCGTCCCCCCGCATAGACCCAGCGACCAAACTCGCGCGCCGCACCCTCGTAATCGCCGGCAATGTGTTTTTTCGTCAGCGTAGCGCGGGCGATTGCGCCGGTATTATAATGGAAGCTCACCAGGGCATCAAACTGGTTCCGGGTGCGCGAGGCGTCTCCCAAAGCGCGCGTCACCTCTTGGGTATAACGCGCGAGGTCATCGATCAGCCGCTCGTCGCACTGGGCCTGGGTCCATACCGTTTCGCGGGTGACTTCGCCGTGCAGCCCGAAGCGCGTCGCGCCCCAACCAATCGTCCAGGGCGGGCCGCCAGTGCCGGGATCCGGATAGGCTTCGAACATGCCGTCCCCGCGCCGCCGCGCGCAGCCTTCGAACTGTTTGATAAGCGCGATCCCTTCAACGCCGATCGTCTCGGGCAGGGGCGGCGGCTCCACCGGACAGCCCAGATCATCGAGCGCGATTTTAAGCGTCTCGATTTCGTTCTGGCGCAAGGGCCGTGCGAGCAGCCTGCGCAGCGTATCGTACAAATGGCGGCGCTTTACCGGGGGATTGCTGGCCATGGTTAAATCAGTCTTTCGCTGGGAGTGAGTAAACACACGGCGGCTGAATAGACAGATCGGCGAGCAGTAGGAAAATGCTAAGTTTTCTCCGAACAACGAACATTCCAAACCTACAGGCAGGCAAGATTAACCGGCGGCTTACGCCTTGACCTTTGTTTAACCGTCGCGCGGCTATGACGCCGAGATGAAGAACCAAGGCAAAGCTGGCCAGGACGAACGCGGGTGACAACTTCAAATCAAAGCGATGAAGAGGCGCGCATCGCCTCGCTGCGCGCGCTCGGCATTCTCGATACGCCGCCGCAGCCAATGTTCGATCGCATCACACAGCTGGCGGCGAGCCTTTTCGATGCGCAGATCGCAGCGATTTCGCTCGTCGATGAAGACCGCGTTTGGACCTTGTCGCTTCAGGGATGCGGACCGCGCGAGAGCCCACGCGCAGTGTCTTTCTGCAATCATGCAATTGCAGATAAGGGACAGCTATACGTTCCGGACGCGTCCGCCGACGAACGCTTCTGCGACAACCCCTCGGTCACAGGCGAGCCGAAACTCCGCACTTATCTCGGGCAGCCGATCACCGGGCCCGACGGGGCACGCGTGGGGACTTTGTGCGTCATCGATTCCACGCCGAACAAGTTCGAAGGATTGCCTTTCGCCAAGCTCGAAGTGCTCGCGCACATCGTGGGAGATCTCATTGTCGCCCATCAACAGGCGCAGCTGAAGGATCAGCTTGCCGATCGGCTATCGAAAAAGAACAAGGACCTGAAGAAAGCCAATCGGATCTTCGTTGCTGCCGAACAGACCGCACGGATCGGGTCGTGGGAACTCGATTGCGAGACGTCGCAGGTAAGCTGGTCGCAGGGTGTCTACGCTATACACGGGATCAGTCCGGGCCAGCCCTTGACGCTCGAGACCGCGATCAACGCCTATGCGCCACAGGACCGCGAAATGGTGTCAGAAACAGTCCGCCGCGCGATCGAACAACGCGAGGCATTCTCGTTCGAAGCCGATCTTGAGAACAGTGCGGGCGACATTCGCCGGGTGCTTGCACGCGGCGAATGCTTGCCCACAGAGCACGGTAAATCGGACCGCATCGTCGGCGTGCTCACTGACATCACCGAAAGCCACCACGCACAGGCGGCGTTGCAGCGGGCGGCCGACTACGACAGCCTTACCGACATGTATAACCGCCACGCGCTCGACCGTATTCTGGGCGAAACCATCAAGCGCCAGCGTACACAAGGCGCAGCGATCGGCCTCCTGCTGCTTGATCTCGACGGGTTCAAGGCGATCAATGATACGTTTGGCCATCTGATCGGCGACATGGTGCTGGAGGAAGTAAGCGGACGATTGCGCCGAACCCTGCCCGATAATGTGGTTGCCGCACGCTGGGGCGGTGACGAATTCGTCTTCATCGCTCCGCTTGGTTCCACCCGCGAGGATATCGAGCACCTCTGGCACAAGCTCGACAAAGCAGTGAAGGAGCCTTTCTATATCTCCGGACGCAAGCTCGTCATGCACGCAACCGGTGGGGCAGAGGTCAGTCACGACACGATTGGCGGGCGCGAACTGGTGCGCCGTGCCGATCTTGCCATGTACAACGCCAAACGACGAGAAAGCGGGTCGCTGCAATTCTATGGCGAGGAGCTGGAAAAGGACAATCGCGAGAAGCAAGAAGCCATCAACGAGGTGCGCAGCGCTATCGATGCCGGGCGCCTGTTTGCAAGTTACCAGCCCATCATAGATCTGTTGACCGGAGAAACTGTCGGGCTCGAAGCGCTGATGCGCCTGCGGACGCGAAGCGGCAACGAACTGACCGCCACCAATGTCTTTCCCGCCATTCTCGACCCACATATTTCGCGCGAGATCGGCGAGGAAATGGTGCGTTTTATCTGTGCCGATTATCGTAAGATCGCGCTCGCGCTGCCAGACCTCTCCTACATCAGCATCAACGCAACCGAAGCCGATCTCCTCAGCCAGAATTACGCAACGAACTTCCTCGATCGACTGCAAGGCGCTGGGATAGCTCCCACTTCTGTAACGCTCGAAGTCACCGAGACCATGTTGATGGTGAACGATCATGACACGGCGCGCCGCGTCCTGAACACGCTCAAGGATGCAGGGATGCAGATCGCGCTCGATGACTTTGGCACCGGGTTTTCATCGCTCACGCATCTGCGCGACTATCCCATCGATATGGTGAAGATTGACAAGAGCTTCGTCCAGTCGCTGTGTTCGGACCATCAATCCCGCCTGATCGTCCAGGCGATGATCGCGATGGCACGCAGTCTGGATATCAAGGTGGTAGCCGAAGGGATCGAGCGCGACGAGCAACGCGATCTGCTCATGCATATGGGTTGTCGCTATGCGCAGGGCTTTCTCCTGGGCGTTCCGCAACCCAACGAGGCGCTGACCGCGCGCACCCTTCGCAATAGCAGCCGCGGTCCCGATCGCGGCGCCGTGGCGCTGGGCCGCTCCCTTGCAGCGAAGCGCGCACGGGAACAGCGCGGACTTAATGCGAAGAGCGCCTGATCCGCTTCGCTGTCCAGACAGAACTGTAAAGCTCTTTACAGGTACAAGTTCTGCTCAAGAGGCGGTTCGTTGCAGGCGACCCTCATCGTGGCCGGACGCCGGGGTATGCTTCACCTCAAGTGAAGCATGGCAACCGGTAATCACGAAAAAGCCCCGCCTGAACTGACAGGCAGGGCTTTTACATATCGGGCGGCGGATCAGCCGCCACTTCTTACAAGCGAACGCTTGCGATCAGGCGCTGTAGTACATGTCGAACTCGACCGGCGAGGGCGTCGTCTCGAGGCGTAACTGTTCCTCCCACTTGAGTTCGGCATAGGCGATTATCTGATCCTGCGAGAACACATCGCCCTTCAGCAGGAATTCGTGATCCTCTTCGAGCGCCTCAAGTGCCTCGCGCAGCGAGCCGCACACCGTGGGGACATCGGCAAGCTCTTCGGGCGGGAGATCATACAGGTTCTTGTCCATCGCATCGCCGGGATGAATCTTGTTTTCGATCCCGTCGAGCCCGGCCATCAACAGCGCGGAGAACGACAGATAGGGGTTCGCCAGCGCGTCGGGGAAGCGGAACTCTACCCGCTTTGCCTTGTCTCCCGCGCCATAGGGGATGCGGCAGGAGGCGGAGCGGTTGCGCGCCGAATAGGCGAGCAGCACCGGCGCTTCGAACCCGGGGACCAGACGCTTGTAGCTGTTGGTGGTCGGGTTGGTGAAGGCATTGATCGCCTTGGCATGCTTGATGACGCCGCCGATATAATGGAGGCAGGTTTCCGACAGGCCCGCATATTCGTTGCCCGCAAAGGTCGGATTGCCATCCTTCCAGATCGACATATGGGTGTGCATGCCCGAGCCGTTGTCGTCCTTGATCGGTTTGGGCATGAAGGTCGCGGTTTTGCCGTAGGCATGGGCGACCTGCTGAACGACATATTTGTAAATCTGCACCTGGTCCGCCGTGCGGGTCAGCGTCGAAAAGGTAATGCCGAGTTCATGCTGCGCGGCGGCGACCTCATGGTGGTGCTTGTCCATGTTGAGGCCCATTTCGATCATCGTGGCGACCATCTCGCCGCGAATGTCCACGGCGCTGTCGACCGGCGCGACGGGAAAATAGCCGCCCTTTGCGCGCGGGCGGTGGGCCATGTTGCCCATCTCGTATTCCTTGCCGGTGTTGGTCGGCAATTCGATATCGTCGAGCATGAAGCCCGATGCGGCATAGCCGTCTTCGAAACGGACATCGTCGAACATGAAGAATTCAGGCTCCGGCCCGACAAAGATCGTGTCGCCTATGCCTGTGGTGCCAAGATAGGCTTCGGCGCGCTTCGCGGTCGAGCGCGGGTCCCGCCCGTAATTCTGCCCGTCCGAAGGTTCGATAATATCGCAAAAGAGTGACAGCATCGGTGTCGCGCTGAAGGGATCGACATAGGCTGCGTCCATGTCCGGTTTCAGGATCATGTCGCTTTCGTTGATCTCCTTCCAGCCTTCGATCGAGGACCCGTCGAACATCAGGCCGTCTTCGAGCGCGTCTTCATCCATCGCGCTGGCCGCCATGGTGAGATGCTGCCACTTGCCCTTGGGATCGGTGAAACGCAGATCGACCCATTCGATCTCCTCGTCCTTGATCAGCTTGAGGATGTCAGATGTGCTAGCCATGTCGGTATTCTCCGTTCGAAAGATGATATGCACGGGATGGAAATCGGGGAATAAAAATCAGGCGATCGAAAGCGCCGCGTCGCAGGCGTTATATCGCAGCCTCGTCGGTTTCGCCGGTGCGGATGCGCAGCACGCGTTCGATCGTGGTTACGAAGATCTTTCCATCGCCGATGCGTCCCGTTTTTGCCGCCGCCGCAATGGCTTCGATCGCGCGGTCGGCCTGATCGTCAGGAACGACGGTTTCGAGCCGCACCTTGGGCAGGAAATCGACATTGTATTCGGCCCCGCGATAAAGCTCGGTATGGCCTTTCTGGCGGCCAAACCCGCGCGCTTCGGTGACGGTGATGCCTGATACGCCGATTTCGTGCAGCGCGTCTTTCACCTCGTCCAGCTTGAAGGGTTTAATGATCGCTTCGATCTTCTTCACGTGGGGTTACCCCGCCCTTCTTGCCCAGCCGCGACGTACGGATATTTCGAAAACCCGAGCGCACGGTTGATAATTGTTGCGTAGTCGATCCGCGCGCCGACGCAAGGATCATCGCGTGATCAGCATGATGCTAGCAATGTTGCAACGCAAAAAGCAATGGGTTTGGCGCCACGGGCGCTAGAGCCGCAGGCCGGTCGTCTCGGGCAGGCCGCACATGATGTTGAGGTTCTGGATCGCCGCTCCGGCTGCGCCCTTGCCCAGATTGTCGAGCCTGGCAATGAGCCGGGCGTTCCAGCCGCCTTCGGTCCCGAATACAAACAACTCCATTCCGTCAAACGGTTCGCTGCCCTCGCGCAGCAACAGCTCCGAAGGCGCAGGGCCCTCGTTCACGGTAACGACTGGCGAAGACGCATATTGTTCGGCAAGCGTCCCGCGCAGATCGTCGGCATGCGGATCGGTCGACATCGCGCCCAGATGCAGCGGCACCTCGACCAGCATGCCGCGAAAGGCAGGGACCACGGTTGGCGCGAAAAGAACACCGTGAACAAGGCCAGCGTGCTCCTGCATTTCGCGCCGATGCTTGTGCGCCAGATCAAGGGAATAGGTGCGCAGCGCGATGCCCGGATCGTTTCGGAACCGATCGATCAGCGCGTTTCCGCCTCCCGAATAGCCACTGACGGCATTGACGGTATAGGGCCAGTCTGCGGGCAGCAAGCCCACGCGCACGAGCGGCGCGACCAGCGCGAGAAAGCCTGTCGGATAGCATCCGGGATTGCTCACGAACCGTGCCTTCGCCACCTCTTCGTGTCCGACAAGCTCGGGAAAGCCGTAGGTCCACCCCCGCGCTACCCTGTGCGCGGACGATGCGTCGATGATCCGCGTATCCGATCCATCCGCCAACTGCATCGCTTCGCGCGCGGCATCATCAGGCAAGCAAAGGATCGCAATGTCGGCTTCGTGCAGTGCTTCCCTGCGTGCGGCTGCGTTTTTGCGCCGCGCTTCGTCCAGCACCAGCAGCTCGAATTGTGCACGACCTTCCAGCCGCTCGCGAAGTTCAAGGCCTGTGGTGCCTGCCGCACCGTCGATGAACAGCTTTGTCGTCATACACCGCCAAGATTTAGGCAATCGTTGTGAACATAGCCGCTTGGCCCATCCGGACCCATGCAGCACCAGACCCACTCGCCGCCGATATCGAGCGCTTCGAGCCGGGCTCCGCGCGCAAGAATGCAGTTCACCTCGGCATCGTCGCGAGGCTGGCAGCGCATGCTGGTTTGCGCGGCGGCGACGAGCGCATTGATCGGGATGACATAATGCGCGGCAAGATGCGTGCCGGCGAGCGCGATATGCGCCAGGTCTGCGCGCACCGGCAGGGTGCCAGGCGCAGGCTTCGCCACCGGTCCCTCAAGACCGAGCGGCCCCTCGGGCAGGGCATAGCGGCCATGGTCCTCGCCCGAGCGGCTTACGCTAGCCAGCATAGCGCCCTTGCAGCATGTGCCAGGCTGCGCGCAGGCCGCATCCCGCGCCGCCTTTCGGGCGGCCGGGCTTCGCCAAGGGGCGCCAGGCGAACGTATCGAAATGTACCCAGTCGAGCCCCTCGTCCACGAACCGGTCGAGGAACAGTCCCGCAACGCTCGCCCCCGCAAAGGGGTTGGTATGGGCATTAGCCAGATCGGCGATATCGGAGTTGAGATATTCGCGATAGGCTTCGGGAAGTGGCAAGCGCCACGGTTCGTCGTCATGCGCCTTGCCCGCCGCGATCATCGCTTCAGCCGTCTCGTCGCGCCGGGCCATCATCGCGGCATAATCGGGGCCAAGCGCCACGCGCGCTGCGCCGGTCAGTGTCGCGAAATCGAGGATCAGGTCGGGCTCCTCCTCGCTCGCACGGGTAAGCGCATCGCCCAGGATCAGGCGCCCTTCCGCATCGGTGTTGTGGATCTCGACCGACAAGCCCTTGCGGCTTTGGAGTACATCGCCGGGGCGAAAGCTGTTTGCGGAAACCGCGTTCTCGACGGCGGGGACTAGCAGATGCAGCCGCACCTTCAGCCCTGCACCCATGACAAGGCCGGCCAGGGCGATCGCGTGCGCCGCGCCGCCCATATCCTTTTTCATCAGCCGCGCACCCACGGCCGACTTCATGTTGATCCCGCCAGAATCGAAACACACGCCCTTGCCCACAATGGCGAGCACCGGCGCATTCGCTTCACCCCAGGTGAGGTGCATGATCCGGGGGGCATGGTGGCGCGTCGCGGCCCGGCCGACCGCGTGAACCATCGGATAGCCGGTCTCCAGCGCATCGCCGCGCGTTACGTCAAGCTCACCCCCATGCGCCTTCACCAGCTTCTCGCATTCGGCTTCGAGCGCCGCCGGCCCCATATCCTCGGCCGGCGTGTTGACGAGGTCGCGCACCAGCATCTCGGCCTCGGCCTCGGCGATCATCTCGTCGATCCGTCCGGCTTGTCCGGTCAGCAGAATGCGCGGTCCGACCGGGTGCTCGGGCGTCTTGTAACGGGTGAAGGCGTATTGCGCGGTCAGCCAGCCGAACATTGTCGGGCCTGCCCCCGTTTCCGCCGCATCTCCGGCGAGCCGGTAGACCCCTTCAGGAAGCTCTTCGGCCAGCTTGGCGAGGCACCAGCTCGAGAGCTCTTGCGGATTGGCCACGCCGCCGACCGCGAAGAACCCGTCGCCGTCCGGCACGATCGCGACCTGGTAGCTGCGTCCCTCGAACCTCTGGCCGGTAAGGCTTGCGCGCTGCGCGGCGGTCAGGCTCTTGGCGAACGCGTCGAACCCGTCGGCGTTGACGAGATGGATTGCGGTGGCATCCTGGCCACGGTCTGGCTGGATCAAATCTTTGATATCGGTCATGCTGCGTCCTTAATCGCAAGCGCGCGCTTGTCACGACGCTTTCGCGCCGACGATCGGGCGAATGCGCGTCTTCAGGGGGGACTCGCAAGTTCAGCGGTCAAACGCTACATCGCGTTTCATGACCGAATATCAGACCATCGACAGCGACCAGACCGGCTACCGCGACGGCTCGATCAAGCTTCACGGCGAGCAAGGCTTTGAAGGAATGCGCAAGGCTGGCCGGCTTGCTGCCACGATCCTTGATGAAGTGGCGGACCTCGTCAAACCCGGCGTCACGACCGAGAGCCTCGACACGGCCATTCGCGGCATGATGCTCGATGCGGGCGCGGTGCCCGCGACGCTTGGTTATCGCGGCTATGCGCATTCGAGCTGTATCTCGATCAATCACGTAATCTGCCACGGCATCCCGGCGGACAAGGCGTTGAAGGATGGCGACATTCTCAATATCGACGTGACCCCGCTGCTCGATGGCTGGCACGGCGATACCAGCCGCATGTACTTTGCAGGCGACCCACCCTTGAAGGCGAAGCGGCTGGTAGATGTCACCTACGAATGCCTGATGCTCGGGATCGAGGCCGCGCAGCCCGGCGCGCGGCTCGGCGATATCGGCGCGGCGATCGAGGCGCATGCAAAGCAGTTCCGCTACGGCGTGGTTCGCGAATTCTGCGGCCATGGCCTGGGCCGCCTGTTCCACGACGCCCCCGAAGTCGTCCATGCGGCCAAGGCAGGGACGGGCCCGGAGCTCAAGCCCGGCATGTTCTTTACGATCGAACCGATGATCAACCTCGGCAAGCCATGGGCCAAGCTGCTTAATGACGGCTGGACGGCGGTAACCCGCGACAAGTCGCTATCCGCCCAGTTCGAACACTCGATCGCGATCACCGAGGATGGGAACGAGATATTCACAAAAAGCCCCACGGGGCGTGACAGGCCGCCTTATTGATTGGGTCTGTTGTTGGGTGGATTTCTGCCATGCGAACTCTAAACGCATTCACTGTCCTTGCCACCGCACCATCGGGTCCCAGCGGGCTAGCGAACTACTCTTCAAGGGCGCGCGTCATGAAGAACTAAATCGCGTTCCAAAACATCAAACTCGGCGCATTGTGGAGTTACGCAACGAATTTGGATCGCGAGATGCTCAGGGTGTTCGTTAACGTAGCCGACAAGCGCCGTTAGCATTTTGCTGCTTTCGGATGGGCGCCGAACGACTGCCTCCCGCCCGGCGAATGTCGTTGGTGCAAATCCTTCGCGCTGCGAAATTTCTTCGAAGTTCCCGTCTCGCAATTCCATGAATCCGCGCTCCTCACCTTGCAGCGAAAGGAGGGCTTGATTGCTTGTGGTCCCAACGAGTGTCATTTGCCAATCGTTGCCTTTCAGACGACAGCAGGCTTCGATGGTGCCGCTCGTTTCATGAACCGAAACGGTGACGGTATCATCCGGTTTCTCGCTGCATCCGAGCAAGCAAAGGACGCTGACGAGACCAAAACGTTTCTTCATTCGATTAGTATGACAGTTAATAGGGTAGGCAGCTATAGGGTCGCAAGCGGTCAGGCCGCTTCCGGTTTCCTGTTCTCGAAACCCCGCCGCCGCCGTTTCCTACAGCGGGCGAGCCCGTTAGACCTCGCATCGACGACAAACCGCGCGCGGACCTTTTGGCCGCAAATGGCCCCGCTTCCCCTGTCCGTCCGGCACAGGGAAGGGTGCTCAAACATATGTTATAATTAGCTTATTCGGCGATTTGGAAAGTGACAGGGTGTCAACTTCGTCCGCTTCGATCCAAAAAGACCCGCCCCCCTTTCGAGGGCGGGTCTTGCGAGGACGGGTTATGTCGAATTCCGTCGCGAAAAGCCGGTTACCCGCGCGCGCTGGCTGGACCGTCTCCGGTGACTTTCTGCATGGCCTTCAAAATGTTGCCCGACTGCTCGCTACCCGATTGCGGCGCCTGAAGGTTGTCGAACCGGCTGATCTCGTCCCAGCGTGCGGCGAAGCCTTCGACCGTGCGGTCTTCGTCCTTGAGCCACACGGCATCGTTCATCACCACCCAGCTGGAGTGGAACCCACCCGCGCCTGCACCGACGATGGCGTTGGTCGGTGCATCCTCGCTGACGAGGAACAGCGCAGCGGGCACCACGTTTTCCGGCGCGAACAGCTTGAACGCTTCCTCGGGAAACAGGTCCTCAGTCATGCGCGTGCCTGCCACCGGGGATAGGGTGTTGACCTTGATGTTGTATTTCGCGCCTTCGAGCTGGAGCGTCTTGGTAAGCCCGGCCAGACCCAACTTGGCCGCTCCGTAATTAGCCTGCCCGAAATTGCCAAACAGTCCGGTCGAAGACGCGGTCATCAACACGCGGCCGTAAGCCTGCTCGCGAAAGGTCTCCCAGCATGCCTTGGTCACCATAGCCGAGCCGGTGAGGTGGACCTTGACCACGAATTCGAAATCCTCGGGGCTCATCTTGTGGAAAGTCTTGTCGCGCAGGACGCCGGCATTGTTGATGAGGATGTGGACGCCGCCCCATTTCTGCTTGGCGTCGGCAACCATCTTTTCCATCTGCTCGAATTCGGTGACCGAACCGCCATTGGCCATCGCCTCACCGCCCATTTTCTCGATCTCGCCGACCACTTCGCCCGCTGCGTCCGATGTGCCGGTGCCATCGCGCGCACCGCCGAGGTCGTTCACCACGACTTTGGCCCCGCGCCGCGCCAGTTCGAGGGCGTAAGCCTTGCCGAGCCCGCCGCCAGCGCCGGTGACGATCGCGACCTTGTCCTTGAAATCGATGCTCATGATAACTCTCCAGTCTGTTGGCTTACCCTGTTAGCGGTGAGCCATTTTGTAGGCGATTTCTCGGTCGCCCGGTCGCATGTTCGCCGGGCGCTTGCAATGCAATTTCAATGTGGGGCGGCGGGCAGCGCATCTCGCAAAGCGGCAAGTCTGTCCCCAGCTTGCAAAAGGCGCAGAGCTGGGATACCCATTAGAACATGGAGGGAACAAATGCGATATCGGGTCCTGGTTTTCGTTGGTTTGTCCCTTATGGCATCCAATGCCGTGCGTGCCCAAGTGGAAGATGATCGAATGGTCGATGCCCCCGCGATTGAAAGGATGGGAAGTTACCTGGTGGTTGCGGATGTGGAGCAGGCTTCCGAATTCTACAGCGCACTTTTCGGGCGTGAACCGGAATATTCCTCACCCGTTTTCGTCTCGTTCGATATTGCGGGTGGGCAGTTCGCGCTCGCAGCCAGATCTGTATTCGCGCCTCAGGCCGAGATCGGAGACAATGGGGTTCCAAACATACGGGTCGCGGATATCGACGCGATGTTCGATCACGTTCGCCGGGTGGCGCCGGAAAGCGTTGTCTCGCCGTCTGTTAATCGTGAAGGACCGATTGCGCTGTTCAAATTGCGCGATCCCGATGGCAACCTTGTTGAGTTCTACAGTCTGCCGAGCGTTTCTAGTAGTTCATCCAGCGATTGAATGACCGCATCCGCGCGGAGTTGCTGCGCGGGCCTGTCGCAATAGCCATAGCTGCACGCG
>JAZBPE010000148.1:0-2053 GCA_036353345.1 Erythrobacter sp. | reverse complement strand
CTCTCCGCTTGGCGGTGCGAATAAATGATCTCAGAACCTGTCCCTTTGAAGCGCGGGTATTCACCTCCAGCAACTCGGCTGGTGATGTAGCCAATAGGCATTCTTCCGCGTGCCTGTACCCGTCCGTCCACTCTGGCTCTTGGTGCTGAAATATCTCGGCAGCTTCCGTCTTAAGCGCTTTGATTGCGGACTGATGCACACGCTCGGCGGCCCATTCGTAGCTCTGGAGGCGCATTTTGGAGAATGCTTTCGCTGCCAGTATGCCCCAGTCCGCTTGCGGCGAGTTTGCGAGGAATGCGAGCAATTCTGACGCCGCAATCCTATCGACCTCCCAAACGCTTTCGTCCCCCATGACTCACCCCTCTTACGATCTGACCGCAGTATATTGCCCAAGTGGGCCAAGTATAGAGTGAGACGAAACAGGCTTTAAGTCTACACCCCAATCCGGGCGCGCCTAGGGGCAACCGCAACGCTTGGATGCACGGTGCACGATTTGCGAAAGCCGAGGACGCGGCCCGCTTGCTGAAGGCTATCTCAAAGCTTATCGCTGAGTCATGCGGGGAAGCGTTCTAACTTCGACGTATTTTGTGGGGGAGGCAGGATGCTTGATTGGGTCCTAAAAACAGTCGGCGTGGTGTTTCTCGTTTTCTCGGCGATGTATCTTATCGGCGACCTTTTCCAGCGCCTCCCCCCGAAAATGAAACAAGAATACGGCGGGCTTGGGGCCACGCGATTTGGTTTTTGGGGCCGGGTCAAATCCTTTAATTGGACAGACTATCGAGTTGGTTACGCATCCGGCTGGGATGTTGGTCACGAACTTACGATCTATGCCGAGGGCAATGTGTCACACGGTGATGAAAGCGCGAACAGTAAGGCAACTTTTCAACTCTACTCCAACCTCGACGCCTACACGCAGACAAACATTATCGGCTGGGCGGATTTTGGAACAGAGAACCAAACCATTCGTCTGACTTTTAGGCCCGATCAGGTGCGAGACATATTGAACGAACTTCGCATCAATCCTGACCTAGCTATTCATGTTCACGGCTGGAAAGGCGAGAAGTCGCACCGGATCGAGTTTTTCAGCATGGAGCCCTAACTACGGCTAGGAGACCGCATATTAGGGAGCGGATATGGGAACACCATCCATTGCCAACATAAACGTCAATACTATCAAAGGTAATTGGCGGACAGGGTGGGATTCGAACCCACGGAGGGCTTTCACCCTCGCCGGTTTTCAAGACCGGTGCATTCAACCGCTCTGCCACCTGTCCGCGCGTCCTGCCGCGTTAGCGGGGCAGCTTGCCACGCTCAAGCCTGCGTTTTGCAATGATGATGCTTGGCGCGTGCGCCCAAGTGTGAGAGCAGGGCGGTCATGCTGTCCTATTTCCGATCGATGCTCCTCGCCGTTTCCGCCGCCATGCTCGCGCTGCTGGCTTGCCCGACGCAGCCCGCGCTTGCGCAGGTCGCCGCGCGCGACGGGATCGCCTTTGATGCCTATGTCGAACAACTCAAGGCAAGGGCGCGCGCGCAAGGGGTGAGCGAGGCGACGCTCCAGCGTATGACAGCCGGGCTCAGCCCCGATGCCCGCGTGATCCGGCTCGATCGGGGTCAGCCCGGCAGCCCGACCCGGCGCGGCTATCCCGATCTGGCCCCCTACATCGCCACCCATGTCAATTCCGCGCGCATCGGCGGCGGACGCTCGGTCTATCGCGAGAACCTGTCGCAGCTTGCAAGGGTCGAGATGGAAACGGGGGTTCCCGCATCGATTATCGTCGCGATCTTCGGACACGAGACGAGCTATGGCCGGATCAGGGGCGGTTTCGATCTGTCGCGCTCGCTCGCGACGCTGGCGTGGGAAGGGCGCCGGCGCGAATTGTTCGCGAGCGAATGGGTCGCGCTGATGAAGGTCGCCGACCGCGGCTTCGCGCGTGACGGCGATGGCGACGGGCGGGCGAACATCTTCACCAACCGCGCCGATACCTTCGCCTCGATCGCGGCCTATTTTCGCGATGCTGGCTGGCGCGTCGGTCAGCCCTGGGGAGTGCGGGCG
>JAZBPE010000147.1:0-3463 GCA_036353345.1 Erythrobacter sp. | reverse complement strand
GAACGATGGGAGATAGCCCTCATCAAAGCGATGATGGCCGATGGTCGTTGGCCGAACGATCAGGACATTCTCGCATACTTCACAAGGCCCACTCGATCGGTGAACCATCGCGCAATCTCCGAGATACGCACGGGCAAGAAGCACGCGGCTGTGAAAGCCGCTCCGCCAGACGAACTGGAAGCCTTCCTCACCTCCTGGCCCGAGATTGATCCGGAGACCGGCCTTTCGCTGCGGGGTGATGAGCTGCTCATCAAGGCCCGCGAGGCGATGATCGCAGCGGTGCATACCTTCAACAGCGCTGGCCTGACCTTTCGATCCGAGCTCTTCATCGTAACCGCGGTGATCGCGTGGACCTACCTTCTCCACGCATGGTTCAAGCGTGAGGGTATCGACTACCGTTACACCCGGAACCGGGGCGGTCGTAAGGTCGTGGAGAAGACCCCCGCCGGAGCAGACAAGTATTGGGAGCTCGGCCAGTGCCTGAAGCATGCGCGGTGCCCGATCGATCGCGGGGCTAAGGACAATCTGGCATTTATTCTAGAACTTCGCCACGAAATCGAGCATCGGTCAACAAGTCGCATCGACGATGCGGTGAGCGCAAAGCTGCAAGCCTGCTGCATCAACTTCAACGACGCGATCAAGCAGCTCTTCGGGGCTCAATACGCGCTTGAGCGGCGCCTGCCGATCGCCTTGCAGTTCGTCACCTTCAATCCAGCGCAACGCGCGATCCTCAAAAAGGCGAGCGACCTTCCGCGCAACGTTGAGGTGGCCATGAATGATTTCGAGGCTCGCCTTACCCCGGAGCAGCAGGCCGATCCGCAATACGCGTTCCGGGTATACATGGTCGGAAGGACTGCGAACCGCGCGCCCGGCGCGGATCTAGCTGTCGAGCTTGTCGCACCGGGCTCCGAAGTCGACGAGAAGTTTAATATCGCCCTCAAGGAGGTCGAGAAGAGGAAGTATCTGCCCAAGGAGATCGTTACGCAGATGCAAGCGGAGGAATGGGATCGCTTCAACATGCACAGCCATACCCTCCTCTGGAAAAAGCTCGACGCAAAAAACCCCAATAAGCCTTACGGCGCTTTCGCTGTGGGCAACACATGGTGTTGGTATGAGACCTGGCTCGATCGCGTTCGCGAGGAATGCGAACGTAACCCTCAGCGTTATAGGGCCGAGGATAAGAACCTCTGATCAAGGATGCCAGGCCGAGGCTGCATGATCCTGCAGCCTCGGCAGCAATCGCGATCAGCAAGGTTTGCGAGGCTTTCCAGTCCGCGAGCGATGCTTCAGCGGAAGGAGCACGGGATCGCGAGGTGCGAGGTGGGCCGTTGCGACATCGATATGCTTGGCCATGAAATCGCGATACTCAGCAAGCACCGTATCGACCCCATGCGTTTCCGCGCGCTTCGAGTAATGCAACGCATTGGTTCCGGTTCGCGCGTGCCCCATCACGTCAGCCCGCATAAGGTCCGGCACCTCGGCCTTGGCATAGAAGCTCGACCCCAATGCGCGGATCGAGTGCATGTCGGCGGACTTGCCTGAACTAGGATTGGTGGGGATTGGCATGTGCAGGCCAATCCATTCCACCATGTGCCGCCACGCGATGTTGCGGAATTGGTGCCCGCCGACCCGGGAGCCGTTCAGATACAGCTCCGGGAAGAGAGCGGCGTGCTTTTCAGCGCGGATCGCCTTGACGTAATCGACGAAGCCGAGGCGCAGGATCTCGGGGTGGAGGGGGATCATTCGGCCGCGGTTCTCGTTCTTCTCGCCGCCATCGACGCCGTCCTCGGCGCGAATATCGTTGTTCTTGATGACGAGGTTGGGGACCACATCGTCGATGTTGACCTCATCCACCCGCAGCCCGCCGATCTCGTTGACCGTGGCGTGTGTGTAATAGAGCAGCAGCGGCAACCAGTAGGCCGCATCGTGGTAGACCTCGTTGCCGGCCTCGGCGTCGAGCCGGTGCAAATGTCCGCCGCCACCGGTCCAAAGGGGGGCTGAGAACAGGCATTCCATGTGTGCCGGGGTCCAGACCGGCCGTGCGGTCTTGGCCGATACCTTCTTGTGCTTGCCGAACTTTACCCCGGCGAAATCGAGCGGCTTCGTATTCGGCACCTTCGGTGCCCATTCGTCTTCGGCGAGGATATCGCTGGCGGTGCTCATGTAGGACATATCGCGCTTGATCGTGTTGATCGACCGGGCGTTCGCGGGCGTGACCTTGAACTCCTGCGCGACCTCATCGAACGGGCGGTCGAAATCCTTCGAAGGCCGGTAATCGCGCGGCATCTGGAGCAGGGCGTTCTTGAACTTGGCGACGTCGGTGTGATTGTAGTCGCCAAGCGCCTTGTCGCCAGTAACCCAGGCGAAGGTGCGCAGGACGCGCTCGTATTGGGCGAGCCCGCGGGTCCAGTGCCCCGCTGCCCGCGCGAGCTTGAGGATTTTCGGGATGGCTTCGCTGAAGCGCGTTGAGTGATGCGTGATGAATACGCAGGCTTCGGTATTCGGCTGAACACCGAAGCCTGGCGCAGGGGAGGGCGAGGTGACGGGCGCGCTTGTCGAGGCCGCAGACGGGACGAAGCTGAGCGCCTCGCCGTTCCTTCGGCGCTTCTCGAATAGAACCTCCTCCTGGTCGAACGCGGCCTGCACGTCCTCGTCGAGAAAGTGCGCCGCCAGCCGGTGCGCTTCCGCGCGTGCCTGAAGGTGAATGTGCCGCAGCCTGCCGATTACGGCGGGGGTCGGTTGAAGGCCGAGGCCTTCAGCCATGAGCTCGAGATCCTCGTCCGCTATGCTGTCCTTGCCGCAGAACCGGTCGAGGTCGGCGGCGACCCATTCGACCGCCAATTCGTCGTGGCCGGCTTTCGTCAGCATTTCGCGCTGGGCGTCCGTCAGTTCGTTGCTCGTCCCGGGCCGCTGCGAAATGTCGAAAGCGCTCGCCATCGTGCGGTGTTCGGCGACGCGTGCGGCCGGGTCGCGGGACTCGTCATGGAACTCGGCCACGAACTGGGCGAGGCAGTGGCGCAGCTCGTTCTCGAATAGGCCCTTGATCATGGCGGGCTCGAGGGTCTGGTTGAGGTTGAAATACGCGTTCACGGCGCGGCGGACCTTGTCGAACTGCGCGGGGAGGAGAGCGGCGCGTTCCCGCGCCTCCTGTGCATCGCACGTGGAAAGCGATACGATTACAGTCATATCCTTTCCATTGTGCAAACGGGCACGCCGGCGGAAATAGTAGCGGCCGGAACGGCGGATGCTGAAGGGGATCCTGGGCATTGAAAGGTTCTTTCCGAACGGGTCGGTGAACCGGCATGTGTCACGTCACGTAACACTCCGCCTCACCGGGTTGGTGAAAGCGGTTTTCTTTCAATGCTTTGTAGAAGAATTGGTCGGGGAGAGAGGATTCGAACCTCCGGCCCCTGCCTCCCGAAGACAGTGCTCTACCAGGCTGAGCTACTCCCCGACCGTGTCG
>JAZBPE010000146.1:0-27165 GCA_036353345.1 Erythrobacter sp. | reverse complement strand
GCGGTGAAACGCCAGGTCTTGGTGCCGGTCGGCCCGCTCGCCTCGTTCGCTTCTGCCTCTTGCGGCGTCACGATGAACACCGGCTCGTCCGCCTCGCGCGCGGCGGCAAGGCGCTGGCGCTGCGTTGCGGTGAGCACTGCGTCGGGATTGGTGAGGACACCGGTGGATGAGACGATATGATCGTCCGGCACCGTCATCGTCACATCATAGTCGCCGAATTCCAGCGTGAACTCGCCGCGCCCGAGGAATTCCTTGTTGTGCCAGCCCTCATAGTCTGAGTACGCGACAAGGCGGGGGAACCACTGGGCAAACAGGAAGATGTCGTTGCCGCCATCGCGCGGATCGTCGGGGAAATGCTCATAGCCCGAGCGCGCGAAGATCACGTTCTCCTCGACGATGTTGAACGCCCACTCGATTTCGAAGCTTACGCTTTGGCCGGGGGCTAAGGCGGTCTGCAGATCGATACGCATCAGCGTGCCCACGATCGTGTGATCGAGTGCGGGCCCACCGGCGAGCCGAACCGAACCGATCTCATAGCCGTATTCGTTGTCAGCCAGAGCTTGCTGGCGGCGCAGTTCCTCCAGGCTGAGTCGTGCGGGGGTATCGCCGCTTCCCGCCGAACGCGCTGGTCCGCGCCGTCCGGGCCCGCCAAACGTATCGGTCAGCTCGGCTATCGAATCTTCGCGAAAGCGGTTCTGATCGAGCTGCATCCAGATCCATGGCAGCGTATCGGGAGAATTGTTGGTATAGGTAACGCTTGCCCGTGCGGTCAGCTGCCGACTGTCCTCGTCCAGTTCGGCAATGATCCGGTAATCAGCTTGCTGCTGCCAGTATTGATGGCCCGGCGCGCCGCTTGCGTTGCGATAGACATTGGGCGAGCGCAATACCTCGTCAAGTTGGCGGAACTTGTCCTCGAAATCACCTTTGGTCTGGTCGATGCCCTGAGCATAGGCAGGCGTTGCGCTTGCGAGGAAAAGCGTGAGCAGCAGGGCTATGAAACGCAAGGCGGGCGATCCTTCGGCGGAGAAAAATTGAAGCAAAGTGTCTGGCGCGGTCTAGACCTGCGCTTTGCGAGAGGTAAACCCCTGTTCGCAGACGATGACCGGCGAGAGGACTCACGCAATGCGAGTGATGATCATGGGCGCTGTGGCTGCGCTCGCGATGGCCCCGCCGGCGGGCGCGCAAGAGGCTGCAACAGCGCGTCCGCCGGTCGAAGAGCAGATCGGGGCAGGGGGCCGTCCGGTGGGTGCAAACTGGTCACGCAGCCCGGTCCATGCCAAGCAGGGCATGGCGGCAACCGCGCATCCACTCGCGACGCAAATCGCGCTAGATATCCTGAAGCAAGGGGGTAGCGCGGTCGACGCAGCGATCGCGGCCAATGCCGCGCTCGGCTTGATGGAGCCGACCGGCAACGGGATTGGCGGAGACCTCTTCGCGATCATCTATGACCCTGCGACCGACCGGCTTTATGGCCTCAACGGCTCGGGCCGCAGCCCGCGCGCTCAGACGCTGGAGCAACTCGTCGCGAAGCTGGACGGGGCGGATGCCTTGCCGCCCGTCGGCCCGCTTCCGGTCACGATCCCGGGCACCGTCGATGGCTGGTTCACAATGCATGAGCGCTTCGGCAAGCTGCCGATAGCCGACGTGCTCGCGCCGACCGTCACCTATGCACGCGAGGGGCATCCGGTCGCGCCGGTGATCGCGATGTATCTGGAGCGCGGCCTTGCGTCATTTACGCGCCGGCTCGAAAGCTACGATTTCGAGTTCGACAATGCGCGCGCTACCTATTTCGCTGATGGCACCGCGCCTGAAGCCGGCGAGACCTTTCGCAATCCGGACCTCGCCGATACACTCGAGACGATCGGGCGCGAGGGGCGCGATGTGTTCTACCAGGGCTCGCTGGCACGCACGATGATCGACTACCTTCAGCGCCAGGGATCGGCCTATACGCTGGACGATTTCGCCGCGCATGAAAGCGAGTGGGTCGAGCCGGCTTGCGCGGCCTATCGCGACGGGTTCGAGCTTTGCGAGCTGCCGCCCAACAGTCAGGGCTTTGCCGCGCTCCAGATGGTCAATATCCTGCGCAATATCGACCTAGCGCAATGGGAGCGCGGCAGTGCCGAAGTCATCCATTACATCACCGAGGCCAAGCGGCTGGCCTATGCCGATGTCGCGCGCTTTTACGCCGACCCGGATTTTACCCAGCTGCCCGCGCAGCTGCTGACCGCAGAATATGGCCGCGAACGCTTTGCCCTGATCGATCCGGCGCGCGCAACACCCGAATTCGGTCCCGGTGAGCCCAAGCTCGAAGGCGAAGGCGATACGACCTACCTTACTGTCGCGGACAAGGACGGAATGATGGTGAGCCTCATCCAGTCGAACTATCGCGGCATGGGCGGGGGGCTGGTGCCCGATGGCCTTGGCTTCATGTTTCAGGATCGGGGCGAGCTCTTCAGCCTCGATCCGGCGCATCCCAACGCTTACGAACCGGGCAAGCGGCCTTTCCACACGATCATCCCTGCATTCGTGAAGAAGGACGGCAAACCCTTCATGACGCTCGGCCTGATGGGCGGCGGGATGCAGCCGCAAGGTCATGTGCAGGTGCTCATCAACATGGTCGATTACGGCATGAACGTGCAGGAAGCGGGCGATGCCGCGCGCATCAATCACGACGGCGGGCGCCAGCCGACCGAGGCGCTGGCCGGACCGGCAGCCGATCCGCTCGGCACGCTCAATGTCGAGCCGGGTGTACCGCATGCAACGATCGAGCGCCTGCGCGCGATGGGCCACGACGTGCGGGTGGTCGATAACGGTATCATGTTCGGCGGCTATCAAGCGATCATGCGCGATCCAGTCCACGGGACCTATGCGGGTGCGACCGAGATGCGCAAGGACGGGCAGGCGAGCGGCTATTGAGTGCGCCGCACGGACGTATCGCGCGAACTTACAAACTCCAGAGGCACCATGGCGACACTGACCTATCTGACAACTACCCATTTCGATTTCGGCGCGCTCGAAATGCTACCCAGAGAACTGGCGCGGTGTGGCATTACCCGCCCCTTCATCGCGACCGATGCGGGACTGATGACGGCGGGCATCGTCGATCGCATCACCGATGCGTTGGATGATGGCACATCACATTCGATCTTCGACCAGACGCCCGGCAATCCCACCGAGGAAGCGACCGCAAAAGCCTTTGACCAGTACAAGCGCGAAGGGTGCGACGGCGTCATCGCGCTTGGCGGCGGGTCCTCGATGGATCTGGGCAAGGCGGTGGCGTTGCTTGCGGGAAGTGGGGGTCCGCTCGCGCAGTACGATCCGCTTGCTGGCGGGGCGAAGCTGATCAGGAAGGTCGCGCCCGTCATCGCGGTACCGACCACTGCGGGGACCGGCAGCGAGGTCTCGGTCGGCTTCGTCATCATCCTCAAAGACGGTCGCAAGATGACCTTTGCGAGCCCGCTGCTGATTCCCAGGGCAGCGATCTGCGATCCCGACCTTACCATGGCCCTTTCCCCTGCGATGACGGCGGCCACCGGCATGGACGCGATCACCCATTGCATCGAGGCGTTCCTCACCCCGCAAGTCAATCCTCCGGCGGAGGGCATCGCGCTCGACGGGCTGTGGCGCGGCTGGCGCCACCTTCCGCGCGTGGTGGCGGACGGATCGGACCGCGATGCGCGCTGGCACATGATGATGTGCTCGACCGAAGGGGCGCTCGCCTTTGTGAAGGGTCTGGGCGCAGTGCATGCGATGAGCCACGCGGCGGGCCGCATCCGTCGCCTTAACCCCCATCACGGTACGTTGAACGCGGTGTTCCTTCCCGCCGTCCTGCGTTTCAATGAGGGCGACTGCGCGGTCAAATACGCGCGCCTGCGCCAGGCGATGGGACTGGAGGAGGGCGCTGACCTTGCCGCCGCGATCGAAGCGATGAACGCGCAGATCGGCCTGCCTTCCGGTCTAGGCGAGATGGGGGTCGAGGAGAACGATATTGCGGGCATCGTCGAATATGCCCAGCAGGACCTATCGGCCCGATCGAACCCGCGCCGTGCCTCGGCTGAGGATTTCGAAGCGATGGTGCGCGCCTCGCTTTGATCTTGTGGCGCTGCTTCACACGGGAGACCGATTTTCTTAGGGTCGCCTTCGACGCGGCCCTATGTTGCACGCTTGACGCAACCTGTCACAGCCGCGTTTTCGCACTTTACGTTTGACACCGAAGGTATCGACCATGGGCCTCAACCTGCCGCAATTCACCGTGTCCGGGACGCCAGAGTCCATGGGCCGCCAATATGGCGCCGCTTGTCGCGACATGATCCATCTCTTTGTGGAAGACCGGCTCAAGGCGGTTGGCAGCTATCTGAAGGAGCGCGGCTTCGACGGGACCGACCCGCTGCTCGAAGCGGGTGCGGCCTGCCTTGAAAAAGTGCGCGCCTTCGACCCGACCGGACATGCCGAGCATATGGCGATTGCCGAGGGCGCGGGGATCGATGCGGTACGGCTTTTCACGACCGCCAATATGACCGATGTGCGCGATGTCATAATCCTGCCAGATGATCCCGGCGTTCCCGAAGATGAAGGCTGCACCGTCGCGCTGCTTCCGCCCGCAATCACGCAAGGTGGCCATGCGCTTCAGGGGCAGACCTGGGACCTGAACGGACCGGACGTCGAATATGTCGTCGCCGTCCACCGTCTGCCCGAGGACGGTCCCGAAAGCTGGACCGTTACCTGCGCGGGCTGCCAGACCCTCATGGGAATGAACGAACACGGGGTGAGCGTTGGCACCACCAACCTCAAGACCCGCGGCGCGAAAGTAGGCATTCCTTACCTCTCGCTGCTCCACCGGGCCTTGCGCGAAACGACGCTGGCCAAAGCGAGCGCGATCGTCGAGGCGGCGCCGGTGGCGGGCAGTCACACCTACTGGATCGGCGATGCGCGTGAAGCGGTGGAATGGGAAAAGACGGCGGGCTCCGCGCATTCCCGCTCCACGGGCGATGGCCCCCTTGTGCGTTCCAACCATTGCGTCGTCGAAGCGAACATCGCACTTGAAACCGATCTTTCGCCAAGCACGCATGCCCGGTGGAAGCGGATGGAAGCTCTGATAGGCGCGCGCGATGATCACAGCGCGGCATCGCTCAAGATACTGTTCGCCGATCGATCTGACGGCCATCTCAGCATCAACCGGTTCGCCGAGGATCAATCGGGTGCGACCACCAATGCCGTTGTTGTCTGCGATCCGGCCGAGATGGCGTTTCACGCCTGCCGCGGTCAGGCGGACCGGGGCGATTGGGTCCAGCTCGCCTTCGAAAGGATTAGCGAGCGCGTCGCTCCGTGACGAAGGCGGCGCGATGAAGGCTCAGCCCGAACTGGTCTTGTTCACCCGGCTGCCTGTGCCTGGCAAGTGCAAGACCCGGCTGATCCCGGCGCTCGGACCCGAAGGCGCCGCTGATCTCCACCGCGCCCTGACCGAGCGAACGATCCGCGTCCTGCGCGAGGCCGAAGCGCCGCTCGTCGTGGCGATAACCGGGGGCGAGCGCACACGGTTTGCACAGTGGCTGGGCCATGATGTGACCTTCGCGAAGCAGGCCGAAGGCGATTTGACCGCCCGCCTGCTGCCCTTCGTCACCCGCGCGCCGGTCATCCTTTTCGGAGCCGACACGCCAGACCTCTCAACTGCGATCGTGCGCGAAGCGATCGCGGGGCTCGCCGACCACCGCGTCGTCATCGGCCCGGCGGCGGACGGGGGCTATTACCTCATAGCCATGCGTGAGCCGCTGCCCGTACTTTTCACGGACATGCCGTGGAGCACACCGCAAGTGCTTCCTGAAACGCTGCGGCGCTGCGAAGCGCTTGGCATTTCGCCGCTGCTTCTAGAAACGCTTGCCGATTGCGACCGGCCCGAGGACCTCGGGCGTTGGCCGCATCTTGGCCGATGACCGGTCTCACCATCCTCGTGCCGACCTATCAAGAGGAGCAGGCCCTGCCAGCGACGATCGCAGGCCTGCGTGCGCTCGATCCGGCGCCGGACGAAATCCTGCTGGTCGATGGCGGAAGCACCGATGCGACGCGCGCGCTGGCCCGCGAGGCGGGCTTCCGGGTGTTGATTGCCCCGCGCAAAGGTCGTGGCGCACAGATCAATTTCGGGGTCGAAGAAGCAAGCGGCGAGCTCGTCTGCGTGCTCCATGCCGACAGCCGCTTGCCGCGCGATGCCGTGCAGGTCATGCGCGACGCGCTGGCTGACCGGCGGACCGCGCTTGCGAGTTTCACCCCGCGCCTGGCCGGACCGCAGGGCACGCGGTGGGGCTCTACGTTCCATAACTGGATCAAGACCTGGTACGCACCGCTGATCGCGAGACCGCATCTGTTCATGCGCGGTGTTCGGCTCTTGTTCGGTGACCACGCGATGTTCTTCCGCCGCGCTGATTTTCTTGCGATCGGCGGCTGCGACGAGCGCGTCGCGGTGCTGGAGGAAGCCGGGCTGTGCATCGGCTTTGCCCGGCTCGGGCGGATCAGGATGGTGCCGCGCTGGGTCTGGACATCGGATCGCCGGATAACGGAATGGGGACGCTGGCGAGCGAACTGGATCTACCTCAAAGTGGGGATAATGTGGGCGTTCGGCGCGCGCGAAAGGCTGGGCGATCATTATCCGGACATCCGATAAAGGCTGGCCAGGCGCCTTGAACCGGGCTTGGTCCAACCGCACATACGGCTCATGGTTTCGAGCGCGTCTCCTCAATCCCCGATCAGCCACCGGGTGAAGGTCTGGTATGACGGGGCCTGCCCGCTTTGCCAGCGTGAGATTGCGGTGATGCGTCGGCTCGACAGTAAGGGCAACATTCACTTCATCGACGTTGCCGACAGCGCCGATCCCTCATGTCCGATTGACCGCGCCGACCTGCTCGCCCGCTTCCATGCCGAAGAACAAGGCCGCGTGCTGAATGGCGCTGCCGCCTTTGCCGCAATGTGGCGGGCGATCCCGGCGCTGCGGCCCCTTGGCCTGCTGGCCCGAAACGACGCCGTGCTCGCCGTGCTGGAGCGGCTCTATCGGCTCTTCCTGAAAGTGCGCCCGCGCCTACAGCGCCTCCTCAGCTAAGACTTGCCCCGCGTCCGCGCATAGGCTCAAACCGCCGGAAACGAGACGGAGAGAGCGATGCAGAATTACGGCGGGATGCAGAACGAAATCTATATGGCGGGGCTCAGCGGCGTCCTGCCAGATTACCCGGTCGATTTCGCCACGCTCGAAGCGCGCGCGCATGAAGCGCTCGGCCCGATGATGACCAATTATGTCGCGGGCGGCTGCGGTGATGAACATACCCAAGTCACCAATGCGAGCGCTTTTCATAACTGGGGCATGATCCCGCGCATGATGGTCGATTGCAGCGAGCGTGATCTTTCGATCGAGCTGTTCGGCCACCATTTTCCCAGCCCGCTTTTCATGGCACCCATCGGGCTGAACGGAGAGGCGACGCAGGACCGTCACGGCGACATGGCGGCAGCGCGCGCCTCGGCCATGACGGGAGTACCATTTTGCGCCTCGACCCTGTCGAACGACCCGATGGAGGACGTGATCGAAGCGTGCGGGGATACCCCTGCGTTTTTCCAGCTCTATACGCCGCGTAATCGCGAACTGGCCGAGAGCCTGATCAAGCGTGCCGAAGCGGCGGGCTACAAGGCGCTGGTCGTTACGCTCGATACCTGGCTGACCGGCTGGCGACCGCGCGATCTCAACGCGTCGAACTTCCCGCAGCTGCGCGGCAAGGTGATGCAGAATTACTGGTCCGATCCGGTCTTCTGCTCCATGCTCGACAAGCCGCCAGAGGAGGATCCGGCGGCGGCGATCATGCTGTTCTCCGCGGTGTTCGGACAGGTGCTGACCTGGGATGATCTGAAGTGGTTTCAGTCGGTTACCGATCTGCCGATCGTGCTCAAGGGCATTTGCCATCCCGACGACGCACGCCGCGCGGTCGATCACGGGGCCGAAGCGGTCTATTGCTCCAACCACGGCGGGCGGCAGGCCAATGGCGGGATCGCCACGATCGACCTGCTTGAGGACGTGGTGAAAGCGAGCGGAGACGTGCCGGTGCTGTTCGATAGCGGTGTTCGCTCGGGCACGGATGCGATCAAGGCGCTGGCCATGGGCGCCCGGGCGGTCGGCGTGGGCAGGCCCTATACCTACGGCCTTGCCCTTGGCGGCGCGAAGGGCGCGGCCTTCGTCCTGCGTTCGATGCTTGCGGAAGCGGACCTGCTGATGGCGGTCAACGGTTATCCGACGCTGGCCGCGGTGCGCGAAGCCGGAGTGCGGCGCACGCATTGATACCCGTCGCGCGAGAGTTCGCTTCAACGCAGAAGTCACACCATGCGTCTGAACGGTGGGAAACAGACACGTACGCCTTGACGGTGATTGCAAAGCCACGCGCTTTTACTGATTCGATGTTAACTTTTACCCCATAGAAGAAAGCGACTCGGGAATAGAAGGTGCATTCCGCGTCCGACAAAAGGGACAAGTGCGATGATGGGAAAGCCGACGATTATCTCCAGCCACCCCGATCCCTTTGGTCGTACGGTGACGGCTCTCGACGAAGATATGCGCCGTGCCCGTTATGGCCGGATCCAACCGATGAATACCGGCGGAGCTCTGCGCGGGGTGCTGTCGCGGTTCAATCCGCTCGGCTGACGCCCGCAATTCTTCAAACAAGGTTCAAACCGAACCTGCCTGCGCGATCGTGACGAGCTTCGTATCGGTATAGCCAAGATACCCCTCGACCCCGCTTTCCGACCCGAACCCGCTATCACCGATCCCGCCAAAGGGTGTTTCGGGCGAGGATACCGCAAAGTGGTTGATCGCCACCATGCCTGATCGCAGGGCGCGACCGAGATAATGCGCTTCGTCGAGGTCAGCGGAAAAAGCGTAAGCTGCCAAACCGTAGCGCAGTGAATTGGCGATGCGCACCGCATCCTCGATATTGTCGAATGGCACGATCCCTGCCACTGGGCCGAATGGTTCCTCCGTCATCAGCCGGCTACCCGCTGCCGGGTTCGCTACAACGGTCGGCTGGAAGAAATGGCCTGCACCTTCGATGGCCGCCCCGCCGGTTACGATCTCGCCCATCTCGGCGCTTACGTCTGCGAGCATCCGCTCCATCGCTTCGATGCGCCGTCCGTGGGCCAGCGGACCCATAGCCACCTGCTCGTCCGCTCCGGGATCGCCGATGCTGATTTTTTGCGTGCGGGCAACGAATTCATCGACGAACCGCTCATAGATCGGGCGCGCGACGAGGAAGCGCGTGGGTGACACGCAGACCTGCCCGGCATTGCGAAACTTCCCCGAGACGCAGGCCGCGATCGTCCGATCGAAATCCGCGCTCTCGCTTACTATGACCGGCGCGTGGCCGCCCAGTTCGGGGGTGAAGCGCTTGAGCCCCTCGGCCGCCAGCGCGCCCAGCTTGCGGCCTATCTCGGTTGAGCCGGTGAAGCTTACCTTGCGCGTGAAGGACGATGCGATGAGGCGCTCCGACACGAAGGCCGGATCGCCGTAGACGAGATTCAGTACGCCTTTGGGAAGTCCCCCATCGATCAGGCATTCGACCAGCATCTGTGCCGAGGCCGGGGTGTTCTCCGCCGGTTTCAGGATCGCGGTGCACCCCGCCGCCAGTGCCCCGCCAAGCTTGCGGGCGGGCAGGTTCACCGGGAAGTTCCAGGGGGTGAGCAGCACGGCCGGCCCGACCGGTGCGTGCAGCACCATCTGCGCTATCAGGCTGTTGCTGCGGGGCGGGACGAGGCGGCCTCCCTCTCGTTTGGCTTCCTCTGCGAGAAAATCGATCACGTCGGCTGAGACCGTGACTTCGGGCAGGGCCTGCGCCCCGGGCTTTCCCATTTCGGCGGTGATGATGGCGGCAATATCCTTCGCCCGCTCGCGCAGGATGTCTGCCCCGCGGCGCAGGATATTGTAGCGCTCTATCGCGGGTGTGGCCGCCCATGAAGCGAACGCTTCGTTCGCAGCGGCAAGCGCTGCATCGAGCTGATCCGCATCCGCTTTGGGACATCGGCCGAGCGTCTTTTCGGTCGCCGGATTGATGACGGCCATCGTGCCTGCGCCGCCATCGGAGATCCACTCGCCGCCGATCAGCATCTTGATTTGGGGATAGTCGCGCATCGTCGTCCTTTCGCTCCTGGAGCTTTCACGCGGCGCTAGAACGAAACCGCAAGGGCCACAATTGCCGCATGCGCTGTCGCAATCATCTTCGTTTCAATTGAAAGCTTGTTGCGCACCCGCTAGGCGCAACTCCGCCATCGCTCCCTCCATCGCATCCACTTTCAAGGACACAGAAGCATGCTCGTCGGCGTTCCCAAGGAGATCAAGCCCAGTGAATTTCGCATCGGCCTGACGCCCGAAGCGGCGCGCGAATATGTCGCCGGGGGGCACGACGTGCTGATCGAAAGCGGCGCAGGCCTCGGCATCGACAAGACCGATGCCGATTACGAGGCGATCGGGGCTCAGATCGTTGACAGCGCCGAGGAAATCTTTGCGCGCGCCGACTTGGTGGTGAAGGTCAAGGAGCCGCAGCCCAGCGAGTGGGTGCAATTGCGCGAAGGCCAGATCCTCTTCACCTACCTCCACTTGGCGCCAGATCCCGACCAGGCGAAGGGCCTGATGAACTCGGGCGTTTCCGCGATCGCCTACGAGACCGTGACCGGACCGGGCGGCGGCCTCCCGCTGCTTGCGCCGATGAGTGAGGTCGCCGGACGGCTTTCGATCGAAGCAGGCGCGCACGCTCTTCGCGCTTCGAATGGCGGGCGCGGCACGCTGATGGGCGGTGTGCCGGGGGTATTGCCAGCGCGGGTCGTGGTACTCGGCGGCGGCGTAGTGGGCACACAGGCGGCGCGCATGGCGATGGGTCTTGGCGCAAGTGTCGAGATCTTCGACCGGCGGATCGATCGCTTGCGCCAGCTCGACGAGATGTTTCAGAGCCGGCTCGTCACCCGATATTCAACCGCCGGCACGATTGAGCAGGCGATCGCTGGAGCCGACGTGGTCGTTGGCGCCGTGCTGATCCCGGGGGCGAGCGCCCCTCATCTGATCCGGCGCGAAGATCTCAAGCTGATGAAGAACCGCGCGGTGCTGGTAGATGTCGCGATCGATCAGGGAGGGTGTTTCGAGACGTCCAAGCCAACCACACATGAAAACCCGACTTACGAGGTTGACGGCATCATCCATTACTGTGTCGCCAACATGCCCGGCGCTGTGCCGCTGACGTCCAGCTATGCGCTGAACAACGCGACCCTGCCTTTCGGCCTTGCCCTCGCGGAACATGGTTTGGAGGCGTGCAAGCGCGATCCGCACCTTGCGCCCGGGCTCAACGTGCATGCCGGCAAGATTGTCAATTCTGCAGTCGCCGAGAGCCTTGACCTGTGACACTTGCATAAAACCGCACATATTTTGCACCGGTTTCGCGGGAATTTCCCGCGTCCTAAGCTCATATAGGTTGAGCCGACAGGGACTTGGTCAGGGCGCTCGATTTGGGATCGAGTAGAAGGGGCCGGTTTGGACCGACGAGGCATTCTCATGCTGCATTTCGACACCCAGCCGCTGGTCCGGCAAGTCAACAATAACGCCGATCTTGCGGTCCATGTGCCGCCCCAGTCCGTAAGCGACCGGATCGCATTGGCTTTCGTAAAGCTCCTGCGCTTTTTTGCCGACCGCTTCTTTGCGCGGCGCTACGGCCACCGCGCCGTTGTGCTTGAAACCGTGGCAGCGGTGCCCGGCATGGTTGGCGGGCTATGGCAGCACCTGCGCGCACTGCGACTGATGCGGGACGACGAGGGCTGGATCCGCACGCTGCTCGACGAAGCGGAAAACGAGCGGATGCACCTCATGACCTTCATCGAGATCGCGCAGCCGAACTGGTTCGAGCGCGGGTTGATCGTCGCGGTGCAGGTGGTGTTCTACAATTTTTATTTCTTCCTCTATCTCTTCGCCCCGCGCACGGCGCACCGGGTCGTGGGCTATTTCGAGGAGGAAGCGGTCATCAGCTACACCGCTTATTTGGCCGAGGTCGATGGCGGGCATCAGGAAAACGTGCCCGCGCCGCAGATCGCGATTGATTACTGGCAGCTAGCCGCCGATGCGACCTTGCGCGATGTAATCATTGCCGTGCGCGCGGACGAGGCCGAGCACCGGGACGTGAACCACGCGATGGTCGATACGCTCGATGCAAAGCGCGGCAAGCACCCAGCGAAGTCGATCGGCGAAGCGGAGCTGGTGCAGGTGCAGATGAGTTAGGCATCCACCACAAGCTGTTCGATCGCGCCGAAGATCGAGTGGTTGTCGGCATCGCGCATTTCGACGCGGACGGTATCGCCGGGCATCATAAAGCGGGTGGACGCTTCGCCATCGCGGATCGTTTCGATCATGCGGATCTCGGCGATGCAGGAATAGCCTTTGCCCCCCTCGCTTACCGGTTTGCCGGGACCGCCATCGACGCCCTTGTTCGAGACTGTGCCCGAACCGATTATGGTTCCGGCGCCAAGCTTCCGGGTCTTTGCCGCATGGGCGACCAGGCGCGCGAGGCTGAAAGTCGCATCTTCACCCGCATGTGCGCGTCCGAAGGGCTCGCCATTGTAATCGACCATCAGCGGCAGGTGCACGAGATTGTCGCGCCAAGCCTCGCCCAGTTCGTCCGGCGTTACCGCGACAGGTGAGAAGGCGCTCGCCGGCTTGGACTGGAAGAATCCGAAGCCCTTACCAAGTTCCGCCGGGATCAGCCCGCGAAGGCTTACATCGTTGACGAGCATGACAAGCTTGATGTGGCTGGCCGCCTCGGCCTCGCTCACACCCATGGGCACATCGTCGGTAACGACGGCGATCTCACCTTCCATGTCGCAGCCCCAAGCGGTGTCAGCCAGGGGAATGTCCTCGCGCGGGCGGAGGAACCCGTCGCTTCCGCCCTGATACATCAGTGGGTCTTCATAGAAACTGTCCGGCACTTCGGCACCGCGCGCTTTGCGGACCAGTTCGACATGGTTGATATAGGCGCTGCCATCGGCCCATTGATAGGCGCGCGGCAGGGGCGAATGTGCCTCGCGTTCATGGAAGCGTTCGCATGGCACCGCTTCATGTTCGACATCGCGCGCGAGGACCTCGAGCTGGGGCGCGATACGCTCCCAATCGTCGAGCGCGGCTTGCATCGTGGGGGCAATATCACCCGCCGCGCAGCAGCGCGTCAGATCCTTCGAGACGACGACGAGTTTGCCGTCGCGCGTACCATTGTCGAGGCTGGCGAGTTTCATGCGTTCTCCTTGATGTTCAGGCGGATCAGATCGCGTCGGGCTGATTGTCCGGATGCGCGCGTTGGAAGGCGGGAAGAGCGAGGCAGGCCGCTTCGATCCGGGTGATGCGCGGATGCAGAGTCAGATCGTAGTGAAAGCGGCGGGCATTGTAGACTTGCGGAATCAGAACGCATTCGAACAGGCCCGGCTCATCGAACAGGAACGGTCCAGCGTCCAATTGCTTCAACCGCGTCTCGACCGGATCGAGCGTGCGTTTGAGCCAGTGCCGATACCAGTGATCGATCACCCGCTGCGAATGGCCGAGCGGCTCTTTCAGGTATTTGAGCACCGGCAAGTTCAGAGGCGCGTGCAGCTCGGTCGCAATGGCGTAGGCAAGCTCGCGCGCCGTATAGCGCTCCTCGATCCCGGCAGGCAGCAATGGCGGCGCGTCGGGATATGCCTCGTCCAGCCAGGCGAGCAGCGCCATCGATTGCGCCCGGTCGCGCCCGTCTGCTTCCAGCATCGGCACGCTGGCAAACGGATTGCGACTGGTGAAAGCACCGTCCTTCTGCTCACCCTCGCGCAAGTTCACAGGTTCGCTATCGTAATCGAGACCCTTGAGCTCCAGCGCGATCCGCAGCCGGTAACTCGTCGAACTGCGGTAATAGCCGTAGAGCTTCACGCGAAGGCCGGAATGCCGGTGATCGCGCGGCCCAGGATCAGCGCGTGGACGTCATGCGTGCCTTCATAGGTGTTGACCGTTTCCAGGTTCACCATGTGCCGCATGACCTGATAATCCTCGCTGATGCCGTTGCCGCCGTGCATGTCGCGCGCGGTCCGGGCAATCTCCAGCGCCTTGCCAACATTGTTGCGCTTGATGATACTGATCTGGTCGGGGCTGAAGCGGTGTTCATCCATCAGGCGTCCGACGCGCAGGGACGCCTGAAGGCCAAGCGCAATATCGCTCATCATGTCGGCGAGCTTCTTCTGGAACAGCTGCGTGGCGGCCAGCGGGCGGTCGAATTGCACACGGTCGAGCCCGTATTGGCGCGCGGCATCAAGGCAGAACTCGGCTGCACCCATTGCACCCCAGCTGATACCGTAGCGGGCGCGGTTGAGGCAGCCGAACGGACCTTTGAGACCCTGGATATTGGGCAGAAGCGCTTCGGCGGGAAGCTTGACCTCATCCATCACGATCATGCCGGTAGTCGAAGCGCGCAGGGAGATCTTGCCCTCGATCTTGGGCGCCGAAAGGCCCTCCATCCCTTTTTCCAGAATGAAACCACGGATGGCACCGCCATGCGCTTCGGACCTCGCCCAGACAACGAACACATCGGCGAAGGGGGAATTCGAGATCCAGGTCTTGGACCCGGAAATGACGTAGCCATCCCCATCGGTCTTCGCGATGGTCTTCATCCCGGCCGGATCGCTGCCCGCATCGGGTTCGGTGAGGCCGAAGCAGCCGATCAGTTCACCGCTGGCCAGGTCAGGGAGGTATTTCTCGCGCTGTTCTTCTGAACCATATGCGTGGATCGGATACATGACGAGGCTCGACTGGACGCTGGCCATCGAGCGATAGCCGCTGTCCACGCGCTCAATTTCGCGCGCTATCAGACCATAGGCGACGTAACTGGCATCTGCTCCGCCATATTGCTCCGGGATCGTTGCGCCCAGCAGCCCCGCCTTGCCCATCAGCGGGAACAACTCGGGCGCGCTGGTCTCGTTACGGAACGCTTCGATCACGCGGGGCTGAAGCTCGTCTTGGGCAAATCCGTGCGCGGCATCGCGGATCATCCGCTCTTCTTCGGTGAGCTGGCTTTCAAGGTCGAAGGGGTCTTCCCAATTGAACGTTGCAATGCCGGAGGCGGCGTTGGAGTTATGGGAATCGGGGGTTTTGGGGGCGTGCAAGGAACGGCTCCTGTCGGCTGATGTGCTGTCCCATGTCGCAGGTGCGTTACGCGTCTTCAAGGGCAATCCGCTATCGGATCGCCCGGCACCGTGCCGAACGCGCATCGACATTGCTTCAGGGTAGCGGTTTACCTCGTCTCAAGCTGGTTGCGCAGGCGCGGGCGAAAGATCGTGAAGGGCCGTGTTCACCGCTTCCATCACGGTCGCGGGCGGGCATGGCTTGGGCAGCGCGGTCGCGGACGGGAAGCGCTCGGCAATTTCGTCCGCACTATAGCGCCCGGTATGGAAGATGATCGGTACATTCTCGTCCATCAGTTTTTCCGCAAGCGGATAGACGATCCCATCGTCGAGCTGCACGTCAAGGATAGCAAGATCAGGCTTGTTCCTTTGGAACGCCAGCATTGCGGAGGAGATACCGGCATGCGGCCCCTCGACTTCGAAGCCGGCCTCCTCGACCGTGTCACACAGATCAAAGGCGACAATCATTTCATCTTCCGCGACGAGAATGCGCTGCGCCATTGGGAAAACCTCTTTCGTTCTATCTTGCAGAAAGTCCTTTACCACAACAGAGATAAAATGGTTCCAAAATCATCATCCATTTTGACCGAATTTTTCAGCAAAGGCCGATTTGTCGTTCGAATTCAATAGTGCGGCCTGCTCCACCCAGTGATCGCGCGTGATACGGCCGCGAAACCGGCCGAGCTGGCCATCGACCCTGATGATATCCTCATCGGTCCATGCGGCGATCTGTTCGAACCGATGCACGCCAAGATCGTTCAGCATGGCGGCCAGTTTCGGCCCGACACCCTTCATCTGCGTCAAGTCGTCGCCACCGCTCGCAGTGCTTGCCGAAGCATCAGGAGTATTCGCAGCGGGTGCTACCGATGTGTCCGCCTGTTGCGCTGCCGACTTCGCTTTCTCACCTGCTTCGGGACGCGGCGGGACTGGGTCGCCCACAGTCGGCGCGACCCCGACGCCCGCATCCTCGACCGCTTCGATCGAGGCCGCAGCGATGCGATTGGAATTGGCATTGGCGCTGGTCTGTCCAAAGTCCTGCCGCACCGCAGTCGGAGCATCGATCAACGCCTGGTTGCGGGTCGCTTTCGCCCCGCCTTCGTCGAGCACGTCACCGCCCGCTTGCGAGCTTTCGTCGTCAACGATCGTCGTCTTGCGCGCTGGCCGCGCAGCCAGCCAGATGGCGAACAGGATCAGCGCAAGGCCGAGCAGGATGATCGGCAGCGCGGCGAGAAATTCGGGGGACATGGGCGGGCCTTTTCGTCACGAAGGGGTTTTGCACCCGGGCCTTAGCAGCCCCGTGTGATCGAACCCAAGCGTTGATTGGCCCGCTCTTGCAGAGGATCCCGCACCAGGCCCGACTGAGGACCAGGCAAAGACAACCGGGGTCGCCTAGCCGCCGCTGCGCATGGTGCCGGCCAACGCGTTGAGCTCGAGGAATTGCTGCCTCCAGAACGTGTCCTGCCGCCCTGCCAGCAAGCCCACGTCGTCATGGTCGAAATCCGTCATGAGGGTATCGCCGCGCAGCAATTGACCGAAGGCGGCAACGGACGCGGCGAAGGCAAAATCACCTTGCGGGGGCCGCGCATCGATCATCTCGTCGCTCATGACCACTGTGTCGATCAGGCGCGATGTGTCCCCATCCGGCAGCTTGAAACGCAGTTTGACGTGGGCCGCCTCGGCCATGCGGCGCCCCGCCTGCGAGCGCGGTGCATCGTCATACCGGCGCGAGGCAATCCACCCGCGCGTTCCCGTGGGCACGATCTCGTAGATCGCGGTCACCTGATGGCCTGCACCGATATCGCCTGCATCCACAGCGTCATTGTCAAAGTCTTGTTCGCGCAGCACCCGGTTCTCGTAGCCCACCAGGCGATACTGGCTGATCACCGCCGGATTGAACTCGACCTGGATTTTAACATCCTTCGCAATCGTGAAGAGGGTTGCACTCATTTCATCACCGAGCACCTTCTTCGCTTCGAGGGCGCTGTCGATATAGGCGTAATTGCCGTTACCGTGATTGGCGATCTGCTCCATCATCGCCTCGTTGTAATTGCCCTGTCCAAAGCCGAGCGTGGTGAGCGTGATGCCGCTGTCGCGCCTCTGCTCGATCATTTCGACCAGCGCATCGCGGTCCGAGATGCCGACATTGAAATCACCATCGGTGGCAAGGATTACGCGGTTGACGCCGCCCTCGATAAAATTGTCTTCTGCAATATTGTAGGCAAGCTCCAGTCCGGCAGCGCCTGCGGTCGATCCGCCTGCCTCAAGCCGTTCGAGCGCGCGGCGAATAGTGCGCGTATCGTTCGTCGGTTCGAGCACGAGGCCCGACGCGCCAGCATAAACGACGATCGCAACCCGGTCACGTTCGCCCAGCTCCCCGGCGAGACCGGACAGCGCCGTTTTCACCAGCGGAAGCTTGGCTGGCGAGGCCATCGAGCCCGAGACGTCCATCAGGAAAACGAGATTGGCAGGCGGGCGCTCCGACCGATCGATATCGTAGCCACGAAGGCCGATGCGCATCAGGTAAGTGTCGGCGTTCCAGGGTGTCGTCGCAACATCGGTGGTGACGCTGAAGGGCACATCGCGCGAGCGTGGACGCGGATAGTCGTAGCGGAAGTAGTTGATCATCTCCTCGGTACGCACCGCGGCTTGCGGCGGCATCTGGCCTTGCGTGAGAAAGCGGCGCGCATTGGCATAGGCCCCGGTATCGACATCGACGCTGAAAGTGCTGACCGGCTCTGCGCTGGTCAGCTTTACAGGTGAGACGTCCGCTCCGTCATAGCGTTCGCGCCCGGGATCGGTGGCGACCACAACGGGCGGGATGTGATGCATTACGGGCGCTGCCGCCGGTGCCATCGCCATGTTCTCCCCCGCAGTCCGTGTTCGCGAACCACCGGTAACAATGATCGCATTGTCATTCGAAACTGGCGCTTCTTCGAGGTCCACCGCTGCCATGCGTTCCGCGTCCGCAGCACCCTGCGCTACCTCTCCGCCCGGCGCAGTGCTGCACGCGGCGAGCAGCGCTAGATGGCCGAGCCCGACTGCGCCGAGAATGAGATATCTGCTTGTGCTGGAACGACGTTCGACAAAACCGGTCTTGCGCATGGCGGAACTCCTTCACTGCCTCGTTCCGCGAAGCTCCCATTCATCCGATGAACGGTGCATGAGTTTCGATAAGGGACCGCCTTGATTTCGCCGTAATCACGCAAACGAGCGCGAATTGACTCGCAATATCAGAGGGTTCTCTCAGCGTCCCCGAGTGGGACAGGCGCTACGTTCTTGCGGAAAAGGACCTTGTCCGCTTCATCGAAGCCGCGCTTCCAGATGACCCACAGATAGACGGCTATGATGGCGGGGGCGCCGATGACCAGCTCGACCCATTCGGGCAGACGCGTAAAGACGAAGCCGACCACCACCGCCGGTGCCGCGGCATAAACGAGCCCCCAGCGCCAGTTCGACACCGAGGATTTAAGGAGCGTCTTGAGCACCAGCGCCTTCACGACGCTCGATGCGAGGAGGGCAATGAAAAGCGCCAGCGCTGCGCCCGCCGCCTGGAACCCTTCACTCAGGTCCAGCGACTGAGCCAGAAGGATCAGCGCCACCGTCAGGGCTGCCTGCATGGTGATGACCCCGATGCTGATCGCCAGATTGCGCTTCCTCGCGATGTAGACCAGCACCCCTTCCGAGACGACCGCCATCGATGCGACGACTTCGGCCGCGAGCAGGAAGACCAGCGCGGCGGTGCCCCCGACAACCTCGGGCCCGCCGAGCCCCATCACCGCTTCGCCAGGGATGGCAAGCATCAGTGCGATGCCCAGTTGCAAGGCGATTATCCAGAAGCCCACCTGGCGCACCTGATGCGCGATCGCCTCCATGTTCCCGCTCTTGAGGTTCTTGGTGATGACGGGAGCCAGAATAGGCTCGAAACTGCTTTTGAGTTTTTGCGGCAAGCTCGCGATTTGCTGCGCGAAGAAATAGGTGCCGACTGTCGTTGGTCCGACGAAGTAGCCAAGGATGATAACGTCGAGCAGCCGTGTCCCGCGCTCGATCACGTCCGCCCCGATCAGCGGCAAGGCGCGCCATAGCAGGCTGAGGACGCAGGTCGGTCCCGGACGCCACTCCTTCGGCCCGCCATAGGTGCGCGCGAAAGACCAGGCAGCGGTGGCAAGCCCGGCATAGATCGAGACGATGAAAGCGAGCGCGAGGCCCGCATCTCCGACCTCCGGCACCAGCAGGAATGCGCCCGCCGCAATCGAGATCGCCCAGGGCTCGACGATTGCGCGCGCGCGCACGGTGGTCGCAATGTCGTATTTGTAGGCCTGTGCGGCGAGCAGGATTTCCGTTAGCGCATAAGCTGGCAGCGCGGCAATCATCCAGATGTCGAGCGGAGAGTTCATCCCGTTGGGAAACATGATCGCTGGCAGCGCCCACAAGGCTGCGGCGACCGGCACGCTGACGAGGAGGGCTGCGAGCAGTCCGTCGAAAACCAGGTTGGTTTCCTGCGATGTGGCGCTTTCCCGCGCGCCTTGCCCTCCGCCCGCGACGGTGAGCCGCTGGGCGAGCCCGCGTTTTTCGCCCAGCGCGCAAACCAGCGCGATTATCTCTATGATCACGAATGCCGAGGCGAAACGGCCCATTTCATCGACGCCATAGAGGCGGTATCCGATGAAGAGGAACGGCAGACGCGCGATAAGACGTATTGCGAAGCCCAGCGTGTTGGTGCGCCCGCCTTTTGCCAGGGTTGCCATATCGTCCCCGCCCGTGCCGCCTTGGCCAGTCACGCCGCCGCCGCCTTCGCGAACGGCGGGATTATCGCCGCCGGTAGACGGATTGATCACGCTTCAATCCCGCGTTCGGCTTTGAGCGGCCGAGCGAGCAGGCGCGCGACCGCCTCACGTGGAGGATTGCCTTTCAAAATGGCGGCAACGCCCAGCGTGATCGGCATGGCGATACCGCGCTCTTCGGCAAGTCGCGCGAGAACCGGGGCGGTATGCGCGCCTTCGGCAACGGTCGCGCGATCGGCCATGAGTGCATCGGCGCTGCGGCCTTCGCCCAGCGCCTGGCCGAGTGAGAAGTTGCGGCTCGCGCTTGAACTGCAGGTAAGAACAAGGTCGCCGAGCCCGCACAGACCCGAAAGCGTCTCGGTACGCGCGCCGAGCGCTTCGCCAAAGCGCAGCATTTCGGCATAGCCGCGCGCGATCAGGGCCGCGCGCGCATTCTGTCCGAGGGCCAGTCCCTCGACCACACCGCAAGCGATCGCGAGCACATTCTTCACAGCGCCTGCGACTTCCGCGCCGGTCACATCGTCGGAATAATAGGGCCGGAAGGTGCGCCGCGCGATAGCAGGGGCAAGCCGGTCCCATTGCGCCTGACCGCCCGAGCAGGCGAGGGTGACAGCGGTCGGAAGGCCCGCGGCGACCTCATGAGCGAAGGTCGGACCGGACAGGACCGCGATTGCTGCGTCGGGAAGCGCGTCGGAGGCGACCTGATGCATCAGCCGCCCGGTGTCCGCTTCGATCCCCTTTGAACACAGGACCAGGTCGCGCGGGGGTTTGCTCAGGCCCTTCAGGACCTGCGCCAGCACTTGCGCCGGTGTGACAGCGAGCAGGATGTCAAACCCGGCGAGATCGGGGAGTTCGGTGGTCGCGCGGATCGTAGTGGAAAGCTCGGCGTCTGGCAGGAATTGGGGATTGCGATGCTTGGTATTGATGGCGTGGGCGACCGTTTCTTCATACGCCCAGATCGTGACGTCGCGCCCGTCGCTTGCCAGCATCTGCGCCAGCGCTGTGCCCCAGGCGCCAGCGCCGATCACGCCGACAGGTGCTCTAGTTGTCGTCACGCCTTGACCCCCGCGCCCCGAACCGTTTCTGCGCTCTCGTCGAGCGGCCAGCGTGGGCGCGCTTTCAGGTCGAGCGGGTCGCCGGTGAAGGATGCTCCCTCGGCGACCATTCGTTCGCATCCGGCCCAGGCGATCATTGCTGCGTTGTCGGTGCACAGGGCCAGAGGCGGCGCGGCGAAGTGCATGCCGTGCGCGGCGGCAAACCCCTTCAGAGCACTGCGCACCGCCGTGTTCGCCGCAACACCGCCCGCGATCACGAGGGCGGGGGCGGGGCCGGAATTCGCCAGCGCGCGCTCTAGTCGGTCGATCAGGCAGTCGATCGCCGCCTGTTGAAACGAAGCGGCGATATCGGCATTGCGAAGAGCGGGCGTCTGCTCGCTCGCCCGCAGAACTGCGCTTTTGAGCCCGGCGAAGGAGAAGTGCGGTTCTTTCGATCCCTTTAGCGGGCGCGGGAGGGGCACCGAAGCGGCATTGCCTTCCAGCGCCAGCCGCTCCACCGCCGGACCGCCGGGATAGCCAAGGCCCAGGATCTTGGCGGTCTTGTCAAACGCCTCGCCCAGCGCATCGTCGATCGTGGTCGCGAGGCGGCGATAGGCGCCCACGCCCTCGACGCGCAGGATCTGGCAATGCCCGCCCGATACCAGTAGTAACAGATACGGAAAACCGAGCGCGGGATCCGCGAGCCGTGGTGACAGCGCGTGGCCTTCCAGATGATTGACCGCGATCAGGGGTTTGCCCGCCGCCATCGCAAGCGCCTTCCCGCTGATCAGGCCAACCATGACCCCGCCGATCAGGCCTGGCCCGGCGGTTGCGGCAATGGCGTCAACCGCGTCGAGGTCGATCCCGGCATCGGCAAGCACCGCTTCCACCATTGGCGCCACCCGCTCGGCATGAGCGCGCGCGGCGATTTCAGGTACGACCCCGCCATAAGGCGCGTGTTCGGCCTCCTGACTGGCGATCCGTTCGGCAATGATTGTACGATCCGCGCGAACCAGCGCTACCGCGGTTTCGTCGCAGCTTGATTCTATGCCTAAGATTAGGGGCCCCGATACGAGGGGCTCCCGCACCACGGGCGGAGCATTAAGGCTGTGCGTCACCGATCCCATCCCGCTTCCATCTAGTCGGTGCGGCGTCTAGGGCAAGCGCAGCCATGAGCGAAGAGACGATAAGCAACCCGGATACGCGCCCGATCTTGCGGCTCGGCACCCGAAACTCACCCCTGGCCATGGCGCAGGCCGTAGAAACGCGGCGGCGGCTTTGCACCGCGCATGGGTGGGACGAAGGGCAGGTCGAGCTCGTGCCGGTGATGGCGAGCGGCGACAAGGTGCTCGACCGTCCGCTGTCGGAGATCGGCGGCAAGGCGCTGTGGACGAAAGAGCTCGATGCGTGGCTGGCTGAAGGGCGGATCGACGCATCGGTGCATTCGGCGAAAGATGTCGAGACCTTGCGTCCGGACTTGTTCGGCTTTGCCGCCGTGCTGCCGCGCGCGGATCGCCGCGATTGCCTTGTGGGTGCGAAGAGCATTGCAGCCGTCCCGGATGGCGCAGTGGTGGGGACGAGCGCTCCGCGACGGGCGGCGCAACTGCTGAACCTGCGGCCCGATTGCACGGTCGTGACCTTCCGGGGCAATGTCGCGACCCGGCTCGCCAAACTGGAAGCGGGCGAGGCGGATGTAACCTTCCTCGCAGCGGCCGGCCTGGAACGGCTGGGGCAGAGCGATCACGGAGTGCCGCTCGACGTTGCCGAGTGGACACCTGCGGCAGGGCAGGGCGCGATCGTGATCGAATGTGCGCTTGCCAACGAAGCGGCGATCGCAGCCATCGCGGCGCTCGACCATTTCGAGACGCGTGCTGAGCTTGAAGCGGAGCGCGCCTTGCTTGCAGCTTTGGGTGGCACCTGCCACTCGCCCGTGGCCGTCCTGTGCGAACATGACGGCGCGGCGCTGCGCATGGAGGCGGCGCTCTTCTCTCCCGATGGCCGAGAAAAAGTCAGCGGCGAAGCACAGGTCGCCCCGGGCGATGCCGCCGCTGTCCAAGCGCTCGCTCGCGAATTGCTGGACCGCGCTTCTCCGGCAATAACAGCGCATTTCAGCGGAGCGTGAGCGAACGTCCGACCGGGATCCTCGCCATCAGGCCCGAACCCGGCCTGGCCGCAACGCTGGCTGCCGGACGCAGCCGCGGATTGACGATCGCGGGATATCCGCTGTTCGAGATTGCCACACGCGCCTGGACCGCACCGGACCCCGACACGATCGACGCGCTCCTGATCGGTAGCGCCAACGCCATCCTGCATGGCGGACCCCAGCTCAAGCGCTTCGAGAACAAGCCGGTCTACGCGGTCGGGGAAACGACAGCCGCGGTTGCGCGCAAGGCCGGTTTCGAAATTGCGGTGATAGGGACAGGTGGGTTGCAGCAGGTGCTGGAGCAGATCGAGCCCGGGTTGCACCTGCTGCGCATCGCAGGCGCAGAGCATGTCGCGCTCGACCCGGCCGAATGCATCTCGATTACCACCGTAATCGCATATGAAAGCCGCGCACGCTTGTTACCGGCGGGCCTGCTCGAACGATGCGGGCGGCGTCCACTCATCCTCCTCCATTCCGCGTCGGCAGCACGCCATTTTGCGGCCGAATGTGACCGGATCGCGACCCCGCGCGCCGCGGTCTCGCTCGGCGCTTTAGGGCCGCGTATCGCCGAGGCGGCGGGCACCGGCTGGGCCTCCATCCACATCGCAGCCACGCCAAAAGACAAGGCATTGCTGGAATTGGTGCAGCAAATGGGCATATAGGGATCAGGAAACCGGGGATCACGCGCAGGGATCGATGCGCGGATCAGACCGGACTTGCGAAGTACGGGACCTTCGATGGAATCGAAATATGGCAGCCGCAAAAAGACTGCCTCCATGAGTAAATACGGTTTGTTGGGGCTAGTCTCCTTCGTTCTGGGCGGGCTGCTTGTCGGCTATGTTGTCTGGTACAATTTGCGCGGGAGCGATGATGCTGTCCTGGTGACGGACGAGCAGACGCCGCTGGCCACGAGTGCGTCGGGAAGCGCGTCGCCCACACCGGCTTCGCCCAGTCCGGCGCTCGCCTCCCCATCGCCTACGCCGCTCAGCGAGACAATCACCGCGCTCGAAAGTGAGGATGCCGAAGTCGCTGCCCAGGTAGTGCGCAACGTGGCCGAGCAGCAGGGTGGGCTCGACCAGCGTCTGGCTGCGGCTGAACAACGCCTCGCCCGACTGGACCTGCAAGCGCAGGCGGCGGCAGGCAATGCGGCGCGTGCCGAGGGGCTGCTGATCGCATTTGCGACCCGCCGGGCGATCGAGCGCGGGGCGGAACTCGGTTATCTTGCCGATCAGTTGCGCCTGCGCTTTTCCGATCAGTGGCCTAATGCGGTGCAGGCTATCATCCGCTTTTCGCGCGATCCGATCCGGATCGACAATCTGACCGCCCGGCTTGACGGTCTGGGACCGCAACTGGCCGAGCGCGGGGAGGGGATGAGCTGGAACCGGCTCCAGAATGAACTTGGCCAGCTCTTCGTCATTCGCCGCGAATCGACCCCGTCACCGCAGCCCGAACGGCGGCTGGAGCGCGCGCGTATAGCGCTCGAACAGGGTCGCTATCAGAACGCGATCGACGAAGTGCGCGGCTTGCCCGGTGCGGATCGAGCCGAGGGCTGGATCGCCGATGCGGAGCGTTTTCGCGATGCGATGCAGGCGCTCGAAGTGATCGAGACCGCCGCCGTGCTTGATCAGTCGGGCCTGCGCGATGGCGCGGGCAATGTGGTGCGCCAGCCCAGCGCAGTCGAGTGAAACTTCAGCCTTTGAGCAATTCCGGCAGGTCGCCGGACACCCCGCGCGCTTCGTCCATAAAGAAGGATTTGAGCGCCGGCGTGCGCTGCACCGCAGCCATGCCCATTCGCCGGACCGCGCTCGCCGCGCCGCCCTTTACTCCGAACAGCCGGGTGAGCCCGTCGGTTGCGAGCGCCACCATGAAACTGTCGAGCCCGCGCCAGTTCTCGTAGCGGCTGAGCAGCTGCGCATCGCCGGGATCAAGACCGAGCCGTGCGCCGTCCGATAGCACTTGCACAAGCGCGCCTACATCGCGCAGGCCAAGGTTGAGGCCCTGTCCCGCGATCGGGTGAATGCCATGCGCTGCATCGCCGACCAGTGCGAGCCGCTCTCCGGTAATCTTGGCCGTGTGGTGAAAGCCCAGCGGCCAGCTCGACCGTGCGCCCACGCTCGTCACTTCGCCAAGGACATCGCCCATACGCTTTTGCACTTCAGCGACGAAAGCCCGGTCGCCCAGTTTCATGACGCCCGCACCGTCGGCCTCGGATACGGTCCACACCAGCGAGGAGCGATGGGTCCCGTCCGCATCGTCATTCAGCGGCAACAGCGCGAAGGGACCGGCGGGGTAGAAAATCTCCCAGGCCACATTGTGGTGCGGCTTTGCATGGCGGAGCCCGGCGATGATCGCGCGGTGTCTGTAATCCCATTTGGCAATTGTGATCCCCGCGCCCTCGCGCGTGGGTGAGCCGCGTCCTTCAGCGGCGATCATCAGGCGGCCCTTCAGCTTGCGCCCCGCTTTATCGCCATCGCACAGCACGGCGGCAACGCCGAACTCGCTGCGCTGGCGCTCGGCAATCTCGGCCTTCGAAACCCAGTTGATCAACGGCTCTTCCTTCGCCGCTTCGAACAATGTCAGGCGCAAGCGGCGGTTGGGGAACATGCGGCCCAGCGTGCCTTCGTCCAGCTCCGGGGTGAAATCGATCCGGCCGGGTCTGTTCTGATCGGTCACCGCGATGCTGGCGATGGGGCACGCAAAGGGTTCGAGCGTGTCGGCGATCCCGATATTGGTGAACAGGTGCCAGCTCGCGGTCGAGATCGCGGTCGCGCGGTCATCGAAGCCCTCGCGCGTCAGCTCGGCCGGATCGGCGCGATCGACGACATGGCTCGACAGGCCCTGTTTCGCCGCCGCGAGCGCCAATGTCATGCCGACCAGGCCGCCCCCCAGGATCAGGAGGTCGCGGGTTTGGGTTGCGGGATCGTTCATCGCCCTGTCTTTCTTGATTGAGCCAATCGTAATTGTGCCACTCTTCCCTCACTCGGGACGCATGCTTATCTGGCACGAAACCCTATCTGTAGATTTGCAACCGAAAGAGGCAAGATTGTTCGCCGCACCCCGCCTTGCATCTGCTGCATGGACGAAAGTGCTGCTCAGCCTGTTCGCCGCGCTGTCCCTCGCAAGCTTGGCGGGCGCGCAAGAACAAGCGCGTGAGGCGCGCTATGGCCATCAGAACATCGCCGCCGAACTGTTCGCCGATGGCATGCCGCGCGCGGGCGAGGAATGGATGCTCGCGCTGCGGTTTCGCCCGCGTGGTCCCGAGTGGCACGGCTACTGGTCCAATCCTGGCGATGCGGGTCTGGGAATGGACTTGACGCTTGATCTGCCCGATGGGTGGGAGGCGGGCGAGCCGCTTTATCCAGTCCCGGAACCGCTGACCATCGCCGGGCTGATGAACCACATTTACGAAGGCAATTACACGGTGCTGGTGCCTATATCGGTGCCAGCAGACGCGACCATCGACGGCGTGCCGGACATTACCGGATTTATCGAATATCTCGCCTGCACCGATGAGATTTGCGTGCCGCAGGATGCCGCCTTGCGCGCGGGACAGACCGGCGATTTTGCGCGGTGGCGCGCAGAGCTTGCGCCGCTGCTGGACGCAAAGGCCACCTACTCCTTCACCAACGATCGACTGCGCCTCGCAATCCCGCTTCCCGAGAGCGTCGCCTTGCGCGAACCGCATGTCTTTCTGTCGCAGACACGGCTGGTGGACTACGGCGCTGCGCAAACCTTTTCGCGCGACGGCGATCGATTGATTGTGGAAATCCCGCTCGATGAATTCGGGTCGGGCGAGGCGGAAATTGTATCGGGGATTCTCGCCTTCGACGAAGGGATCGGCGTCCGGTTCGAAGGCGTTGCAGGCGATGTACCTCCGCTGGGGGAGATCATGGCAAGGCCGGTTGGCGGGAGCAATGTTCCGCCGTTCTGGACGCTGATCCTTGGTGCGCTTGTCGGCGGATTGATCCTCAACGTCATGCCCTGCGTGTTCCCGATCCTGAGCCTCAAGGCCCTCTCGCTG
>JAZBPE010000145.1:0-47150 GCA_036353345.1 Erythrobacter sp. | reverse complement strand
CCCCAGCTCCACGTATCGTCGAAGGCGTTGATCTGCGCGTCGCTGTCCGACCCGTCAGGCGACTTGAACAGCATGTTGTAATTGGCGTTCGAATTGAACGGAGGGTCGAGATAGATGAGATCGACGCTTGCGTCCGTGATGCGATCCCGCAGGACATGCAGATTGTCGCCGTAATAGAGCGTGTTGGTCATGAGCGCCTCCCGGCTTCGCATTGGCCTGCAGGGCGCCCGCACGAAAGCGGGGAGCGGCCTGATTGCGGGGAGTGGATAGGGGTGGGCGCAGCATCCCCGTCGGCCTAAGGCACCGGCCTGATGAACTCGGCCACGACTTTCATGATCACTATCGCCTTTTGCGCCGTGCACCTGTTTGTCGGGCGGCTGCACTTTCTCGATGCTATGCCGCGCAGCCGGTGGCTGAGCGGGGCGGGCGGCGTGGCGGTCGCCTACGTGTTCCTGCATATCCTGCCCGAACTCGCCGCACATGCCCGGATGCTGGACGAACGCACGCCTCTGGGTTCCCACCTGGCTGAAATTGCCGCTTATGGTATGGGCCTTGCCGGACTGACAGTGTTCTACGGGGTCGAGCGGCGCGTGACCGCATCGAAGGATACAAACGACGCGCTGGCCGACCGGGAGTTGTTCGCGCTTCATATCGGCACCAACGCCGTGCTCGCCGCGATCCTCGTCTATCTTCTCGAACGCGACGTGGAGGACGATCCGCTGGTGCTGGCGATCTATGGCGCAGCGGTTGCCCTTCATTTTCTCAGCGCCGATTTCGGATCGCGCGAGCACCACCCCCGTTTGTACGATCGCTACGGTCGCTGGGTGCTGATCGGCGCGACGCTCATCGGGTGGGGCGGCGCAATGGTGGTCGAACTGCCCGAATTGTGGATCAGCGGCCTTGTCGCCTTCGTTGGCGGAGCGGTTGTGCTGGTCACGCTGAAAGAGGAATTGCCCGCCGAGCGCGAAAGCCGGTTCCTGCCATTTCTGGTTGGGGCGGCAAGCTATGCCGGCCTGATTGCGGCACAAAAGGCGCTGGTTTGAAGCTGTGGCATCAAACCCAGAACCACATTCGCCGCGAGCCGGTTCAGGCCTATCCGTCCTTCTTGCGCCGCGCCTTCTTGCGCTCATGCGGGTCGAGCAACGCCTTGCGCAGGCGGATCGACTGCGGGGTCACCTCCACCATCTCGTCATCGTCGATATAGGCGATCGACTGTTCCAGCGTCATGCGACGCGGCGGCGTCAGGCGGATGGCGTCGTCCTTGCCCGATGACCGGACGTTGGAAAGCTGCTTGGCCTTCATCGGGTTGACTTCAAGGTCGTCGGGCTTGGCGTTCTCGCCGATCACCATGCCTTCATAAAGCTTCATCTGCGGAGCCACGAACAACTCGCCGCGTTCCTCCAGCATATTGAGCGCATAGGCATTGGCCTCGCCATCGCCGTTGGAGATGAGGACGCCGTTGATCCGGCCCTCGATGGGGCCCTTGTATGGGCCGTATTTCTCGAACAGGCGGTTCATGATACCGGTGCCGCGCGTGTCGGACAGGAATTCCCCGTGATAGCCGATGAGGCCGCGACTGGGGGCGGAGAATGTAATGCGGGTCTTGCCCTGGCCCGAGGGGCGCATTTCGGTAAGGTCGGCCTTGCGGCGCTGCATCTTCTCCACGACCGTGCCGGAATGCTCGTCATCCACGTCGATGACGACGGTTTCGTAAGGCTCGGTGCGCTTGCCGTCCTCTTCGCCAAACAGCACTTTGGGTCGGCTTATGCCAAGCTCGAAACCTTCGCGGCGCATGGTCTCAATGAGAACGCCGAGCTGCAATTCGCCGCGACCGGCGACTTCGAACGCGTCCTTGTCTTCGGCCTCGGTCACGCGGATGGCGACGTTGGTTTCCGCCTCGCGCAGCAGGCGATCGCGGATCATGCGGCTGGTCACCTTGTCCCCCTCGCGCCCGGCAAGGGGGGAATCGTTGACGCTGAACCGCATCGCCAGCGTGGGCGGATCAATCGGCTGCGCGGCGATCGGCTCGGTCACCGAAGGGTCTGCGATTGTGTTGGCGACGGTCGCCTTCTCGAGGCCCGCGAGCGCGATGATGTCGCCCGCGCGCGCGCTGTCGACCGGCACGCGTTCTAGCCCGTCGAAGCTCATCAGCTTGGTCGCACGTCCGGTTTCGACGACCTTGCCATCCATGTCGATCGCGTGGATCGGATCGTTGACGTTAACCGTGCCGGACTGGACCCGGCCCGTGAGCACGCGGCCCATGAAATTGTCGCGGTCGAGCAGGGTGGCGAGGAACTTGAACGGTCCATCGGCATCGAGGCCGGGGGGCGGGACGTGCTCGGTAATAAGTTTGAACAGCGGCTCCAGCGTGCCTTCGCGCGCGGTCTCGTCTTCGCTCGCATACCCATCGCGCCCGCTTGCCCACAATGAGGGAAAGTCGAGCTGTTCGTCGGTCGCATCGAGGCTGGCGAACAAATCGAACACTTCGTCGAGCACTTCCTGCGGGCGGCCATCGGGTCGGTCGATCTTGTTGACGACGACGATGGGTTTGAGGCCCAGCGCCAGTGCCTTGCCGGTGACGAACTTGGTCTGCGGCATCGCGCCTTCCGCGCTGTCGACGAGCAGGATAACGCCATCGACCATGGACAGGATGCGCTCCACCTCGGCGCCGAAATCGGCGTGGCCGGGCGTGTCGACGATGTTGATGCGGGTGATCTCGCCGTCATGCTCCCACTCGACGCTGGTGCACTTGGCGAGGATGGTGATCCCGCGTTCTTTCTCCAGGTCACCGCTGTCCATCGCGCGCTCCTCGATCCGCTGATTTTCGCGGTAGGTGCCGGACTGGCGGAAGAGCTGGTCGACCAGAGTGGTCTTGCCGTGATCGACGTGAGCGATGATCGCGATGTTGCGCAGGGATGTGGGCGGGTTCGGCATGGGACTTGACGGCTTTCGAAGGAGGGGCCCGCTAGAACGAGACGTTGAAAACTAGATATTGGCTGCAAGACGGCGTGCAGCGAGAACTGAGGCCATAGCGCGCAAGGTTGCTGCAATGCAGCATCACGCGCCGGGCGCGGCTGCGCCTAGCTCAGCGTTGCTCTGGCGGCAAGCGTTGCGAAACCCTGGCGAGGGGTAGCCGGCGCGCGAGGATATCGAATTCGATCCGTTTGGGACCTAGGGTGGCAACGAAGCCGTCAGTGTGACGTCGTTGCAACATCACACGCGCAGAGCGGGTCCAATCGGTGTCTGTCGGCTTGTCGCCTCATGGCAACAGGCGTAGGTCCCCGCCCGTACGCAATTGTCGGACCTTGCGAAAAAGAGGGCGACGGCTGCCAATCAAACAGCGGTGCGTGCCGGGTTTATTTTTGGAAGAGGATGTGTCCATGCGCTCTGTGAGTTCCGGTATTGCCGGTTCGTATCGTCTCGCCCTTCTTGCAGGCGCCGCCACCTTGGCGCTCAGCCTGCCGGAGGTCGCCGTCGCCCAGTCGAACGAGCAGGTCGATAGCGACGATGCCGATGAACTGGTGCTCGAACCCGAGCCGGAAAACAGCCTGACCGAAATCATCGTTACCGCATCCAAGCGCGAGCAGACGCTTCAGGAAACGCCGATTTCCGTCAGCGTGACCAGCGGAGAGACGCTCGAACAGGCGCAGATCCGCGATGTGCTCGATCTGCAGACCGTTACCCCCTCACTGCGCGTCACGCAGCTTCAAACCTCATCCGCGTCAACCTTCATCATCCGCGGGTTCGGCAATGGCGACAACAATTTCGGGATCGAGCCTTCGGTCGGCGTCTTTATCGACGGGGTCTTCCGCTCGCGCTCTGCATCGGCGCTGAACGACCTGGCAAATGTCCAGCGGATCGAAGTTCTGAACGGTCCGCAATCGACCCTGTTCGGCAAGAACGCTTCCGCCGGGGTGATCTCGGTCGTGACACGGGAGCCGCAATTTGACTTCGGCGGCAGTGTCGAAGCAGTTTACGGCAATTTCAACCAGGTCTTCCTCAAAGGCGATGTCACCGGTCCAATCACCGAAAGCGTCGCCTTTTCGATCGACGGCAGCTATCAGCGCCGGGACGGGTTTGGCGAGATCGTCAACCTCGACGAAGAGATCAACGATCGCAACCGCTGGACCGCGCGCGGCCAGTTGCTGATTGAGCCGACCCCTGATCTGAGCATCCGCCTTATCGGCGATTATTCCCGCATCGATGAGATCTGCTGCCAGACTGGCAACCTGGTTATCGGACCAGTTACCCAGGGTGCGATCACGGCTGTCGGCGGCGAGTTCAACACCGACTTTTTCAGCTTCGACAGCTTCCTCAATGTCGTTCCGGTGAATGAAAACGACAATTATGGCGGCTCGGCGCAGATCGATTGGCAAACCGGCGCTCTAACCTTCACCTCGATCACGGCCTATCGCGAGCTGCGCAACTTCTTCAACCAGGATATCGACTTCACCAGTGCCGATATCTCGAACGAGACGCGCGATCAGGAGGTTGACACCTTCACGCAGGAATTGCGGATTACCTCCGATTTCGACGGGCCAATCAACTTCCTGCTTGGCGGCTATTATTTCGACGAAAGTATCCGCCAGGATAGCGACCTGACGGTCGGCGATGACTTCCGGGGCTTTGCTGCGGCCCAGCTTACGCCCTTTGGTGGCGAGTTGGCCCTGTTTGGAGCGGAGCAGGCACTCGGCTTGCCCGCTGGAAGCATCCTGGGCGGCGACGTGCTGACGCAGGAGCGCTTCACGCTCGACAACACGTCCTACTCTATCTTCGGCACGGTTGATTTCGAACCGTTCGATGGTCTGATCTTCACCGCCGGCTTTAACTATACCGATGATGAGAAAGACTTCACGGTCGATTTCGCCGCTGGCGATCCGTTCGCGAATATCAACCTTGTCGATGCCTTCATCGTTGGCGGGATCGCGCAGGCGCTTCAGATTGCCCCAGGTGATGTGACGCCCGGCGTGATCGCGAATTTCGCTTCGAACCCGGCCACCGCGCCGGTATTTGCCGGAATTGCAGCGGCGGCGCAAAATCCAGCGCAGAATCAGTTGCTTCCGCTCGCCGCGCTGCAGTTCCAGACGCCGTTCCCCAATGTGCCCAACGCGGTCGAAGATGGACAGACACGCGATGACGAGCTCACCTATCTGTTGCGCGTTGCTTACGAAGTCTCGCCCGAAGTCAACGTCTATGCAAGCTACGCAACCGGCTTCAAGGCAAGCTCCATCAACCTTTCGCGCGACAGCAGGCCGCTTCTGGCTGACTTCACACCAGGACCGGGCGGTTCCACGATCCTTGCGCCGCCATCGGCGATCCTGAACGCCGGGCTTGCCACCCCGAACCTCACCACCGGAACGCGCTTTGCAGGGCCGGAAGAGGCCGAAGTCTACGAAATCGGGTTGAAGGCACAGTGGGAAGGGTTCGGCTTCAACCTCGCACTGTTCGACCAGACGATCGAAGGCTTTCAGGACTTCGCTTTCACCGGGCTGGGCTTCGCGCTCCAGAATGCCGGCTCACAATCGGTCAAGGGCTTCGAACTCGATGCCACGATCAATCCGACCGATGGTCTGGTGTTCACTTTCGCCACCACCTATCTCGATCCGGTTTTCGACGAGTTCACTGGCAGCATCGTCGGGGATCTTTCGGGTCAACGTCCCCTCGGGATACCTGAATGGTCGATCGCGACGTCGGGCACCTACACCTATGAGTGGGACAGCGGCACCCGTCTGATAACGCGGGTGGACTACAATCACGAGAGCAACACCGAGATCGTGATCTTGCCGACCTTCAACTTTGCGCTTGGCAATGACCAGTTGTTCCAGCGCGAAATCAACCTGGTGAACGCTTCGACGACCTTGTCATTCGACAACGGGTTCGAAATCGGCGCTTTTGCGCGTAACCTGCTCGACGATCAGTACATTTTGACGGTGGCAGATGGCGTGGCGCAAGCCGGGACGGTGTTTGGCTATCCCAGCGCACCGCGCACCTATGGTGGGGTCGTACGCTTCCGCTTCTGAGACTTATCTCGTGCTGTGTGCATGATGAAGGGATCGGTGTGAGCCGATCCCTTTTTCGTCGGCAAGTTAGTTTTTCTGTCATGGTTTCGGGCCAGAACCTTCGGCCGGGTAGGGAGGGTTTCGATGCACTACATGTTCTTGCCGTTTAAGCGTTATTTCGACTTTTCCGGCCGCTCCCGGCGCAAGGAATATTGGATGTTCACGCTTCTGAACGTCATTGTCCTCACGATCTACGTTTTGGTCTTCTTCTTCCTTTTCGGCAATGCGGTCGGGGATCCCTTGTCTGGGAGTTTCGATGGAACAGGGTCATTCTTCAGCAGCTCTTTAAGCGGTTGGATCGTGCTTGGCCTCCTGTGGCTCCTTTTCGTTTTGATACCGGGGCTTTCCGTTTCGGTGCGACGGTTGCATGATCGCGATCTGTCAGGATGGTGGTATCTTGCCTACTTGGTGGGGAGTGGGCTTCCCTTCATCGGCTTCATCGTGATTATCGGCTTCTTCGTCGTGATGGCGATGCCAGGCACAATTGGCTCGAACCGGTTCGGCCCAGACCCCGAAGACAACAACACCGCCGAGGTTTTCGCATGAAACTCGTGCGCTGAAGCTCGCGTCCTAAAGCTCGCGCCCTAAAGCTCGCGCCCTAAAGCTCGCGCCCTAAAGTTCGCGCAGGGCCTGCGCCGGTTTGGCGCGCAGCAGAGGGAGCGAGCCGCCCAGCGCGAAGGCGAGCACCATGACGAGCCCGGTGCCCAGCACTGCGAGGACCACGCCCCAGTCGGGCAACCAGTCGAACTCGAACAACTGCGTGACGATCACCCATGCAAGGCCTGAGCCCAGCGCCAGTGCGACGCCAGCAAGCGCTGCTGCAATCAGACCGTATTCCGCCAGCTGCAGGCCGAGGATCTGGCGCCGGCTCGCACCCATGACGCGCAGGATCACCGTGTCATAAGTTCGCGCAGCGCGTGCGGCGGCGATTGCGCCCATCAATACGGCAAGTCCTGCGAGCACCGCAACGGCGGCGGCGGCAAAGGTCGCCGTGCCGACCTGTCGCAGGATCGTGCGCGCCTCGCCCAGCACCTCGCCAACCTCGATCATCGAGCTCGATGGAAATTCCTGAACCATCGCGCGCAAAAGGGCGGCGCGGTCTTCTCCATTAGCGCTGTCGGGCAGGTCGATGGTAGCCGCAAGGTTGTGGGGCGCATCTGCCAGCGCATTGCGAGAAAAAACGAGGGTGAAGTTGAAGCCCAGGCTCTCCCAGTCGATCACCCGCAAGTTGGCTATTCGCGTGCGACGCTCAGTGCCCAGAACGCTGATCGTGATGTAATCGCCCACTTCGAGATTGAGCGCCTCGGCCAGATCGGCGCTAATCGACACCAGCGGCTCGCCTGCATGAAACGGGCTCCACCACTCCCCTTCAACGATGCGATTGCCTTGCGGTGCGCGGTCCGCATAGGTCAACGGACGTTCGCCATTGAGGATGAAGGCGCCGTCGGGGATTTCCTCAAGGTCGGCCACACGCTGCATGTCGCCCTCGCTGCCATAGGCGATGACCGAACCGCGCAAGGTCGGGACGGTGCGGATTATCGCCTGAGGGAAAGGTCGTTCGACCAGCTCGAAGAAACGGCGTTCGCCATCGCGCGGTACGTCGAGCACGAAATAGTCGGGCGCGTCGCGCGGGACGCGGGCATCGATATTGCCCTCGATCGCGCTCTGAATAGCAGCAAGGAGGACGAACGCGGCGAGCCCGAAGCCAAGCGCGGTAACAAGCGCGCCCGTGGGAGCGCCCGGTCGGTGGATGTTCGCAAGCGCGCTTCTGAGCAGTGGGTTGGAAGGGCTGGGGATCTTCCTCGCGGCATATTGCAACCCGAGGCCCAGCGCGGCGAGCAGCGCCAGTGCGCCGCCTGCACCCAGCAGGAAGCCTCCTGAAAGCAGCGGCTGCGCGGTGGTGATAAGGGCCAGCGCACAAATCGCGGCGATCCCAGCGCCGGTGACGAGCAACGCGCGGCGGTCGCGCGCCAAGGGCACAATCCGTGAGCGCATCAACGCCATCGCCGGAAAAGAGCGCGCGCGCAGCAGCGGTGCCGAAGCAAAGGCGAATGCGACGAGCAGACCATAAGCGCCGGCCAGAAGCAGCGGCCCAGTCTCGATCACGAAACCTTTTTCCACCGGAAGCAGGCCCTGAAGCGCAAGGCTCAGCAGCGGAGTCACTGCAATGCCGGTCGCAAGGCCAAGCACCGTGCCGAACAGCGCTGCCGTGCCTATCTGTAGCGCATAGATCCGCACGATATCGCTCGAAGCTGCGCCAAGCACCTTCAGCGTCGCGATGCTGGCGCGGCGATGGTCGAGATAGGACGAGACGCCGCCCGCAATTCCGATCCCTGCAATCACCAGCGCGGCGAGGCCCACCAGCGTCAGAAAATCGCTCATCTGTTTAACGAAGCGATCGGCACCTGGCGAAGCGCGCTCGCGCGTGCGGTAGGCGAAGGCGTTGTCGGCGAAGCGCTCTTCGAGAGCCTCTTCGACTGCGTTAGGATCGCGGGTCTGATCGGCAAAAGCGACGCGGTATTTGCTCTCGTAGAGCGATCCGGGCTGAAGCAGTCCTGCCCGCTCCGGCACGTCTTTCGCGACGAGGACGGTCGGGCCAAGCTGGAAGCCTTCGGACAGCCGATCGGGTTCGTTTGCAATAATGCCGCGCGCGACCAGATTTGTGGTCCCGATGCGGAAGGCATCGCCGATTTCGATATCGAGCCGATCTATGGCCCCTTGTGCAAGATAGGCATCGTTGCCCGAAGGCGCGCCCGGTTCGCTCCCGTCGACGAGAGTTAGTGCGCCGTAGAGCGGCCAGGCCCCGTCGACTGCCTTCAGTTCGACTGGTGCTGCGTTCTCACCCGCGCTCGCCATCGCCTGTAATCGGTAGCCGCCCGAAAGCGTGCCGTATTCGTCCAGCGCGCCGAGTTCCTCTTCGGTCAGGTCACGCTGCCAGACTTCGACTTCAAGGTCGCCACCAAGCAATTCGCGCCCGCTCGATTGCAGCTCGCGCTCGATCGAGGCGGTGAGCGTGCCGATCGCGGCGAGCGCGGCGGTGCCGAGGAAGATACACACGACGAGGAGGCGCAGCCCCTTGAACCGGGCATTGAGATCGCGCCGACCGATCTGCCAGGCGGCACTCCAGCTCAGGCCGGCGGCATTGGCACTCATTCGGCGGCTTCGATGCGGGTCTGCGACGTCTGCATGCGCGTGTCGGACGCGATCAGCCCGTCCTCCATTGTCAGCACCCTTTCGCAGCGCGCAGCGAGTGCGGGGTCGTGGGTAATCATGAGCAAGGTCGCGCCGGTTTCGGCTCGGCGAGCGAGGAGCAGCTCGATGATTTCCTCCCCGGTCGCGACATCGAGATTGCCCGTTGGCTCGTCGGCGAAGATTAGTTCGGGACGCGGCGCGGTGGCCCGCGCGATTGCCACGCGCTGCTGTTCGCCGCCCGAAAGCTGCGTGGGATAGTGGCCGATGCGGTGACCAAGGCCCACCGCTTCGAGCTCGGCGACGGCCCGCGACTGCACTTCGTCTTGTCCGGCAAGCTCCATCGGCGTTGCCACGTTCTCCGCCGCCGTCATGGTGGGAAGCAGGTGGAAGGCCTGGAGCACGATGCCGATCCGCCCACGCCGTGCTGCCGCCAATCCATCTTCATCGAGCGCCGCGAAGTCCTGCCCTGCGACCTCCAGCGATCCGCCGCTCGCGCGTTCGAGGCCCGAGAGCACCGCCATAAGCGAGCTTTTGCCCGAACCCGAGGGACCCAGCAAAGCGACAATCTCGCCATGGCAGATCTCCAGATCGATCCCTCGCAGGATCGTGACCGGCGCGCTCTGATTGCCAAGCGTCAGTGTAAGACCACCGGCGCGAATGGCTGGTTCGGCGCGCATCGAGGGTGTGGCGGGCTTGTCAGGAAAGGATGTTGTCACGGGAAACCAGATGGGACGCACCGGCGTTGGGCACAAGAGACAATCAAGGGGGCTCTACCGATGGACTTGTCCATGGATCTCTACCGCCGCGCGCTCCGTGTGCTTACCGGTTTGGCAATTTCCGGTACGCTGACGCTTGCCGGCTGCTCCGACAACGCCGACACGGCTGAGGGCGTGCCTGCATCGGGCGCAGCACGGCTGGCAGGCGAAGAGACGGTGCCCGCGATCCCCGTGGTTGGCGAAGAAGTGTCCATCGTCGCCTTTGGAGACAGCCTGTTCGCGGGCTACAATCTCGACCCGCGGGAGTCCTATCCCCAGCAACTCGAACGGGCGTTAAGAGCCCGCGGGATCAACGCCGCGGTCGTGAATGCGGGCGTTTCGGGCGATACCAGCGCGGCCGGGCGCCAGAGACTCGAATTCACGCTGGCCGCGCAGGAAGAGCTGCCCGATCTGTTCATTCTGGAGCTTGGCGGCAACGACCTGTTGCGCGGTCTCTCGCCCGAACAGACGCGGGACAATCTTGAAGCGATGCTGGAGATACTCCGCGCGCAAGGTGTGCCGGTGCTCATCATGGGGATGCGCGCGCCGCCCAATTACGGCCCCGAATACCAAGCGGCCTTCGACGGGCTCTACCGCGATCTTGCCGAACAATATGATACCGCTCTCATCCCATTCTGGCTGGAAGAGATTTATCGCGATCCCAGCCTTTTTCAGGACGATCGCATTCACCCGACCGCCGAAGGGGTTGAGGCCCTGGTCGCATCGACCGTCGATGAGGTCGAGGGAGCCCTCCCGGGCGATGCGATCGAAGACGGCTGAGCTAACGCACCCGGTCGACCGCCCCGCCTTCGACGTGCCATAGCGCGATGTCGCCCTGTATCGCGGCGAAAGGCGCACGCTCGGTCCCGGTCATCCATACTTGCGCGCGGCCCTGCCTCAGCCGGTCAAACAACGCAGCACGCCGCTCGGGATCGAGATGGGCGGCGATCTCGTCGAGCAACAGGATCGAGGGGCGGCCCGCGGCGGCCAGCGTGCCATGGGCAAGGGTAATCGCGATCAGCATCGCCTTCTGCTCACCGGTCGAACATTGCGCGGCTGGTTGACCATTGTTCGCCATGTTGACGCCCAGTTCGTCGCGCTGCGGCCCGGTCAGCGCGCGGCCCGCCGCTCGGTCGCGCCTCCGGTTCGCCTTGAAAGCATCGCGCAGCATGTCGGGGCTCGATGGCCCACCGGGCTCGTAGGTCAGAGCGGGGCGGGCGAAGGGCTCGGCGGGGAGCGCCGATAGCTCGTCCGCCAGCCGCGCGATCAGATCGCCGCGACTGGCCGCGACAGCTGCGCCAATTTCCCCGATCTGCGCCTCGATCGCGTCAAGCCAGCGAGCGTCGCCTCCCTGTTCGAGCATCCGATTGCGTTCGCGCAAAGCGGTTTCGAGCTGGGCGACCCGGCGCGCATGGGCGGGATCGATCGCCAGCGTCATCCGGTCGATAAAGCGGCGGCGGCCCCCCGCGCTATCGGTGAACAGCCCATCCATCGCCGGTGTGAGCCAGGACATCGCAAGCCACTCGGCAAGCGCAGAGGCGCTGGCCGGCGCGCCATTGATCCGAACCAGCCGCCGACCGGGTTGGCCGAGCTCGGTATAGGTGCCAATCCGGGCCGAGACGATACCCTGCTCGACCAGGCTCGCCCCGATGGCGAAAGCATGCCGGGAATCAGCCGGTTCGCCACGTCGCGCAAGATCGGCAAGTCCTGCGCGCCGCAGCCCGCGACCCGGACCGAGCAGCGAAAGCGCTTCGAGCACATTGGTTTTCCCGGCACCATTCGCGCCGAAAAGCAGGTTGAAATGCGCCGTCTCGCTCAGCTGCGTGGCGGTGTGATTGCGGAAATCGGCGAGAGAAATCTTGGCGAGCGCCATGGGTGAGGGCGGTTAGCCCGGCACCTGCGCAAACGCCAGCATGAGGACCGGGTAAACCGTGAAACCAAGAAGTGGCGGATTTCCCCAAGCTTTCGGAATGATGAATGACGGGTTCATGCCATCCCCAAGGCTAACCGGCGGATTTCTCCCGTTCTTCCAGTTTGGCACGCCTCCTGCAAAGCTATGGGCAACCCCACCACCGGGGCCACAATACCAAACCCAAGCAGGAGATTACCATGTACGTCCACACCGCCAACCGCTTCGCCGCCGCCGCGTTCTCGCTGGTAATGACGGCCGCCTTGCTCGCTTACGCGATCGTTCCCGCCACCCCCACGCTCGCCTGAGCGAGCGCTCTGACAGAAAGACATCATCATGACCGAACGTCTGACCGCCGCCATCTTTTCCGTCCTCGTAAGCGCGGCCTTCTTCGCCTTCGCGATCATCCCGGCATCGCCTTCGCCGATCGCATGAGCTGAAACACCAATCAAAGGAATAGTGCAATCATGTCAAACAAGTCCGCCCTTCTGAACCGCCTCTTTGCCGCGGCGGGCTCGCTGATCATCACAATAATCCTGATGTCGACCGCGATCGTCCCCGCCAGCCCTGCCGCCACCTTCGCTCAAGGAGTTCTCGCATGACCAATCTGCAATCCGGCAACGACCGTCCGCCACAGCGTCAGTTCCGCCTGGACAAGAATCAAGGCAAGTTGTTCGGCGTGTGCGCAGGGATTGCCAACTACACCAATAGCGACCCACAGATCTGGCGCATCGGCTTCGTTGCGGCAACACTCCTCGGCTTCGGTGCGCCGGTTATCATGTACCTGATCATCGCCCTGTTTGCCGACTGATCGGGACAGGGCGCTGGCCGCGTCCGCGCAAGCAGTGGGCGCTGACCGCCTCACATGGCTGAAATGCCGCCGTCCAGCTTGATTTCCGCCCCAGTCATGAAACGGCTTTCGTCGCTCGCAAGATAGACCACCGCATTTGCGATATCGTTCGGCTCTCCCACGAATCGCAGCGGGATCTGCCGCGCAAGCTTTTCCATCAGCACATCTTTCGCCAGATTATGGTTGAGCGCCGTTCCATCGAGGATCGGAGTATCGACGAAGGTGGGGTGCACCGAATTGCAACGGATCTGCATTTGCTTTTTCGCGCAGTGCAGTGCGATTGACTTCGACAACATCCACACCGCCGCTTTCGATGAATTGTAAGCGGGCATCGTATCGCTCGCGATGAGCCCGGCGATGCTCGAGATGTTGATGATCGATCCCGGCGCGTGCTCCCGCATGAGCGGCAGGGCCTTCTGGCAGCCATGGAAGATTGAATTCACGTTTATATCGAAGCAGCGCTGCCAATCCGCAAAATCGCAGCTTTCGATATTACCTCCGACCCCGATCCCGGCATTGTTCACCAGCACGTTGAGCCCGCCCAGATGTTCGCGCGCGGCATCGACTGCCGCTTCCCAGGCGGAAGGATCGGTGACGTCATGCGCGACCGAGAATGCAGTGCCTTCGCCGATTTCGCTATTGATGATCTGGGCAGTCTCAGCCGCACCATCGGCGTTGATGTCGCTCGCCAGCACGCGCGCGCCCTCCTGTGCCAGACGAATGCAATGTGCGCGGCCAAGGCCCTGCGCCCCGCCCGTCACCAGCGCCAGCTTTCCCTCGCAACGTTTGCCTGTGGTCATGTGATCGTCTCTCCCAGAAAACCTGGCGCCAGCAGCATCGCGACGCGGACGTCGACACCGTGGCCCCTGGCGCGCCAATCGGCAACGAATTGCGCAAGCGCAGAGAGAGGCACGCGGTGAACCGCGATGTCCTCCTGCGATACGCCGCCACCTTCGCCGACCTTGGTGAGGCCGGTCGCCCTGAACAACGTAAAATGTTCGGAAACCATGCCGGGCGAGGAATAGAATTCGCCGAGCTCTTCCAGCCTTTGCGCGCGGTAGCCGGTCTCTTCCTCCAGCTCGCGCGCGGCGGCGGTGGCGGCGTCCTCGTCCGTTGCGCCGTCCTCATCGCCCACAAGGCCAGCGGGAAATTCGAGACACACGCAGCCGAGCGGCACACGGTACTGGCTGACCAGAATGACGTGGCGCGCACCGTCCGCATCTTCATCGAGCGCAAGGATGGCAGCGGCACGAATGCCGCGCGCGCGTCCGACATATTCCCAGCGTCCGCGCGTTTTCGCGACGATGAAGCGCCCCTGCCACCGCACTTCTTCAGGGCGATTGGCGTCCTTGTCCGGCGTCACCATACGCGTCCCTTCAAACCTCGATCAATCGGTCGGGCAGCTCGTTCCCGTCATCCTCGCCGCGCGGGAAGTGCTGTGCAAGGACGAAGCCGACATCGCGCACGCCTGCCGCCATACCTTCCGCGATCCGCCCGGCTTTGATCTCGGCGAGCATGTCTGCCATCGCTTCGCCCCAGACCTCCGGTGCGACCTTCTCCGCGATCGGACGGTCGGCAACGATCTCGGCGCGGTGTTCGGCCATCGAAAGGTAGATCAGGACGCCGGTGCGCCCATGCGTGCGCCGCTCGGCGCCGACCTTGAAGTGCTTGACCGCCTGATCGTGCACGCGCGCGGTTTTGACGGGGGCCGGGATGAGTGCAAATTTCAGCGGCGTCCATAACTGCACCAGCCAGGCGAGGGCAAAAGCGATGAGGCCGAGCGCGATCGTCATGCTGGCGATCTCGCCCGTGGTCCATTCGTGGCTCCAGCCCCCGATCAGCTGGTCCCACAGGTTGAGGAAAGGCCGGGGAACGACCGCGAACACGCTCATCACGGTGAAAGCAAGGGCGGCTGCCCATAGCAGCGCCACATCGGAATAGCCGTCCGAGCGGTCGGCAAGCACGGTCAGGATTTCGCCGGAGGTTCCGCTTTCTGCCTCGCCGACGGCGTTGGACACGATCGCGTGCTGTTCGGCATTCAGATATCCCATATCCTACCAGCCCCCGGAGGCGCCGCCGCCACCGAACGAACCACCGCCGCCGCCGAAACCGCCGCCAAAGCCGCCGCCTCCGCCGAAGCCGCCTCCGCCGCCCCAGTCGTCGCCATCCGACAACGCGCCGCGCACGACCGCGCTGCCAAGTTCCCACAGGATGATGTCGCGCGCTGTCCGGCCAAGACCGCTGCCACGGCCGCGTTCCCCTTCTCGCGCGCCCCATGGTCCGTCGCCCTTTGCGCGGTATTTACGCGCGCGTCCGCGTCCGCGAAAGAACGGCAGAATGAAAAAGGCAAGCACGAAGCCAATCCAGATCAGCGCCCCGAACGGGAAACCGCCATCGCTCGCCCGCCGCTCACCGGCCTGCTCGGCTACGCGCGCTGCTTCATCGGGTGGAAGCTGGAGCTGCTGAACGATCGCATCGGTGCCTGCAACAACGCCGCCGGGAAAATCGCCATCGCGAAAACGCGGGACAATTTCGTTCTGGATGATGAGGCTGGACAGCGCGTCGGTCAGATAGCCTTCCAGCCCGTAGCCCACTTCGATCCGTACGCGCCGCTCATTCGGGGCGACCAGCAACAGAGCGCCATCGTTTCGCTCCGCATCGCCAAGCCCCCATTCGCGGCCGAGCTGGTAGCCATAGTCGGAAATATCGTAGCCCTGCAGGTCCGGTACGGTTGCCACCACCAACTGGCGCTGCGACTGCGCTTCGAGCGCTTCGAGCTGAGCGGTCAGCTCGGCTTCGGTTTGGGGCGGCAATATGTTGGCGGCATCGACGACGCGGCCGGTGAGCGCAGGAAATTCCTGCGCTCCCAGAGGGCTCGCGAGCAGTGCGAAGAGCGCCGCGAAAAGCTTTAAGAGCGGGTGTGTCACCCCGCTCAGTTCGACGTCATGTCGATCGTCGGGGCCGCTTCAGCGCCTTCGGTGACCGCGGAATAGGGCACCAGCGGCTCCGCTCCGTGGATAATGTTGGCACCGATCGTGTCGGGGAAGGTGCGGATCGTCGTATTATACTGGCGCACCGCTTCGTTATAGTCGCGGATGGCCACCGCGATGCGGTTTTCCGTGCCTTCGAGCTGGCTTTGCAGCGCGAGGAAGTTCTGGTTCGACTGGATTTGCGGATAGGCTTCGAAACTGGCGAGCAGCCGGCCAAGCCCTTGTCCGAGCTGCCCCTGAGCGGCCGCATATTGTTCGAGCGCTTCGGGATCGCTGAGATCGTCGGCATCGACATTGATCGAGGTCGCGCGCGCTCGTGCTTCCGTCACTTCTGTAAGAATACCGCGCTCGTTCTCGGCCGCGCCCTGCGCGACTTCGACGAGGTTGGGGATCAGGTTCGCCCGGCGCTGAAACTGCGCTTCGACATCGGCCCATTTGGCCTTCGCCTCTTCCTCGGCCGCCGGGACCGTGTTGATGCCGCAAGCCGACAGCGCGAGCGCTGCGGCAGCAAGAATGGACACGCGAAAGGCGCTGAAACGCATCTGGTAAACTCCCAAACCCTGACTGTCTTACCCAGATAGCACACAGCGAGGGCTGTTCAAGCCGATGCGAGTGGGAAATAAGCACGTGGCAACAGATCAATTAACAGGAGCGCAAATGAGCCTTGTAAGCGAGTTCAAGAAATTCATCGCGCGTGGGAATGTCATGGATCTTGCGGTCGGCGTCGTCATCGGCGCGGCGTTCAGCGGTATCGTGACGCAGGTGACCGACAGCGTTCTCATGCCGCTGATCGGATGGATCGTCGGTGATATCGATTTCTCGAACTATTTCGTGCTGTTAGGAAGCATTCCGGAAGGATATTCAGGGTCGCGGTCGAACTACGCCGAACTGAAGGAAGCTGGCGTTGCCATGATCGGTTACGGCGCTCTGATCACGGCAGTGGTCAATTTCCTGATCGTCGCCTTTGCGCTTTTCCTGCTGGTCCGCAGCGTCAACCGGATTACCGAGGAGATGCAGGTGAAGCAGGCGGAAACCGAAGACAGCTCGAAAAGCGATGAAGTGCCGACCGACCCGCAGCTCGATGTCCTGAAGAAGATCCTCGCCGAGCTAAAGCGCTCAGACAGCGTGCCCGGGCATCCCTCGTCCACTTCCAATTAAGGTTCAGGCCGCTATATGGGATGCGTCGGGCAACCGACTATGGCGATAAATTGCAGCGTGCAATAAGCACAACGGACCCGGGGGCAGTACCCGGCGTCTCCACCATAATTCCCTGATATCGTTCGCGATTTCCGGGTATTTTGATGGGGACGAACTAGGATCGACGTGGGCTGAAAAGCGTTGTTTTTGCTCGGGCTGAGTAACCCGTAATAGGCTCAATCTCATAAGTGCCAACGATAACGAAGCACTCGCAATCGCTGCGTAATCTGACGGCCTAACGGCCTGATCTTACAAAGCCAATGCGCGGTTGGACCCACCGGGCAACAGAAGGGATACCGGGGCTCCGGGGGTAGCTAGCAACAGAAACCCCCATCTTTCCTCGCGCTGGACCGGTTTGACCCCGCACCCAACAAAAGAGGTTTTGATGCGCGGCCTGCTTCTCGCCTTCACGTTCGTCGCGATCCTTGGACTGGCGCATCCCACACCAGCTCTGGCCGAAACGCGTGAGGCGTATCTCGCCCGGATGCAGAAGGTATGCGAACCCGGCTGTCTGGAGCCGCGTCAGCTACTTCGGGCCGCGCGCAGGCGGGGGCGCCGGGAAGGCAGCGACATGGCCGGTATCCTCGATATCAGGCATGTCAGCCGCAGCGGTGACAAGATCCGCCTGCATACCGAGCGTCCCCAGTTCGTCGAACAGTTCGATTTTCAACAACAGCTCGATCTCGGGATGAGTGAAACCGCCCCGCGCTCGCTCAGCAGCAGGAGCGACATCATTGTCGAGATGGATCAGCAGACCTTCATCGACCTGCTATGGTCGCCGAATGAGAGCCCGCCGCCACGCTCTGGCAATAGCAGTGACGACACCGATATCGTCGTGGAGGGCACCCGGGGACGGAAACGCGATAGGCCAAGCCTGCAGGACCTGCGTCGCCTGATCGAGGGTCGGCGGATCGTCGTCCGCGGTCAACCGCGCCTGACTGCGCAGTTCGTAGGCGCGCGGCGCGATTTTCGGCGCTCACAACTAATGCTGCGGCTGGCGAATGCTGACGATCTCGTCCTGCTCCCGCGCTATGGGGATGATGGTGAGCCAATCCTCGAAGGGCCGCTGGAAAACTTGCGCGACACTTCGCGAAACCCCGGCGCCGGTTAGCGGCTTGAGCCGCCGCGCTCGGCCTTCAACGCCGCCAGTTCCTTCTTCGCGCGCAGCGAATCGAGGATGGCGGCACCGGCCAGGAACACCGCCCCGGTCGCGGCGACGAACAGGATCTGGCCCATGATCCCCGGATATTGTTCAAGATACGCCGAGCCGCGCGCCGTCGCGCCCAGTGCCAGTGCGTAGATTATGACAAAGGCTTCGAACCTGTTCTTGATCACGAATAGCCTTGCGATCTTGCGCAGCATGGTTTCTCCGGTCCTAATACGCGGTTCCAACTTGTTGAATCTACGCAAGAGAGCTGGGCGTGTTCCCGGATTTGCGCGGACAAGTGATCAATCGTAAAGGAAGTGTAAACGCACAGGACCCCGCGCGCCAACCGCGTTAACCAAGTTGCGTGAGTTCGCAGACGGAAAGAAGCGCCGCGCGCGCCGATTTCATGCTTTTGCGCAAGGTTTCGCTGGGGATATCTTGCGGATCGATCTGTTCGGGCCAGTGGTCGGCGATCGCGCGCTCGATCGCATCGGCTTTCGCCTCATCCAGCAGGAAGCGCGGATCGACCGTGTCAGGATCGCATACGACGCGCAGGCGCAAACAGGCAGGGCCGCCGCCATTGGCCATGGACTGGCGCACATCGACAGGGATGACCCGGCGGATGGGACCATTGCCTGCCAGCATGTCCTCGCACCAGCGCCACACGCTCTGGCTCTCGCGGCATTCCTCGGGCACGACCAGGACCATGCCGTCCTCGGTCGACAGCAGCTGCGCGTTGAACAGGTAGGTACGGATCGCTTCGGCGAGGGTCACGCGCTCGCTCGGCACTTCGATGATTTCGAGCGCGGGGAAGGCACCGCGCATCGCCTCGTAGGCCGCTGCCTGGTCGGCGAACGCTTCGGCATGGGTGAAAAGTACGCGCTCATTCGCGACCGCTACCACGTCGTTGTGGAAAGCTCCCGCTGCGATGGCTCGGGGGTTTTGCTCGATGAACACGGTGCGCGCGGGATCGAGGCCGTGCTTCCTGGCCACCGCGCGGCTTGCCTGTTCGTGCTGGCGTGCAGGAAAGCGTCCGGCTGGCTGACCGTAGACGAAGACCTCAACGCCCGGCTCGCCGTGGGCTTTACACAGGCGCATGTGGTTTGCAGCGCCCTCGTCGCCAAAGCTGGGCGGGACGGGTTCGTGGATGGCGAATGCGCTTGTGTCAGCAAAGGCGAGTGCCAATTGCGCCCGCGTATCCGGCCATTCCTGCGCCCGGTGAACCATCGTCACGAGGTTGGCGGGGGTCAGATGGCAGCGCCCGTCGGCAGTGTCTGGCGCAGGGCTGACCGTCGCCGCGTTGGCAGTCCACATTGAAGAGGCGGACCACGCGGCGGCGTGCAAGTGGGGCGGAGCGCTTTCCCCCAGCGCCAGTGCGGATTCAAGCGCCGCATTCGGGCGCGGGAGTGGCAGCAGGAAGCCCTGCACACCCAGCCGTGCAAGGTTGGCGCGCATCTTCGCCAATCCCTGAAGCGCAGCAGCGCGCGGGTAGGAAGGGTCGCCCCGGTGGCTCGCGCTCGCAATATTGCCGAGGCTGAGCCCTGCATAATTATGGGTCGGGCCAACGATCCCGTCGAAATTGATTTCGCTGAGCGTCAACGCGCGACGCTCCATACCAAGTCGCCTTCCTTGACGTCGAGCAGGTCCGCGGCGTTGGCGTCGATGGCGATGCCACCATCCCCGTCCTCTCGGCGCGCTCCGTAGCAGGCGCGAAAGTTCGAGAGGCGTCCGGTGGCGATGATCGCGCGTTCGCCTTCGGCAAGGTTTACATCGGTGCAGTGTCGCTGTGCGCTGGCGCTGACACTTGCGACCTGATCGGTTTCGGCAATCATGGTCGGCCCGCCATCGAAGATGTCGACATAGCCATCGTAGCGAAAGCCCTCGTTTTCCAGCATCCGCATCGCCGCGCGGCCGGTTGGATGGGGCGTGCCGATGACCTTGCGCGCGCTTTCATCCAGCATCGCGACGTAGACCGGATGCTTAGGCATCAGGTCGGCGATGAACTGGTTGCCATTGATCGCGTTGAAGTAGTCCGCCTCGTTAAAGCTCATTCCGAAAAAGCGGCCCGCGACATTGTCCCAGAACGGCGAATCGCCGCGCTCGTCGATGATGCCGCGCAATTCGGCGAGCACGCGGTCGGCGAACCGGGAGCGGTGCATCGCAATGAACAGGTAGCGCGAGCGCGCAAGCAGCAGGCCCAGACCCCCGGCCCGCTCGTTCGGGTGGAGAAACAGACCGCCCACTTCGCTCGCCCCTTCGAGATCGGTCACCAGGCTCAGCATTTCAGCGCGCACGGTGCGGTCAAGCTCGCGGCTGTATTGGGTGAGGGTGTTGAGGCGGTAGGAATAGAATGGCCATTGCTGGCCGACATGCGTCATCAATTGACACGTGCCGCGCACCGCCTTCGTTGTGGTATCCTCCAGCACCAGCACGAATTGTTCGTCGGCGATCGCATCGCCGGAGTTGTCGAACGCTTCGAAGGCGCGATCGAGCTTGACTGAAAGCGCCTTGCGATCAGCGGGCAGGTTGGTGAACCCGCCACCGGTAAGCTTGGCCATTTCGTAAAGCGGTTCGAGATCGCCGGGGCGCGCCGCGCGCAGCAGGAAGCTCATGCGGCGGCCGAGGGGGTCGGCGCCAGGGCAGGTGAAGGGCTGATCATGGGCGCGGTTCCTAGCGGGCCGCGCGCGCGGCTGGCAAGGCGTTGCATTGGGCCCTCCACGCCGCCATAGGCTCGGCCCGGCGCGCATCGTATCGCCTCGCCGCGCGTTCTCTTCCCCGGATCATTCAGCCAGGCGAGCAAGTGGGAACGACCGTAATGACCATGATCGACCGCGCCGGCCTGTCCGTCGATGAACGCCTTGCCGCGCTGCTGGAACGCGAGGTGTTTCCCGTGCTGGGCCGCGATCCGAGCGCGTTCTGGGAGGGGTTCGCCTCTCTGCTTGCGGATTTTGTGCCGCGCAATGTCGCCCTGCTGGACAAACGCGAGGAGCTGCAGAAGCGCATCGATGGTTGGCACGAAGAGCGCGCCGGGCAGCCGCACGATGCCAAGGCCTATCGCGCTTTTCTCGAAGAGATCGGATATCTTCAGCCTGAGCCGGACGATTTCACGATCGGTACGCGCAATGTCGATCCGGAGATCGCGACCATGGCTGGGCCGCAGCTAGTGGTGCCAATCCTCAACGCCCGCTTCCTCCTCAACGCTGCCAATGCGCGCTGGGGTTCGCTTTATGATGCTCTGTACGGCACCGATGCGCTTGACGCTCCGGCGGCCCGGCCCGGCGGTTATGACGAAGCGAGGGGGAACGCGGTCATCGCGCGGGGGCGCGCATTTCTCGACGAAACGCTGCCGCTGGCGAGCGGGAGTTGGGTCGATCTCGAAAGCCGCGATGCAATTGCGCTCGCTGATGAAAGCCAGCGGGTCGGCACGACCGCCAGAGGCGTCCTCTTTTGCAACAACAACCTGCATGTTGAAGTGGTGTTCGATCCTGACACGCCGGTGGGTGCGGGCGACAGAGCGGGGGTCGCCGACATCGTGCTCGAAGCTGCGATCACAACCATTGCGGATTGCGAAGACTCGGTCGCGGCGGTCGATGCTCAGGACAAGCACCTAGCTTACACCAACTGGCTCGGGATCATCCGCGGCGATCTGGAAGAAAGCTTCGACAAAGGCGGCCAGACGCGCATTCGATGCCTCGTGAAGGACAAGGACTACACCGATCTTGCGGGCGAGACTCACAGCCTGCCGGGCCGCAGCCTCATGTTCGTGCGCAATGTCGGCCATCTGATGACCAACCCCGCGATCCGCCTGCCCGATGGTGGCGAGATACCTGAGGGTATTCTGGACGCGGTGTTTACAAGCGCCATCAGTGCGCTCGACGTTGAAGGGCATGCGCGTTACGGCAACTCTAGAACCGGCAGCATCTATATCGTCAAACCCAAGATGCACGGGGCCGAGGAATGCGCGTTCACCAACGATCTGTTCGATGCGGTGGAGGACCTGCTCGGCCTTGCGCGCCACACGATAAAGGTCGGCGTGATGGACGAGGAGCGGCGGACCAGCGCCAACCTCTCCGCTTGCATCCATGCGGTGAAGGACCGGATCGTTTTCATCAATACCGGCTTCCTCGATCGCACGGGCGATGAAATTCATACTTCGATGAAAGCGGGCGCGATGATGCGCAAGGGCGCCATGAAGGGCTCTGCATGGCTTCAGGCCTACGAGGCGCGCAATGTGGCAATCGGCCTTCGCCATGGGCTTTCGGGCACCGCTCAGATCGGCAAGGGCATGTGGGCCGCGCCCGATCTGATGGCGGCGATGATGCGCGACAAGATCGGGCACCTGCGCGCGGGCGCGAACACCGCTTGGGTACCTTCGCCAACCGCCGCAACGCTCCACGCGCTGCACTACCATGCGGAGGATGTCTTCGCGCATCAAAAGGCACTGGGCGACGCGCCGGGACTGGACGCGCTGCTCACCATTCCTCTGGCGGAGAACACGAACTGGCCGGAAGACGAAGTGCGCGAGGAGCTGGACAACAATTGTCAGGGCCTGCTCGGCTACGTCGTGCGCTGGGTGGATCAGGGCGTGGGCTGTTCCAAGGTCCCCGATATCGACGATGTCGGCCTGATGGAGGACCGCGCGACCTTGCGCATCTCCTCCCAGCATATCGCCAACTGGCTGCTGCACGGGATAGTGACTGAGAGCCAGGTCATGGACGCGCTCACCCGCATGGCGGCCAAGGTCGACGCGCAGAACGAGGGCGATCCGTCATACATTCCGCTTATCGGCAATGAGGACGGCGCGGCCTTCAGCGCGGCTAAGGACCTGATTTTCAGGGGCGCCGAGCAACCCAGCGGCTACACCGAGCCGCTGTTGCATCAATGGCGCGCAGTGGCGAAGGGGTAGGGGGAACCGCCGTACGGCTCATGGTTGGAACTCGGCAAGATCGGGAACGCTTCACGCAGACAATTTGCCTACTTCGATGGTGACCACACCGAAGGAGACGAACCATGCGCGATCATCAAACCGTCGATTATGCGAAGCGTATAGACAGGGCCCTATCTGCGATCGAACAGGCGTGCAGGGCGGGAAAGGCTCCCGCGCTTTCCGAAGTTGCCGAAGCAGCGGCGCTTTCCGAATATCACTTCCACCGCATCTTTCGCCTGATGACCGCAGAGACGGTTCGCCAGACGATCGAGCGCGTGCGTCTGGGAGGAAGTCTCCCGGTTCTGGCAAAGAGCGGTATCATGGCCGCTACCGGGCAGAGTGGCTATGCCACCAGCCAAAGCTTCGCGCGCGCTATGCGGCGGCGAGTGGGCGAGGCTCCGAGGGCGCTTGCTGCTGACGAAGGGCTGAGAGTGGCAGCAGGCGAGAGCCTCAGGCATCAAACGCCCAACGCGGGCTCGGGAGATGGCATGGCGCCGCCCCTCGCGGTTGAGATCGTGAACTTTGAACCGGTGCAGCTCGTGGCGGTGCGCAATATTGGCGACTACGCCGCACTGAATGTCGGCTACGACCGGGTTTTCGAAATCGTCATGGAGGACCTTGGCGAAGACGGTATTAAGGCGATCTACGGTATCGCCCACCATGACCCCGCCGCCTTCGCCGCAGAGGAACTGGTGTTCGATTGCGCCGTCGAACCGTCACGCAGGATGCGAGATCGTGAGGAATTGCGCGCTTTCGAAACGCCCGGCGGGCGGGCGTTGCACATGGTCCACCATGGCGATTACGACTGCATTCACGCGGCGGTTGATCGACTGTATGAAGCAACGGTTGCGCAGGGCTGCCTGCTATCCGACGCGCTGCCGCTGCTCCATTATCGCACGCCGCCTGATATCATGCCCGAAGACGAACTCCTCAGCGATATCTATCTGTTCTTGGGATGATGAGCTCAGGACCTGAGCCGGCGCGACTTAGCCTCCCGAAACCAACGCCCCGCGTTTGCGTCCGGCCTTGATGTTGCCTACCTGCGCTACGGGTCCCTCGTCCTTTAGCTGCGTGCCGGTGATCGCGATAAGCTTTTCTTCGCCGAGGCCACGCTCGAATTTCACTCCGCAGGCCGAGCCTTCGGACCAGGCGATGGTGCAGTAGAACTCGTCTTCCCCGATCACCAGCCACGCGGAGGCACCTTCGCAGGGCGGCGATGCGGTATCGAGCCGGGCACCCAGATCGGAGATATTCACGATCCTGCATTCGCGCGTGCACGCGACGGTGCGCAGCACCACCGGCACATCGAGCGTGAAGCGAGCGTTGCGGCGACGATCGGCATGGAGAACGGCGTTGCGATTGGTGAAGCTGCTCATGAGACCTCCCGGCCCTTGCGCACATGCGACCTTGCGCGCTTTTCGGGCACAATCGAGGATACGTGTTCAAACCATGCCAAGGTCTTGGCAAAGATCCTTATCCGATCTTAACCAGAGCCTTCAGCGTTTGAGTAATCTAACCGGTCACTTCATCGAGCTTGCGGGCAAGCGCGGCGAACTCGTCAATGCTCAGTGTCTCGGCACGGCGCATCGGATCGATCCCGGTCGCGGCGAGCGCATCGGATGCGCCGGGCACTGCCTTCAGGCTCTGGCGCAGCATCTTGCGGCGCTGGCCGAAAGCGGCGGCGGTCAGGTTTTCCAGCGTGCGCGCAGCGATCCCGGCGGGGGCTGCACGCGGTGTGACGTGAATAATCGCGCTCATCACCTTGGGCGGCGGGGTGAAGGCGCTGCGGTGGACCTTCATCGCGAGCACAGCGCGGGCGCGCCACTGCGCGAGCACCGCCAGCCGACCATAAGCGCGCGTGTCCGGTTTTGCGACGATACGCTCGGCCACTTCGCGCTGAAACATCAGGGTGAGCGAACGCCAGGTCGGGGGCCAAGGCTCGCCGCTCAGCCAGCGCACGAACAGCGCGGTGCCGACATTGTAGGGCAGGTTGGAGACCACGTGGAACGGTTCGCCTGCAAACAGCGCCACGTGGTTTATCGCCATGGCGTCGCCCTCGATCAGTGTTAGCTGCCCGGGAAAGGCATCGCTCAGCTCGGCCAGCGCGGGCAGGCAGCGCGGATCGGTTTCGATCGCCGTCACTTTCGCTCCGGCGCGCAGCAGGGCTCGCGTCAGACCGCCGGGTCCGGGGCCGACTTCGAGCACGCTTTCGCCGTTGAGATCGCCGGGGATCGCCGCGATGCGATCGAGCAATTGTTCATCGAGCAGGAAGTTCTGCCCCAGCGCCTTCGACGCAGACAGGCCGTGGCGCGCGATTGTCTCGCGGATCGGCGGTAGCTCAGGCACCGGTCGATGCCGCGCGCGCGGCCGCACATGCACTTGCCAGACGGATCGCTGCGCCCATGGCACCCGCATCGGCGCGGCCCGTTCCCGCAATGTCGAACGCCGTCCCATGATCGGGCGAGGTGCGGATGATCGGGAGGCCGAGGGTCACGTTGACGCCTTCGTCGAACTCCAGCGCTTTCAAGGGGATGAGCGCCTGATCGTGATACATGCACAGCGCCGCGTCGTAAGTCGGGCGCATGATCGGGGTGAAGAGCGCGTCGCCAGGGACAGGCCCGGTTACGTCCAGCCCCTCAGCCTGCAAGCGCGCGATGGCGGGCGCGATGATGCGCCGCTCCTCATCGCCGAACTGCCCGCTTTCGCCTGCATGGGGGTTCAGCCCGGAGATGGCGAGGCGAGGCGAGGCAATGCGGAAGTCCTCGCGCAGCGCTGTTGCAACGATGCGTGCTTTATGGCTGATCAGGTTTTCGCTGAGCATCCCCGGAACTTCGGCAAGCGCGGTGTGGACCGTCAGCGGAACGGTGCGCAGGCTCGGCCCGGCAAGCATCATGACGGCATCGCGATAGGGCCGACCACACATGTCAGCGAGAAATTCCGTCTGGCCCGGATAGTCGAAGCCCACCGCCATCAATTGCGCCTTGGCTACCGGCGCTGTCACGAGGCCGGATGCAACGCCACTCAGCGCCAGCCGCGTCGCCCAGGTTAGTGATGCGAGCGCGATACCCGCGCCCTGTTCTGAAGGTTCGCCGGGTGTATAGTGCGCATCATAGCCCGAAAGCACCGGCAGACCGGCGTCAAAAGCGAACATCGCTTCGCTCGGGTTGGCAATGGGCACGATCGCACAATTGATGCCCATCCGCGCGGCGGCGGCGCGCAGAACCTCCGGCCCGCCCGCCACGAAGAAGGGCGGGGCGTCCGGATGCGCACTCTTCTGCGCACAATAGCTCTGAACGATGATTTCCGGCCCGATGCCTGCCGGGTCCCCCAGCGCGATCGCTAGCGGCACGGACGGGTTATCAGGCCCGGCAGCGCTCAATTGTATTCGATATACGCATCGTTGCGCAGATCGCGCAGATAGCGCTGGGCACGCTTGTTGATGCGCTCTTCCTCGATCGTGCTCATTACCGATTGGAACGTGGGTCCGCTGGTATCTTCGGGATCGTCGCGTCCACACAGCATCAGCACGCGCACACCTTCCTCCGCGCTGCCGAAGGGCGGGGTCGTCTGGCCGATCTGCAGGTTGAGGAGGATGCCTTGCAACTGTTCGGGCAGTTGACGCGCCTGGATTTGATCGTTGCTGACGACCTGCGCATCGATCAGCGTGCGTGCGTTCTCGGCATCGGCGCAGCCACGCAGGGACTCGATGAACGTCCCGAATTCCGCGATTTTCTCGTTCGCTTCGGCTTGCGACGTGCCTTCGGGGAATTGCAGCGAGATCTGCTTGAGGCTCAGCACCGCATCACGCGGATCGGCAGTCAGCACCTGGCGCCGCTCGATCAGGTACATGATGGTGAAGCCGCCGGGGATTTCGATTGGACCGACCAACTGGCCCGGCTGCATCTGGCTTGCCGCTTCGGCCATTGGACCGGGTAGCGTCTCGAGGCGCAGGAAGCCGGTATCCCCGCCAACCACCGCAGTGGTCGCTTCGGAATATTGGCGGGCATAGGCAACAAAGCTGCCACCCCCTTCGAGCTGCTCCATGATTTGCCGCATGTTCGCCACGACCGCCTCGCGGTTCTCGGCGGTGGCGTTCATGTAAATTTCGCCAAGCCGATATTCCTCGGTGCCGCGCGACGCTTCGAGCCGCTGGAGGATGTCGTTCACCTCGTCGGCGGAAACGTTGATGAACGGCGTGATGTTGCGCCGTAGCAGACGGTCCCATGCAATCTCGCCTTCGATCTGACGCTTGAGCGCCGTGGGCGAGGATCCGATCGAAGCCAGATAGGCGTCCATCGCTTCGGGATTCTGTCCGAAATTCTGAACTGCGAGTTGTTGGTAGGTCTGCTCGATCTGTTCGGGCTCCACCACCATTTCCAGCGCGCTGGCGGCCTGCACTTTCAGCGTTTCGTCGATCAGGTTGCGCAGGACCTGGACCCGGAGGCGTTGGAGCTCTTCGTCGGGCACCTCGCCCTCCGACGCGGCAGTGACGAGCGCGACCCTTTGGTCGATATCGGTGCCGGTTATCACGAAGCCATTGACGATAGCGGTTGCCGAGCGCTCGTTCGGATTTTCATCCCCGAAAATCGTGATGTCTTCGGGCAGGCCGAACGGATCCTCCGACGTCGGCGCCGCAGTGGTTTGCGCCGTCAGCGGTGCGGTTACCGGCGTGGTTACCAGCAGCGTGGCGACGGCTGCGCATCTCGAAACAAGCTTGAGTGTCACGTTACAATCCCGGTCATATTCGTAAACAGTCTGAAAAGGGGCCTTGGCAGCCCGCCCTTCCTGGCGCTTTCAGGACGGATCGATCCTGGCAACCGCATTCGGACCGCAGTCTTGGAAGGCAGCTGCTGAACGCTTGCTGAGCATCGTCGGTGCCCCTTAACCACTTTCAGCTGCTCTGCCAATCGCAAGGCTGACGCACGATGGGACCGGCTTCGGATGGGCCGCTCCTACTGGAAGCCGAGATTGCGCAGCGCGAAGAACAGCTGGAAGGAGTTGCCTCGTTCCGCATCGCCTGCCGTGATGAAGTCGCGGGTCCAGGTGGCGCCGAATTCGATGCAGTCATCCCGGTAGGCGACGCCCAGACGCGTCCGGATCGGCTCGAAGCCGTCAGGCTCGAATATAGGATCCTCTTCAGCACTGGTCAGATTGACGATACCCGAACCGAATACCGACCAGTAGGGTCCGATCGTGAACCTTCCGGCCGCGCGCACCTCCTCGCGGTCGCGCAAGTCCTCCACCGTCTGGATGTTCCGATCAAGTCTGAGATAGCCAACTTCTATGTAGTTGCGCCTGGTACCGATCGCTGCGTCGATCTCGTTGCGGCGGATGGCGAAATTATCCTTGTCGAGCCGGAAGCGGTGGACGAAACTTACATTGTCACGAAAGCGCACCTCGGTTCGTCCGACGATATCGGACACTTGTTCCGACAGGCCGGTGCCATCGGGAAAGATCACCGGCTTGGCGGAAAAGCGATAGGACTGGCCAATCGTGCTCATGACCCGCCAGCCCGGGCGGGTCAGTTGCCAATCGAGCCCGTACGTTACCCGCGTCCCGTCCTCCACGCGGTCGTACCCCGCAAAGCGGTTGAGCGCGAACAGGTTCGTATCCTCAAGGTCAATCGCGCGCGAATCCTCGTTCGGTACGGCGAGATTGCGGATCGGTGGGCTGGTGACCAGCTGGACGCGCGGCGTCAGGACCTGCGTGCCGCCAAACGCTTCCCCCACGAACGGCCATTCAATGTCCATGGCGGCGGTCGCGACGCCGCGCGCGGTCCAGCCTTCGTTGCCGCGATAGACCTGCGTCAGGGTCTGAAGCGTGTTCTGGGTATTGTAGACATCGCCCCTGGCAAGCGCGGTGAAGGTCACCACCTGGCCGAGCCCGGTTAATGTCTTCAGGTCCCAGCGCGCTCCGGCAAAAGCGCGCTGCGTATCCTGTCCCTCATTACGGATCAGGCTAAGCGTGTTGGCCTGCAACTGGATAGAGCCGCCCAGCACCGGCTCGTCGATATCGTGGCGATAGTCGAAAGCGGGGAGCGCCAGGGGGATCTGGCCTTGCTCGGCATTGATCCGCAGCGTCTGCGTTGCCCAGCCCGCAAGGCTGAAATAGCTGTCATCGTCGATCCGCTCCAGATTGACGGTCGATCGCAAGCGATCGTCCCGGCTGAGATCGTAGCGGCGCAAAAACGTTCGGTCGCTTGCCAGTCGGATCGATCCGGTCAGGCTCCAATGTTCGGAGAACAGGAAGCGGCCATTGGCGAACAGGTAGCCGCGCGGGTCGCTCTGCGTTGTTGGCACCGCGCCGAAATTGGCGACGCGGCTACTGGAGGTTGCATAGCCGGTAATCTGGTAGGCGCCTTTTTGCGTCAGGTGTCGCCACTGTGCCGACACCATCGGCGCGACATCGGAAAACACGAACGCGCCAAGAGTAAGGTCGCGATTTTCGGCAAGGCGCCAGTAATATTCGCCTGAAAGCTCGACCCCGTTGACCTGCGTGACGCGGATGTTGGGGATCAGAAAGCCGCTTTGCGGGCCTCCGTCGGTCCTGAGCGTCAAACCAGGCAATGGAAGCAGCTGCGCGCCGAACAGCTCCAGCGTCGCGCCGGTAAAGCGCACGCGCGCGTTATCCGGATCGTAGACCACCCGCTCTGCCGTGATGCGCCAGCTCGGGGACTTGTTGCAGCCATCTTCGTCGATCACGGCGCAGGCGGTGTATGCCGCGTCATCGAGGAGGATAACGCCTTGCTCCCCCCGACTGGCCGCGCGCGCCGCCAGCCGACCGCCGGCACGCAAAGCAAGCAAGAGGTCTTCCATCGCGCCTGCTTCGAACGTGTCGGTCAGCTCGACGCGCTCGGTAAAGATCTGATTGCCGTTGCGATCGACGAAGCGCACTCGGCCGCTTGCAACGATGGTGCCCGTATCGCGCTCCCACACGACCTCGTCGGCGCGCACCGAAGCTTGGGCACCACGCACGATCACGGTGCCACGGGCAATCACGCGATTGGCATTGTCGTCATAAGCGAGCTCGTCGGCTTCGAACTCAATCTCTTCGCCGCCCTCGACCACATCGCCGAGTGCGTCGGCGAAGTCGTCTTCAGGAGGAACCTGTGTCACAGCGCTGTCTTGTGCGTAAGACGACCCGGGAAAGGCGATGGTTGCGGCGACCGCAATCGCCAGCAAGCTCGTCATGCGAGCTCCCGATGGCGGGGCAAACGCTTTGCGATCAAACTGTTGCACCGCGACCCTTGCGTCTAGCCCTCTACGGCCATTGCCTATTGCATCGCTCGGCCTTAATCGCAATCGCCATCGCGGGGCGGGGGACGCGTGCAACGACCAGTCTGTCCGTGCGCAAGAGCGGCGATGCACCGCGGGTCGCCGCGCCGCCAGTACCAACCCACTTCGGAGCTTTCATGCAGATTCAGTTTTCCGCTTCCCCTCCTGCCAATGTCCAACTGATCGCGCGCATCGTCAACAAGGGCGATACACTCATGGACCTTGATCCTGCTGTTGTCGCGGGGGCGCCGGCGGCCCGTTTCAAGGCGAGTGCGGGTCAGACCTTCGAGGCATTCGTGACCGAGGGGGGCAAGCTGCGCCGGGTGGCTCTGGCGGGCGCGGGCGAACTTGAAGCCGACGAGCGACGCCAGAATGTCGAACGCGCCGGTGCGGCGCTTGCGGCAAAATACCTTCGCTCCGGCGAAACGGAGATGCAGCTCGATCTTGGCCGTGCGAGCCTCTCTGGCGAAGAGGCGGCGGCGGCGCTTCTTGCCTTGCGGTTGCGCTGCTGGCGGCACGATGCCTACCGCACCACGATGGCAAGCGACAAGAAAGCGACGCTGGAGCGGATATACGTGATCGGCGCACCCGAAGGCACCGAGGCCGCCTGGACTGACGCCGAAGCGCTCGCTCGCGGTGTAGAGTTTACCCGAATGCTGGTGACCGAGCCTGCGAACGTCGTCTATCCCGAAAGCTTCGTCGATCTGTGCCGGGGTGCGTTCGAAGGAACGGGGGCGGAGCTTACCGTGCTTGGCGAAGATGAGATGAAAGCGCTCGGCATGGGCGCGCTGCTCGGCGTCGGACAAGGGTCCGAGCGTCCCTCTCGCCTGCTCGCGATCCGTTGGAACGGCGGCGTGGCCGACAAACAGCCTACGCTGCTGGTGGGCAAGGGGGTCACCTTCGATACAGGCGGCATATCGATCAAGCCGGCTGCGGGCATGGAAGACATGAAGTGGGACATGGGCGGTGCGGGCGCAGTCGCGGGTGGAATGCTTGCCCTCGTGCTGCGCAAGGCCAAGGCGAACATCGTTGCTGTAATGGGTCTCGCCGAGAACATGCCGGATGGCAAGGCGCAGCGCCCTGGCGACGTGGTCACGTCGATGAACGGGCAGACCATCGAAGTCATCAATACCGATGCGGAAGGGCGATTGGTCCTGTGCGATGCGCTGTGCTGGGCGCAGCGCGAATACAAGCCTGCCCGCATTGTCGATTTCGCGACCCTGACCGGCGCCATGATCGTCGCGCTTGGACACGAATATGGCGGCGTCTTCGCCAATGATGATACCTTGGCCGGACAATTGACCGAAGCGGGCAAGGCGAGCGGAGACAAGGTCTGGCGCATGCCGCTTGGCCCCGCTTACGACAAGCTCATCAACAGCCCTATTGCCGACATCAAGAATGTCGGTCCGCGTCAGGCAGGCTCCATCACGGCGGCACAATTTCTCCAGCGCTTCATCGAAAAGGACACGCCCTGGGCGCATTGCGACATTGCGGGCATGGTCTGGTCCGACAAGCCGGGCCATAGCTGGGACAAGGGCGCGACCGGTTATGGTGCCCGCTTGATCGACCAATTCGTCAGGCAAGCTCTGGAAGGCTGATCTTTGGGACGGATGCGCAAGAAGTCCGAGCTGCCCTCGAAGATTTGCGCGACCTGCGCGCTCCCCTTCACCTGGCGCAAGAAATGGGAACGCGACTGGGAGAATGTGAAATATTGCTCCGAGCGTTGTCGGCGTTCGGCGAAAGCATGAGGGCGGGGGCGGCGGGGAGCCAATGAAACTCGATTTCTGGCAGCTCTCGCGCGATCCGGCGGAAAAGGTCGTCGCTGCCATCGCCGCGCGCGTGCTCGATTCGGGAGAGCGGGTGCTGGTGGTGAGCGCCGACGAAGCGCAACGCGCCGCTATCTCCAAGGCTTTGTGGGGAGCGACAGCCGAAAGCTTCCTTGCAAACGGCGAAGCGGGCGGCGAAGACGATGCGCGCCAGCCCGTCCTGCTTTCCGCCAAGCTGACCGATGCAAATCGCGCCAGCCATGTAATCTATGCCGACGGCGCCTTTCGCGAACCATCGGGCTTCGCACGCGCGTTTCTGCTGTTCGACGAAAGCACTCTTGAAAGCGCGCGCACCACCTGGAAGGCACTGGGCGATCGCGACGGTATGGAACGCGCATTCTACCGGCAGGAAAGGGGAAACTGGGTGCTGGTCGCCTGAGGGGTTGCGGGGCGGAGCGCTTTGCAGGATATCTGAAGAAACGGGGGGTGGTCATCGTGCATGCAGGCTTCAGGACTGGCGCGCTTCTGATCGGACTGGCGCTGACCGCTTGCGGTTCGGATACAGGTACCATCGAAGACGAGAACGGTGAACGCGCAGATTACACATTCGACGCGGAAACCGGAGAGGCCTCTGCCGTCATCCGCTCAAACGATGGCACGACGACGCTGCGCTCGGGCGCTGACATCCCGGTCGATCTGCCGACGGGGTTTTCGCTGTTCCCCGGCGCTCAGATAACCACCAACACCGTGTTCGACGATGGCAGCGGCAAAAGTGTTATCCTCACCATGACGAGCGCTGCCGACAGCGAGCGCATTGTCCGGTTCTATCGCGAACAGGCAGAAGATGTAGGCTTCGCGATCGAAGTCGATGCCACGATCAATGGCGGGCGTATGCTGACGGGAAAGAACGAGGAAGGCCGCTCTTTCTCGATCAACACAATGCCCGGCGACGACTATACCTCGGCAACACTGGCGATAGGCGGGCCCTGAGCTTCGCGCAGGAGCGTGCCGCAACGCTTGTCATGCAAGCAGGGCACGGCTAGGGGCGCCCGCAATCTTTCGCAGGTGCGCAAACGCAATGCGCCCGTCACAACCAGAGGACATTATCATGGCGGTCACCCGCACCTTCTCGATCATCAAGCCCGATGCCACGCGCCGCAATCTGACAGGCGCGGTCACCCAGATGCTTGAGGAAGCGGGGCTACGCGTCATCGCCTCCAAGCGTATCAAGATGAGCCGCGAGCAGGCCGAAGGCTTCTACGGCGTGCACAAGGATCGCCCGTTCTTTGGCGAGCTCGTTGATTTTATGATCAGCGAACCAGTCGTCGTGCAGGTGCTTGAAGGCGAGGATGCCGTTGCGCGCAACCGCGAAGTGATGGGCGCGACAAACCCTGCCGAGGCAGATGAGGGCACCATCCGCAAGGTCCATGCGCTATCGATTGGCGAAAACACCGTCCATGGCTCGGACAGCGAAGAAAACGCAAAAACCGAAATAGCCTTCTTCTTCGATGAGCGTGAAATCGTGGGCTGATAGCCTGCGCGCAGATCGCCTGCGCCTAGTCCGTCAGGTTTCCGCTGCAAACCGGGCGAGTTGTTCGGAATGAGCGCGGTGGTGGCCGGTGTGGCTTTCGGCCATGGCCGTGCGCATGGCGTCCAGCGCTCGCAGCGTAAGCGGCATCGCGAGGTCGCGGTAGGCGCGGCGGATTTCGCTCTCCCAGTCGGCATTAAGCGCATCAAACGACAGCCGGGCCACGGGCCCGGTCCAGCCCGACAGTGCCCGTTGCATCCGCGCGTCGCGAAGGGCCAGCTTGCGCCGCCATTCGCCCTCGATCCAGGTAAGGTCACAGGTATCGGACTGCACGGCCATCTGGTTCGCCACTAGAGAGACAGCGCTGCGCAGGACCGCTGCGGTTTCGCGCTCGGCAACGATGATGCGCGCGTCAGGAAACTGTTCCAACAGTACCGCGAGATCCTCCGAGAATGCTGGCACTTTGAGCACGCGCGGCCGTGCGCCATTGCTGCGATGGGCGGCGTCGGTTCGAAGGATGCGCGTGAATTCGCGGTAGACCGGGCCGGCATGGCGCGCTTCGCTAAAAGCGCTGAAGCCGGGCACGCGCCATTGCGATTCGTAGATCGAATGGTTGAGCGCAGCGGCAAGCCAGGCGAGCTCTTCTTCAACCTCGCTGGCCGCCATCGGGTGGATCGTCTGAAGCCACGGATTGAGCGCGCTCAGCATCGCAAGATCAAGTTTGCTGCGGAACCGCTTGAGCGCGAACCGGCCGGGCACTGGATGGTACGCATCGCAATACCGGGTGTGCGAATGCGCTGGATCGGCGGCCAACAGCTTGTGAATGCGGGTGGTGCCCGAGCGCATATGGCCGATAACGATAATCGGCGCGGCCAGCGGGGTTGCCAGTATTTCCGGTCGGGCGGTCCATAGCGCGCCCAGTTGCAGGCGGTTGCGAATGACGCGCATCAACTGCCCGTAAGCCATCGTGCGGCCGAGGGAATTGAGATCAGCCTCCTCGTCAACGGACTGGATCAGCCGTTCAAGCCGTGCCCGGAAATCCCGGACATCGCTGGGTCGTCGTCCGCCGATCTCAGCCTCGATAGCGTATTGACCGTAAGGCTTTGTCGCGAGCGTCCACATGGCGTCGGCATCAAGCGGCGGGGCGGGCAGCCAGCCTTTCGTCCAGGCGTGCGAAAGCCAGTCATTGGCGCGGGTAGCGAGGCGAGAGCGCGCAAGAGGATGGGAACGTAGGGGAACATTCATGATTGGATCCGAATTGCGGCTCGTAACTAAAATAACCTTAACCTAGAAAATCGCGGTAGCGTCGTGCAGCTTGGTGAGCCGTCCCGGTGCGACGCTTCTCCAGCTCCGCTCCAGCCAGTCGGCAACGTGGTTCCAATCGACGCCACGCCGGTTGAGGATCAGGCCGACCCAGCCGCTCGCCCCGTAATAAGCGGGCTTGAAATACGTTTCGGGCCGGGTCTCCACGAGGTTGAGCAATTCGTCCATCCCGCCAGTCTTGACCAAGACGGCGATATGCTTCTCGCCATGATGGCGATCGAGCAAATAGGCGAAGAACTTGCCCGACTTTGCTGTCCCGACCCGGAAGCCGGGAGAACCGTGGCTTTCGCGCTCATGCGTTTCGGGCAAGGCGAGGGCGAGTCGGCGCGCTTTTTCGAACAGGAACACCGGATCGCTCCCGCGCGACACATAGGCCGACAGCGCCTTGGGATAGAGCTGATGCTCAGCGAACTGGACGCGGCGCGCGAGGGTTTCGGGCGTGTCGCCGGGCGCAATGGCAACGCGAGCCTGTGCGATCACCTCGCCCGCATCGAGCTGGGGTGTGACGATGTGGACGCTGGCACCCGCATGCCTGTCTCCGGCAGCAATAGCGCGCGCGAAGGTGTCGAGGCCCCTGTATTCGGGCAACAAGGATGGATGGATGTTGAGCATCCGCCCGGCCCATCGCTCGACGAAATCGTCGGTCAGGATGCGCATGTAGCCTGCCAGCGCAATCATATCGGCGCCGGCATTGTTCGCAGCCTCCTCCATCGCTGCATCGTGCTGCGCGCGGGTCAGCCCCTTGTGCGACAAGCAGAAGGTGGGAACGCCTTCGATCTTGGCCAGCGCGAGGCCCGCTGCGTCCTCGCGATTGCTGGCGACCAGCACGATTTCGAACGAAGCGTCGGCAAGGCGGCTGGCATAGAGCAGCGCAGCCATATTGGAGCCGGTTCCCGAGATAAAGATTGCGATCCGGGCTTTTTCGGGACCGCTTTCAACCATGATGGACAGCGTTCCAGTCCTGGGTCGCAGACCATGTGCCGCGCGCGCCGGTCACTATGCAGCCGCGCTCGCCAGAGACGATTTCGCCGATGCAAAAAGCCTCATCACCGAGCTGTCTCAGCACCGCGTCACACTCGTCGGGTCGAACCGCGAGGACCATTCCCAAGCCGCAATTGAACGTCCGCGCCATTTCGACCGGTTCCAGTTGGCCCTGCGCTTGTAGAAAGGCCATCAGACGCGGCAGCGGCCAGCTCGCCGCGTCGATCCGCGCAGCAAGGCCGGGGGGAAGCATGCGTGGCACGTTTTCCAAAAGCCCGCCGCCTGTAATGTGTGCAAGACCTTGCACCACTCCCTCGCGGATTAGCGGCAGGAGGCTTGCGACATATATTCGGGTCGGCTCCATCAAAGCGTCGATCAACAGGCGCTCGGGATCGAACAGCGCTGGGCGTTCCAGTTTCCAGCCGCGCTCTTCGGCGAGTTTGCGGACCAGCGAATAGCCGTTGGAATGGACGCCTGAACTGGCAAGACCGATGAGAACGTCGCCTGCCGCGAGCCGTTCGCCCGTCAATTGATCGCCGCGCTCGACTGCGCCTACGCAAAAGCCTGCAAGGTCGTAATCGCCCGGCGCGTACATGCCGGGCATTTCGGCTGTCTCGCCGCCGATCAATGCGCAGCCCGCCTGTTTGCAGCCTTCTGCAATCCCGGCAATAACCCGCTGCGCGATGTCGGACTGTAGCTGGCCGGTCGCAAAATAATCGAGGAAGAACAAGGGCTCGGCGCCCTGTACGATCAGATCGTTGACGCACATGGCAACCAGATCGATGCCGACGCTATCGTGCCGGTCATGCGCAATCGCCAGTTTGAGTTTGGTCCCCACGCCATCATTCGTCGCGACAAGCAGGGGATCGGTATAGCCCGCTGCCCTTGGGTCGAAAAATCCGCCAAAGCCGCCCAGTTCGCTGGACGCACCGGGCCGGGCGGTGGCTTTGGCGAGTGGCCCGATGGCCTTCACCAGCGCATTGCCTGCCGCGATGGACACACCTGCATCTTCATAGGTAAAGCGCTTCGGTGCGGGGGTGCCCGGTTGGTCTGTCTCGGCGGTCATGATGTTGCATTCATTACCCGTTCGCTCTTGGATTTCCACTCGCCATTGGGCAAAGGGCATAACGATTTCCCCGATGAAGGCGATTTTCCCCTCCCCCGGCGCTGTGCCCTCCGTCCGAACGTCGGCTTTTGTGCCGCGCGGATGGGCCCTTACGCTCGCAGCGCTTGGAGCTATTGCCTTGCTTCTGAGCGGATACGGCATCCTGATTGCGCAAGTGTCCGGTGATCGCGGCATTGCACCCATCGCGTCGAGCTCAGATTACGAAGCGCGCGGGATCGAGGTGGACGTAACAGCCGAGACAGGCGCGGCGGCTCGCGAAGAGGCTTGGGTCAATGCCCAGCGCGAAGCATGGGACATGATCGGCGGCCCAGCAATTTCCGACAGCCAGTTGGGCAGCCTCGTTTCCGCGATCGTGATCGAGCGCGAGCGGATCGGTCCAAAGCGCTATGTCGCCACGCTCGGCGTAACTTTCGACCGGCAGCGCGCGGCGCGCTTTCTTGGCGGCGAGACACAGGAGCGTTCCTCTGCTCCGATGCTCCTGATGCCAGTGACCGCCACCGGCGGGGCCTACACCGTCTTCGAAACTCGCAATTCCTGGCAACGTGCCTGGGCTGAGTTCAATCCAGGGGCGAGCAGGATCGATTATGTCCGCCCGAGCGGGGCAGGGGGCGATTCGCTGCTGCTCACTTACGGCCAAGCCGGTCGACGCAGCCGCGCATGGTGGCGCTCGACGCTAGACCAGTATGGCGCGGCTGACGCTTTGATTGCGCTTGCTCGGCTCGACTACCAATTTCCCGGCGGCCCAGTCGAAGGTACCTTTACCGCGCGATATGGTCCGGATGCGCGCGTGCTTGGCAGTTTCACGATGAGCGCCGAAACTTCCGAGGCGTTGCCAACAATGCTCAATCGCGCGGTTGAACGCATGGATGGCATCTACCAGATGGCGCTTGAGGAAGGGCAGCTTCAGCCTGATCCCACCTTGCGACTGGGCGGATCAGGTCGGGTCGATCCCGCGATCCAGCGACTTATCGAGATTGGCCGCGCAATCCGGGCGCGCGACGCTGCCGCTGTGCGGGCGCGCGAGGCGCAGGCGGCCGCTGCTGCTGCTGCTGCCGGTACCGCGGCTGAGATAACACCTCAAGCGCCAGCGGTCATCGAAAGCTTCACCGTACAATTTGCCACTCCTGATGCAGGTGCCTTCGATGCCACGCTGTCAGGCGTTCGCGGAGCGGCCGGGGTGCGCGGGCTCGCGGTCACCAGCACCGCGATCGGCGGCACCTCCGTCATGACCGTAAGCTATGCCGGGGATCGCGCCGCGCTGAGCGCTTCGCTGCGAGCACGCGGGTTCGAGGTGCTCGAGGGCGCCGGCTCGCTCTCCATCTCGCGCTAGGATGCGCGCTTGGCAAGGTCCGCAGCCACGCCTGGGCAGATTGCACTCCCGCTCGGCGCTGCCGGCGCAAGGGCACCAACGCGGATCGTTATCGGCAACGCGAATGCAGCAGCGGTTGAAGCGCTCGCCGAGCCTGAAGCGTGGCCCTTCCACGTCGCAGTGCTCACCGGACCGCGCCGCTCTGGCAAGTCGCTGATCGCCCGCTGGGCAGCCATGCGCAACGTTTCGGTGATCGACGGTGCCGACGCGGTGGAGGAGGACGAGGTGTTCCATCGCTGGAACGCAGTTCAGGAAGGTGAGGCGCATGAGCGCACGCCGCTGCTGCTGGTCGCCGACGCGCAGCCCTGGATGATTGCCTTGCCGGACCTCGCCTCGCGCCTCGGCGGCTCTTTGCAATTGGTCATCGGCGCGCCTGACGACGCGATGGCTGCCGCGCTGATCGAGGCCCATGCCGAGCAGCGCGGTCTCCCCCTGGCCGACGGGGCCGCGGAATACCTCGTTCCACGCAGCGAGCGCAGCTTCGCCGCGATCGAAGCGCTGGTGGCGACGATCGACCGGATCAGCCTTGAACGTGCCGCGCCGGCCACCATGTCGATTTGGCGCGCCGCCCTCGAAGCGCTCGAAGGACCGGAACAGAAGCGTTTATTGTAACGGGCAAAGCCATTGTGCGGTTTGCAATCGCGCGAGAAGAGTGGAAGGTTGAAAGCCATGTTCGACCGGCTCAAGAGCTATCTCGATTCCGTGCACGCCCGCGATCCCGCGCCGCGTTCGCGCTGGGAAATCCTTCTATATCCGGGCGTCCTGGCGCTTGGGCTGCACCGGATCGCGCACTGGCTGTTCGATGCCAAACTGTTTTTCCTCGCGCGCCTCGTCAATCATTTCAGTCGGTTAATCACTGCGATCGACATCCATCCGGGGGCGACGATCGGGAAGAACTTCTTCATCGACCATGGCTTTACCGTGATTGGCGAGACCAGCATTATCGGTGACAATGTGACGATCTACCAATGCGTGACGCTGGGCGGGACCAATCCGACCAACGGCGAGGGGGGTAAGCGGCATCCGACCATTGCCGATAACGTCATTATCGGTTCGGGCGCGCAGATTATCGGTCCGATCAATGTGGGGGAACGCGCGCGGATCGGGGCGAGCGCGGTGGTGCTCGATGACGTGCCAGCGGGCGCCACGATGGTTGGGTTCAAGGCGCGCTCCACGCTGGTATCGGCCGAGGAGTGGATCCGCGACTTCATCCCCTACGGCACCACTGCGTGCGAGGATGCCGAAGGCAACAAGATTGATTGCATCGCCAAGCTCGAAGCCGAGATCGCATCTTTGCGCGCTGATATCGCCGCTATTAGGGGCCGAGCCAACGGGCCGTCTTCCCCCCCAATGCAGGGCAATTTCGACGAAGTGCAAAAGCGCGGAACGAACGAGGGATGAGCGCTTCGTCAAGCGGTGTGGCTGACGGTCAGATCGTTGCCTTTCCGGCGCGCGGCGCGGGGCAGGTCGGCTTCGATCGGGACGAATTGGGGCGCATCCTCAATCTCTACGGACGGATGGTCGCCGCCGGGCAATGGCGCGACTACGCGATGGACTTCGACCGCCACGCCGCCAGTTTCGCGGCATTCCGCCGCGCGGCCGAGCGGCCTCAGGCGCGCGTGGAGAAGCGCCCAGCTTTGCGAGCGAAGCAAGGCATGTGGACCCTGTTCGGAGAGCACGGACAAGTGCTCAAGCGAGGGCGCGACCTCTCGAACGTTCTCGCCCCGATGGAGCGGCAGCTGCTGAAGGCGGTCGAGGACTAGGCCCGACGACAATGCGCGTATCCGGGCTCCGTTAGCGCCAGTGGCAGCTTAGAAACGCTCGAACCGCGTTTTGCGATGGCTGTTATTGGGTGGTTTTCTGCCATAGGAAGACAATATCGATCCGGCGTCGAAGGCGCTCTTTCAGTTCAGACGACGGCGGTAACTTCTATCTCTACCTTAAGACCATCCCCGCCAAGGGCCGTCACCCCTAAGGCTGTAAAAGTCGGCTTCGTTCCCTCGAAGAAGGGCATCAATGTAGCGCCGACAACGCTGAAATCGTTCAATGACGGCTGCACAAGATAGAGTCGAACCGACGTCACGTTCTCGATCTTGGCTCCGGCTGCATCTAATGCCTTTTTGACATTTTCCATCGCAATCTTAGTCTGTTCGATGGTGTTTTCCGGAACCGGTGTGCCATCGCGCTGCCATGCGACCTGTCCTGAGATGAAAATCTGTCTGCCGGGACTGCAGATTGAGATCTGTGAATAGCCCATGCTGGGTGCGTCGGGCAGAGTATCGGGGTTCAACTTTTCAACGACCTGTGTCATTCTTGCCCTCCTCATGTTGAGCGAATCGCTACAAATGTAGAGCATTGATTATCATGACCGGACGAAAAGACAAAATCCTCAATGCAGGCTTGAGGCTCCTTGCCACCAAAGGGTATTCGGGACTGACTCACCGCGCAGTCGATGTCGAAGCTGGCCTGCCGTCGGGCTCCACAACCTACTATTTTCCCAAGAAGATCCCGCTGGTCGAAGCGGTAGCCAGACATCTGGCTAAAAATATGGAACTGGATTGTGCAGAGGTGAAACTGCACTTTGCGGATCTCGTCGCACAAGATCGAAAGTCGGACGCAATCGATTTTGTCGCCGACGACTTGGTGAAATTCGTTAATGAGAAAAACGACTGGCTACTCGCCAGGTTTGAACTCGTTTTGGTCGGAGCGCGCGAGCCGGAGCTGAAGCCAATCGCTGATCGGTTGGAAGAGGCTTCCAAGGAACTAACCGCATTCTTTTTGAAGTTGATCTCAACCGACCTCGATGAGGACCAGGTTGATGCCTGCGTTGGCATCCTTGATGGGCTGGCTTTCATGCACGCGACCGGGCGCGGCCCGCCGCCTACGAAAAGCCAGATCACACGTCTTTTCATGACCGTCTGAGCCAGACTGCGACTTCGGGACATTTAATCAAGCCTTATACATGATGTCTTGATGGCAACTATTGGGTCGTATGCAGACCGTCCGGTCTTGGCTCGCAGCCCTAGCAAAGCCGCCATTCGGCCAACGATCCAGTTGCGGACACTTCTATGTCGCTCTCGCCAGACGACGTGGTAAATGATATGAACCCACATGCTCTCGCTTGTTCTTGCCCTACTTGCACATGGCTCATCCTCTGTTGCGATCGAAACGGTACGCGGTACACCAGAAGAGTTCCGGGACCGGAGTGTTAGAGTTTGCGGCGAGCTGTCTGATAAAGGCGACGTCCTCTATTCAGATGTGCACCTGCCGCGCCACGGACGGGTAGGAATTCGGCTGAGCGAGAATGATCTGGTTCCGAAGAAAGGGCCGATATGCGTTGAGGGAATGTGGGTCCGCGACCCGAAACTCCCGTATGCGGATGCCAATCATATCATCATTACCGATGCGTCAGTCCATCCCTATTATGTCTTAATGCTGACGGAACGGTAACGCACTTGTCGCTGCGAAACATCAGCAGCTTCCCTCCTAAATATTGGCTCGAACTGCGGCTCTGGAATTGGGCCGCTTGCAGACTGGCAGCTTTCGGGCTCCGTGAGCAGCGCACAGACATTCAGCCTGCGTAACCTCGCCTACGCTGCACGCAGAGGCAGACTAGAATGCAGCGATGAAATTTGGATACACTGCGCCCCATCGCAACGCCTCAGTCATCGTGGCGTAATGATTTCAGCCACTCCATTGCCTTAAGAACAGGCGCGTTAGGCTGATCCGCTGGAATGAAGGGCGGTTCGTCAAAATCCAGCACTGCGGACGCCATGTCGTTGATAGCTATTTCCCAAGCGTCGATTATAGCAAGATCGTGCTTGCCGATAGGCAGGTCTAGAATAGGTGCAGGCTCCGCCAGCTTGTTTGGCAAGTGGGTAGGAAAGAGGACGTAACGACCGTGACGTTCGTAGTCGGCAAGGAAACGGTCAAGGTTCTGCGTGGAATTCGGGTACATCCGATTTATGCGTGACACAAATCCCACTACACCCTCCTCCGATATGGGGACATTGTCGGGGTTTTGGCTGACCATGACGGCGTAAGCGGCGGGATTGTCACGTGCTATGCCGCGAACGACGGTAATTTTCAGATCGTCATTTACGTCATCTTCGCCGTAGCGCTTACGCCAGGACTTAAAGATATCTTTTGCGGCTGAAGGATTCTTGAATGCAAGTCCCAGCATGGGAGGTGGCATTTCGGAACCTGCCGGGGACCACATGAAGAGTGTGCCGTTCCACCCCGCCTTGTCCCACTTCCGAGTGTTAATGGGTGATATCCACCGCATCTCTGAATGCTTACTCTTGGTCCTATCACGCATTTCTTGTGGCGCGGGGCCCGCGCCACGCTGCGCTTTCCCAAAGGTCTTGATCGCTTCTGTAGCTGGTGTGGTAGGCCAAGCTTCTGTACGTTTGATCTCAAAGACAGGGTCGTTTTTATCGATCCAGTGAGCGATCGATAGCTCCGTACGTTCGCCATGCAAATTATAGAGCATGCTCGGAATATTCGAGAATGTGAGCGCACGATCTAGCGCGCGTTCATCTTCGAACAAAGCCTTTCCCCAAGTCTCTGCGTCATCAGGCGCGGCGAAGCGAAGGAAGATGTCGAGAACGGCGTCCTGCATCCAGCTCGGAAACGATAACGCATCCTCTCTTGTTTTGTATTCCATGACCATCCGATGTCTGATGGTGCCGACCGGCTCGCCGTCAACATCGGCAAACGTCAGAACGGGGCTAAGGCCGACAGTCTCGGACGGCGTAATATGCAATTTTAAGTGGTCCAACTGAGGTAGGATGCGATGATCGAGACTGGTTGCTAGCAGCGCCTCCAGTGATCCGAGGACAGCCTCGCCAATACCGATAGAAATAAGATTGTTGTCGCAGGCCAACACTATCCGGCATCCGAGCACGTTGGACGAGAGCGTGACGGTTTCCCCGAAGCAGAAGTCTGGAACTGGATAGTCAGCTTTCACGCCGTAATCGCGCAGGTCCCGCATGAAAGCATCCGCGCTTTCAGGGGTTTCTTCTTCCGGGATCCAGCCTTCCGTTCGCAGGACGTCCTCGTTGCCCATCAGGTAGAGAAGAGCGGTGCGCGACATCGGCAATGCTAACCGTTCGAGAGCGTCGGGCAGTTGGGCAATATCACCCAATTTATCGATAGGTGTTCGCAGAAGCATCGATGCAATTTGCGCCATGTGCGCCTCTTGCACATTGTGGAGGCGACGGCGCTGACCGTCGGACCTCGCTTGCGCATTGCGAACCATCACTTCCAACTCATGCGCGCTTAGAATCTGGGGAACGCGACCAAGCATAAATTCGGTGTCGAAGTACCTGGATAAGACCGATGCTCGTAGCGCACCAATGCTTCCGTTTCTTTTGAAGCCCGAGAATTCCTGACTGACAGCGGCGAGAGCGAAATTCCTCGCTGCCCATGGAAGGCCGACTTCCTCGAAGGCAAAACTAGCGCCTACTAGGGCTTCGATTAAATCGTCCTCGTACTCCTCCTTTATGAGCAGAGCGACGGCACGGCCAAACCAGCGAATAGCATCGTATGGCAGTCCCTTCGCGAGCTTCTGGTAGGCCCGTTGACTATTTTTCTTTGCGGCCTCCCCTTGGCCGCTGCGTCCGGCGAGAGCATCGGTGATAATCTCGAACAGCTCGTCAAATTCGTCACTGTCGGCGATATACTCTCCGATTTGCGTGAGGGAATCTGCGACGCTCGTGAACGGGAATGTACCTAGCCCTTCGGCTCTTTTGATAACGTCGGCGAATGAAACCCAGATTTCTTTGAGTGGGTCGTCGCGATGTTCAACGCCTTTTTCGGAGACGCGAGCCATCAGCAACAGGGCTTCAGCGTGCAGCGCATTGTTGGGACGATTTGTCTGAGTCGTGAGCGCTTCCAGCGCGGATTTGAGCGCGGCGGTGCGGGCCTTTAGCTTTCCTTTAGACGCCTCCATTGAGCCGGTGTGAACGCTCATGCGAATAAGGGGCAAAAGGTTGTTCAAGCGCTCTAAGTCATCTGCATCGTCGGAATCGAGAGCGAGGCGTTCAACGTCGTCATAGAGTTCAGATGTACGGAGGTGGTCCTCATGCCAAAAATGAGAGGTCCATGCCCACTCGTAAGTAATTATCAATTCGAGGTTTTTGAAGCTGTTTTCGCGCGCGAGACGAAGCGCGCGGTCAAACCTTCCGTTCACGTCGGCGGGCGAATGCTCCAACCCTCGAGCTAGAAGCGCTACACATCGCGCGTCTTCAACTAGCGCGGCAGACTGCCCCTGATACTGCGAACCATCGACAATTCTTGCTTCAAGGGCGTCCAGCTCCGCCGCGCGGCTTACATCACTTGGACCCAGCTTCTTGGTTTGCTTCTCTGTCCCTTTGCCAACTCCGAGCTCTTCTACAGCTATGGCCATACTGTCGTGTTGGAAGATTCGGTCCAAGAGCCAAGTACGGTCTAGAATGGTGACTGGAATACCGTGCTCTTTAAGAAGTTGATCTTGCAGCTCGGCTGACTTCTTCGCGGGCACGAATTGGTTCGTAACGCAAATGATTTGATCGTAGTCGCGTTTGGTACCAGCGATGGCAGCAACGTCTGCCTTAACTTTCGAGCGCCAAGTTTTCTTGGCACTAAATGCAAAAGCTTTTCGCTCCCCCGCCTTGTCGTTGTCGGGTAAAAACCAGCGCGCAGAAATTTCACTCGACACTGGGAAAGTCTCGGCGTCGGTCTTACCGTCCCCCCCGCCAACGGGGCCAGTCTGAGGACGGATGTTCGGCGCGATGAATTTCTCACAAAGGCGTTGCGCGAAATTCTCGAAGGCGGTTTCGTCCTTCTGATTAGTGAGTGTTTCGAGATGGTAGGACAAGACCTCGCGCTCGACCTCGTACTCCACTTCTGACACTGAGTCGGAGAACAGGTCAGGATGGCGACTCCGCATATACTGCGACGGTGCATACTTGGGTTTGTCAGTCGCGCTTTGCTGTGATCCGGTCATAAGCTATTATATAGGAAGCGGCTCCGCATAATAAATACACTCAGGCTTTGTAGTTCCGCTGGCGCAAGCCAACTACTTGCAGCTGTCACGTCTGATTGAAGGCAACTCCATCGCGCAGGGCGCCAATCAGCGATAAGGTTGCTTTAGTTGCCGATAAGTATGCCGCAATTATTGGAAAGTGCCGTTCCAGCCGTGATATGATCCGCCATGGCCATCTTAAAATCTCAAGGAGTATCGCCCACTGAGCGGCTATTGGCGGAATTGTGCGACCGCACCTTTTTGCGCCTTTGGAGTTATCCTAATCCGTGCCGCGAAGATGGAAAAGAACTGTGCGACCTGCTCGTCGTCTTTCAGAATGACGTTCTGATTTTCTTCGACCGAGAAAATCGGAGATTTGACCAAGATCCAGAAGATGTTGATCTGGCTTGGAAGCGTTGGCGCAGGGAAGTCATCGACAAGCAGGTTGCCACCGCCCACGGCGCGGAGAGGTACATTCGCTCCGGGCGACCGATCTTTCTGAATCCCAAGAAGAAGCAGCGGTTTCCTATTCCTATCGTTCCAGACCAGGTGCGGTGTCATAAGATCGTTGTTGCGCATGGCGTGAAAGAGGCTTGCAAGCGAGCTTCTTCGGCGAACGTCTCGGGTAGCTTGGCGATCTCCTACGAGGAGAGAGACGAGCGGTTCGATCACCCGTTTTTCGTGCAGATTGATCGGAAAAATCCCGTCCACATTCTCGATACCGAGAATCTGGAAATCGCCCTGACTGAACTCGATACGATCTTCGATTTCACGGCTTATCTGGATGCAAAACTCGAAGCAATTCAGCGTCACGCCCTATCGTATTGCGGGGAGGAAGACGTCATCGCGCACTACTTTCTCAATTTTGACGAGAAGAAAAACCGCCACATGATCGGTACGCTCGACTCGGTCGATACGGTTCACATCGGTGAAGGCGAGTGGTTCGATTTTGAGCGCAGCGAGCCCTATGCGCGGCGGAAAGAGGCCAACCACACTTCGTATTTCTGGGATCGCTTGCTGCAGATCACGTCCAACAATGCGCTCAAGGGCGTGCTTGGTGGAAACAGCAAGCCTTTCCACGGCAAGAGCGCCTTGCATTTCATGGCCATGGAGCCACGTTTTTCTCGGCGGGGCCTTTCGGACTTCATGCTGAAGTCGATAAGAAACTTCCCGGAATCTGATGGGCCAGTGGTTCGTAATGTCTCGCTGATGCCCTCATTCTACGAAGGCATGGTGTACGTGTTCCTCCAGCTCAAAGCTTCAGATGATCTCCGAAATTTAGAGACTTATAGGGAAGTACGTTCAGGCATGCTTGAGATCGCGTGTGGGGCTGCAAAGCTCAGGATGCCGACTATTAAAAGAGTGATTGGCATTGCGACTGACGCGCCGAAGTTCGCGCGCAAAACAAATTCCGAAGATTTGCTTTTGATGGAATTTGAGGACTGGAACGCAGAGCGACAAGCCTACTACGAGCAGGCTAACGAGGAGCTGAGATTTTTCCGGACACCGCAAATGCAGACGAGCAAACAGACGATCTCGGAGTTTCCGAGGGCGACAGCAAAACCCAAAGCACGCGCCAAAGTAGGAAGAAACGAACTATGCGTCTGTGGCTCTGGCCTGAAGTACAAAAAGTGCTGCGGCCGATAGAACTTACGAGCCGTGGATGATGTAAAGAGGGCTAGGCGAGCGATTGCCGCAGAGCAGTCGATCCCTTGTCCCGGCATGAACCACTTGCTCTCGTTGCAGGCGGT
>JAZBPE010000144.1:0-3989 GCA_036353345.1 Erythrobacter sp. | reverse complement strand
CAGCGGCGATACGCTCAATCGCAACGCCAAGGCTGCAGCCCTCTCGATCTTCGAAGGCACCAAGCAGCGCTTCTTTGCCCAGCTCCTGCTCTCGATGAAACTGCCGAGCCTGATCCCGGCGATGGAAGCGGCGCTTGGCGAAGACCATTCGGTTGTCGTGCAGCTGGTCTCGACCGCCGAAGCCATGCTCGACCGGCGCCTTGCCGACCTCACCGACGAGGAACGCGAAGCGCTAGATATCGATCTCTCCCCGCGCGAATACGTTTAATGTTGAGCTCAACATTAGACATATTCTTTGCAGTCGCAGTTTATGTCGAGCGTCGCAGTCGGAGGCGCGGGATTGCGTCGGTTTGTCATGATTTTACTCCAGATAATTGTGGCGGTCGGGGCAGCGTGGCCGAAGGCTATGCCCGCTTGCGGACGTCGTTGAGCATGGCGATCAGAGTGTCTGACGGCGGCTTGAAGCGTCCAGGGCTGATTTCCGGCCCGCCATGCGCAGCCAAAATCCGCAGCTTCTCCTCTGAATCGGCGCGCAGATAGGTTTCGGTGCTCTGGATGCTGGCATGTCCGAGCCACAAAGCGACTTTGCGAATATCGCCTGTCGCTGCGAGCGTGTGCATTGCGCAGGAATGACGCAATACATGCGGCGTGACTCGTTTACTAAGCAATGACGGCTGCTTCTTTGCTGCCGCCTTGACATGCTGGGTGAGACGGAATGCGAAGCCGTCGCGGGTGATGGGCTGACCGTTGGCGTTGAGAAACACCTCGGCGACCTCTGTCTCAGGACGGATGACAAGCCATGCGCGGAGTGCGGACTGGGTCTCTTTCCATAGCGGCAAGACCCGCTCACGCCGTCCCTTGCCCATGATGTGGGCCGTCGAGAGCGATCGAACCGGGAAATCGCCCAGTTGCAGCGACACGAGTTCCGATACCCGAAGCCCCGCTGCATAGGTCAAGTGCAGCATGGCGCGATCGCGCGTACCGAGCCGTGTCCGAGGATCGGGCGCGTCGAGTAATGCCTTGATCTCGGCCCGGTCGAGATAATCGATCAGCGTCTTATCTGCCTTCTTGCTGGGGATCGATCGAACCCGAAGCGCTTGGTCAAGACACACCGGAACCCGATACTCGATGTACCGGAAGAAGGACCTGATGGCCGCCAACCTGCCATTGCGGGTCCGCACACAACTGCCGCGCTCGACTTCGACATGGTCAAGAAAGGCCATGATCATATCAGTGCCGAAATCCTCGATCTCGAGATCGGTCGGTCGACGCTTCAGCCGATCGGATGCGAACCGGACCAGCAGAACGAAGCAGTTGGCATAGGTCTTCACCGTATGCGGGCTTACGGCGCGTTCCCGCGGCAAATGCTCGCGCAGGAAGGCTGCGAGGTGGGGAGCAAGCGCCGTCATGCCGCTTCTCCCAGATACAGATCCTCGCTCGCGGCAGCGATGTCGCGCAGCAGCACTGGCGTGGCTTCTAGATACCAGTAGGTGTTGGCGACCGAGGAGTGACCCAGATAGAAGCTGAGCGCGGCCATGTGGTGCGCCACGGCTTCCCGGTCAGGCGAGCACGACTCAAGCGAGCGCACGGCGAAGGTATGCCGCAAATCGTGAAGCCGCATACCTGCAGTCCCGGTTGGTCCACGATATCCGAGCTGTCGCGCCAGCCTGACGAACACGACGTGGGCGCGGACCTTATGGGGTGCTCTTCCCCGGATCGTCACGAACAGATCGTTGCCCGTGGCACCGAGCCTTGCCCGGGTTGCGAGATAGGCCTTGAGAGCCTGACGGATTGATGGCTGCAAGGCGATCAGGCGCTGCTTACCGAACTTGCCGTTGCGGACGATCAGACCGTCTTCGACCAGATCGTCGCATTGCAGCGCCAGGGCTTCGGAAATCCTCAGACCGGTCGCCGCCAGCAGCCCGAACAGGTAATGATAGGTGAAGGGACTGATCATGCCCTTGGGCGGAAGATCGAGCGCCGCCTTCATGATCGCCCGGATCTGTTCCGGTTGGATGATGTGCGGCGTTGGTCGCGGACGCTTCCCCCGGCCAAACACACTGGCGGGCGGAACCTGGTTGGCTGGATCCTCGGCATGGGCAAACAAGCAGAAGTTGCGCACGAAAGTGAACCCGGTCCGCGCGGTGTTCTGCGAAGTCGTCGCGCGGCACCAGTCGTAGATGCGGTCGATACGGGTGTGGCTGTCTCCGAAGCCAGTCGCGTAGGTGCCGAACTTGCGAAGCAGGCGCTCCTGCTCGAAAAATTTGCGACCGAGGCTGCGATGCAAAGCGACATACCGCGAAATCTGTGCGTTTATCATGACAGGTCTCCGGGCCAGGGTTGTGCGATCTTCAAGAGCATCGGCAGATCGGTCTTGGCGTAAATGGCGGTGGTCTCGGGCGAGCTGTGGCGCAGGATGGTCCCGATGGACTCCAGGCCTGCACCAGAGCGCAGCATGTTGGTTGCAAGCGAATGCCGAAATATGTGCGATCCGGTCGGCAGACCTTCGATCCCGCCGCGCTCGAGTGTGCGTGCAACGATGCCGGCGATCTCGGCTGATGAACTGAATGGCCGGAACGGGGCTTGCGAACGCAAGAACAGGTGCGCTTCGATAGCCGTCGGGCGGGCCGCAGCAAGATATGCCAGGATCGCGTCGCCAACACCCTGTGGCAATGGCAAACGATCCGGTCGACGCGTCTTGCCCTTGACCTTCAGTTGGCCGGATCGCCAATCGATATCGTCGAGACGCATATCCCGAATATCTCCTGCTCGCAGGCCAAGTCTGGCAAGCAGGAGAATGATCGCCTTATCCCGAACTTCCACCGGCCGACCTGTCGGGCAGGCTGCAATGATCCTCTCGATCGTTGCCGGGTCGATGTAGCGCGGCAATGCCGAAAGCCGGTATCTCCGTACGGAAGGCATTGCGTGCAGCAGCGCTGGGCGGCATTGGCCTCGGCCAATAAGAAACCGAAGATAGCTCCTCATGATTGTGGCGAGCAGCGCAGTCGATCCCGGGATCTCCTTGCTGCGACGCTCGAACGCATCTCGCAAAGTGGCAGCATCCCATTGTGCCGGCGCGCCGAGCATGGGCATCAGCCGCTCAATCTCTGCCCGGTATCGCCGGATCGTCTCGTCGGTCACGCCTCGATCCTGCCTGAGCCAACCGACATATGCCGCGACCTGCGGATCTTCGACCACCTTCACCGCGACCGGGGCGATGGCGCGCCGATCACGAAGAAACTCTACGAAGTGCCGTGTGCAACGCCGCCGTCGCTTCCTGCCGGAAGTGGTCAGCTTGCCGCGCTTGCGGAAAACCGGGCACCGACAATCGTGATCGGCATACTGTTCGGTGATCGTGTCATCGACATCGGTCCATGGACATCGCGATACCCGCAGCCAGGCCGCGAAGTGCTCCGCCTCTGAACGGTAGGCTTGCGCCACCCCCTTCGCGAGTTGGAGGCCATCGATCATATGCGAATAGTCAGCAAGATGACGCCCGAGATCGCCGATCCCGTCGGCTACGTCGATGTGACCCTGATCTTCGAGAAACCGGACGAAGCGCCTGACACGCGCCGCAAGATCGGCCTTGTAGGCTGTCGCTTGCGCTGAATACCCCGGACAACGGCATCGATGCTGCTCAAAACGGCGCACGATCCGATCATCAACCGTCCCGAGCGCAATCCCGCGTAGTCCCAGCCAACACAGAAAATGGCGGATCGCTGCGCTGTACAGGACCGCACAGGCCGTTCCCTCTTCAACCGACAGAGAGGAGAGGAATGCACTGAATAGGGCGTCAGGACTGGGCGGCTCTCCAATCCTGCGCGGTGCAGGCTGGAACGACAAAAATGATCTTGTTGGCATAGTGGTTCCTTCGACTTGTTGAGGTCGAAGGAACGGTAATTATCTGGAGTGAAATCATGGAAAACCGACGCAATCCCGTGCCACCGGCTGCGACACTCGACATAAACTGCGACTGCAAAGAATACGTG
>JAZBPE010000143.1:0-10224 GCA_036353345.1 Erythrobacter sp. | reverse complement strand
TGAGCCGGTCAGCAATGTTACAGCTGATGAGATAGCCGAGCAGGCTGCCTGACCCCTCCTGACAGGTCCAGGTCACTCGGCGGGCGGTCCGTCCCAATCGGGACGGACCGCCTTTTCCATTTCAAGTTGCAGGTCGCGTTCAGGCCAGACCGCTCTTGGCATCGAAGATCGAACCACAGGACTGATCTGAACGATGGGCCGCGCCCACGATAATCGCAATGCGACCTACACGTGCGCAAAAATTTCGCACAGATGCACTTTAGAAGAGAGTTTGCTGCCTGAAAGTAGCAGCCCGAGCGCTACGATCCTGCAAGTGGATGCGATAGCGTGAGAGAAGGCCGTCGTGGTCTGCTCCTTCCCCAATCAGCTTATCTGTCTCGGCCAGAGCAAGATCATAGGTTAGACAGCCAGACCCATCGCCTGCCAGTTGATCGCCTAAGCGATGTTCGACTTCGGTCCTCACGCCCATGGGCAAAACTGAACGGGCTTCGCAGTACATCAAACGAAGGCCAAACCACCGCAGACGCTCGTCCTCGAAACTCTGTACAATCGTGAGGCGATCTGGCCATAGCGCTTGGTGAAAAGCAGTCATGCGCCTCTCATCTTCCGGCCCTGGAAAGCCATTATAGATTTGCTCCTCGAGATGAGGTGACTGTGGGAATGGCTCGCGTGCCGCTACGTAAGCAGCGACAAGCCGTGCCTGTAGATCGGCGTCCGCCTTCAACCGCCGGGCCTGATTTTCGATATGGCCAATCGTACCGCCATCAAACATTTGTTCGGGAGCATCGAATAATTCGGTCAGCGTGGGTGCTGCGTTGACCCTGAAACGGCGAATCGGACTTGGCTTCTGCGCAAGGTGGGTCTGCAATTCGGAGTCGCTCATTTTACTGAGCCGGTCGATGTCTTCGTTGAGGTTTAGGCAAATTCGACCGTTGGCTTGGTCGGGGTCAACACCGATGCAGACGACTGGCGCATGGTATGCCTGCCCGCCAAAAAACTCCGTCAGCACGAAGCCATCTTCGGTATCGACGAAATCTGAAACGGCAGCCTTGTTCGAGAAGCGGACGAACCTTTGCCATAGCTCAGGAGACCGCTGATGGACCAGCCGACATAGCTCCACCGTCGCAAGCACATCGGACATCGCGTCATGCGCGCGGGCATGCATCACTCCATTCGCTGCGGCCAAGTGCTCCAAACGAAATGTCCTTCGCCCGTCCTCGCTGACCGGCACAACAAGCTGCGCTGGCGATACGGCATCCGCGGCCATCATCAGACTTAGGGCGTCAGCCCGGCAGTTGCGGTGGTTGCTCGTCAGATATGCCGGGTACAGGCATTGAAAGAGCGCGTGGCGAAGCATCTCTTCGTCGAAGCGGATGGAGTTAAAGCCGACGAAGACGGCCGGACTCCAAGACAAGAGAGTCCGACGAATGTCACTCACCATCGCGTAGTGCGTCGGCAGATTGGTGTCCGTGAGCCATTCGATCGGCAGCCCGTTCGTACGCAACGCTGAAGGATGGGGAAGCACATGTGGCTGTAGGCGCGAGCGCGCTTCGAAGCGCGCCAACTCGTTCAGGTTTGCGTCGGTACGGATAGCTGCGAAATGGAGAATTTGATCAAACCCGCACTTGAGTCCCGTCGTCTCAGTATCGAAGAAGACGAAGCTCATTAGTGCGCTACCAACGAGATAGCCGAAAGCGCATGGCGGCCGGGCTCACTTTGAACCGGCGGGCTAGCGCTTCGATGGCTGCCTCATCTTCAAGGTCTACTCCGCCCCCCTCCAACGCAGCGGCCAAGAGATCGCCGGGGATCAACAGCTCCGAAGCAAATGCGTTCGCCTCGATTTCCATCGGCTCAGTCCCGAGCGCTGACACATCGTCGCGAAATAAGACGCGGATACCCTTATCGACATGTACGGCTTGGCTGATCGCAGGAGCATGGAGCATGTGATGGGCTAGCTCATGAGCTGCGGAGAATCGCTGTCGGTTCGGATGATGCAACGCGTTCACGCCGATGATTCCGACGCCATCCTTGATGTACGCCATGCCCGAAAGGTCCTCGTCAAGCGGTGCATACTGAAGGACGATCTTGCGCGACTTGATTATTCGCTCAACCGGGACTGGTGGCGCCGATACGCCAAATTCTTGGAGGATCGAACGCGCAGTTGCGCGCGCACGATCAGGATCGGCATCGGCCATGATCAGGCTTTACCGCGTTTGGGCTGCAATGCGGTTGTGATTAGGTCGGCCACTTGAGCTTCGGCATTTTGCGACAGTGTCTGCTTCGACAGCGATTGATTTGAAACCGTCATCTTCAGTCCCTCCCCTACTAAAGGCTTCTGCGGCGCTGGCGGCAGAAGATCTGACACCTTGGCAAATTCGAGTGCGGCAGCAAGCGCATAAACATGATGCAGAAGGATGTTCTGCCGACCGCTTTCGATATTTGCGATCGACGCGCGAGACATCTTCACCTTTCCAGCCAGTCCCGCCTGAGTGAGGCCAAGCGCCTTCCGGCGGGTTGATACCGCACTGCCAAAAGCCTCGTAGAGCGGTTTGCCTGCCATCAATTCTGTTTGCGCTGAGCTCTCAGTAATGTCAACCTCGTAAACAGATTGTGCTTGATACAAACATATTGACGTGGCCATGAGTTGACATTGCGGCTCAAGTCGGGAATCCATTGCATCAGGGCGTGCTGCCCAAATGAGTCGGAGGACCAGCGATGTCGAAACGAATTCACGTAGTGCCCCATGGATCGGGCTGGGCCACGCGCCGAGAAGGCGCCCCCCGCGTAGGATCGACGCACAACACCCAGGCCGATGCTGCGCAGGCCGCGCGTGGCACCGCCATTCGTGAACGCGGCGAAGTGATAATCCACCGTCCGGACGGTCGCATCCGGGACGCCAATTCGTATGGCAACGACCCCTTTCCGCCGAAGGGCTGACGGGACTGGGCCCCCTTGGAAGCAGTACAGCTCCGGTACGTAGATGAGGCAGCCGGGTCACTAGAAAGGAAACATCGCACTGATGGCTGAAGGGGAGAAAGAGACGGGCGCTGAACGGCCATACCGAGTGCTCAGCTTGGACGGCGGTGGGATGCGGGGCATTTACACAGCCGCCTTTCTGGCCCGGCTGACGGATCAGTTCGCCCGCATCCGGACCGAAGCGGCGCTCGACCTCGGTCGCGGCTTCGACCTAATCACCGGAACCAGCACAGGCGCGATTGTCGGCTGCGCGCTAGCGATCGGCCGACCGATGGCTGAGGTGGTGAGTCTCTATCGTGAGCATGGCCCCAAGATATTTCCGCACCGAATCGCCGGCAAGCGCAGCGCCATCTACCGCGCGAGCCAGGGCAGCCGCTTTGTGCGCGAGGGCGAAAAGGCGCTGCGCGCCGCGCTTAAGGACGTGCTCGACGACGTTACGATGCTTGAGGTTTTCGAAGGACGCGGCATCGCGCTCGCGGTCCCCACTGTGCTCATGAGCGAGCACCGAGCCTGGGTATTCAAGAAGACGCCCAAGAGCGGCGTGCGAGACGACCATTACCCGCTGGTCGACGTCTGCATGGCGACCAGCGCCGCGCCAATCTACCGGTCACTTGCTGCCATCGATGACCCCAACGCGCCCGGCGGCCCCAAACAGGTGTTCGCCGATGGCGGCCTTTGGGCCAACAATCCGATCATGGTCGGGCTCGTGGACGCGCTCACAGTGGCCCCGCCCGAGCAGCCGATCGAGATATACTCGCTCGGCACCTGTCCGCGACCCGATGGGGACCACTTGGACGCCGAGAGCGCGCACCGATCGATGCTCGACTGGTCGCTCGGGGCGGACGTCGCGCCGCTCAGCATCTCGGCCCAAGAGTTCGCCTTTGACCATATGGCGCGGCTCCTTACCAACGCGATCAGCAACTGCGGCCGGTCGATCCGGCGCGTGCGCTTCCCCAACAAGCCCGTGCCGGCGAGCATGATGCCGTACCTAGCACTCGACGACACCCGACCCGAGGCGATGGACCGGCTGGTCGGCCAAGCCCACACCGACGCCGATTTGACCAAGAGCGCATGCGACGATCCTAACAGCGAGGACGGTCGCATGATCCGTTGCCTGATGCACGACCTGCCGGTGATGCCGGCGACCGGGGCCGTCTGGCGTCCCGCCTCCGTTAAGAACCGAGAAGGATAAGTGATGTTCGACTGCTCCAAGGACGTGCGTGCGTATCATGACCAGGACGTGACCCTGCCCAAGTCCGAACAGGACGCCATGCGCGACCGGCGCGACTCCAACCGAACGCGGCTGCGGAACGGACTGGAGAAGGCAGGCAAGCCAAAGCCGATCGAGTTCGTCAAGCAAGGCAGTTACGCCATGAAGACGATGTGCCGCGACCCGGACAACGACTACGACATCGACGACGGCGTCTATTTTGAGAAGGACGACCTGGTTGGCGACCGCGGCGCCGAGATGACGTCCCTGCAGGTCCGTCAGATGGTTCGTGATGCGGTCGATGACGGCAAGTTCAAGCGCGCGCCCGAGGTGCGCTCCAATTGCGTACGCATCTTCTACGAAAAGGGCTACCATGTCGACCTGCCGGTCTACCGACGCGTAGTTACCACAACCACGTTCAGCGAGGATGTGCATTATGAACTGGCGGCGAGCAGCGGCTGGAAGCGCTCGGATGCCCGCGATGTGTCGGACTGGTATGAAGACGAGCGCACGGCGTCCGCCGACGGCATCCAACTCCGCCGCATCAACCGCGATCTCAAGAAATACGCGCGTAGCCGCTACAGTTGGCGCAGCGCGATCCTGAGCGGCTTTGGCATTTCGGTTCTGATTACGGAGAGGTTTCGGGTAAGTGACCGAGAAGACCAGGCGCTCTACGACACCATGGTTGCGATCCGGGACCGGCTGGACTGCAACCTCGTCGTCGCGCACCCGGTGACCCTTGGCGACACCATCACCAACGGCTCCGACGACGCTAAGGCGCGCTGTTTTCGCGAGAAGCTGACCGAGGCAATCGACGCGCTGGACCCGCTCTTCGATCCGAACTGCACGCGTGAGAAGGCGCTTAAATGCTGGGACAAGGTATTCGCGACAACTTTCTTCAGTGAACGTCTGGAGGAGGAGCAGCGCGCCTCGGTGGCTGCTCCGGCGATCATCGGCTCGGCTGCCTTGTTGGGCGCAACGTCGGCAGCGGCGAGCGCGATCAACAGCGCTGGCGGCGGTCGCCATGCCTAGAGAGGCCTTACCGCTCGGCTGGCGACAGGCGGTGCTTCGGCTTGAAGCGACCATGCGCGAGCAAGCGGGACAGGTACCCGAGCGTCTCACCATGGCGACGATCGGCACCGACTATCCCACCCGGGACTGGATCGCAGCCGGCTGGCGGATCAACGTTGCCTTCTCCGACGGCGTGACCCGACGCATCGATCTGCTGGCAGGAAGTCATTTCCCCACGACTCCGGTGCGAACGGCGTTGGTCGATCACCCCGAGGCGATGACCTGGCCGCATGTCGAGAGCGACGGAGTCCTCTGTCTGCTACCTAATATGGCCGAGTGGGATCCGGACGATCCGTCGACGGTCGCCATGGGTCTCCTTCATCGCTCAATTATCTTGATCGAGGAGCTGCTTGAGGGCGGCATCGTCGAACGCGACTTCCGCGAGGAATTCGTGACCTACTGGGGCTACCGGGTGCATTCACAAGGCAAATCCCTGTTCAGCTTGTTCGCGCCCACTCCGACCTCTCGGCGGGTGCGGGTCTGGCGTGGCAAGGGCCTCGAGGTTGTTGGAGAAGACCATGAATCCTTGGTCACCTGGGTCCATCATCGCTTTGGTGACAAGACGCCGGTCAAGACCGAAGCGGCGGCGTATCTTTGGTTGGATACGCCGCCGCTGCCCGCCGAATATCCGGAGAGTGCAGTCGACCTATATCGGATGGCCGAGCGGCTTGGTGACGGCGCCCGAACCATTCTGGAAGAGGTGGCGAGCGACCAGCCGGACGAGGTGTTGGTGCTGTTAGGAGCGATGGGGCGCGGGGGTGCAGCGTTGATTGGCGTGAAGGTGCCCAATCCGAAGCGACGCAAGAGTAGGCCGCGCGCGCCAGACGAACCGCTGTCGGTGGGGTTCCGACCGCACCATACACCGCAATCGCTCCTGCTTGGACGCTACTTCGGGGCGCTCCCTGTGATTCGGACCCATGTCCAGCGTGCAGATGCTGATTGGATTCATGGACGAGGTCAGGATTCTCGCACAGTTCGCCTGCTTGGGGAGACCATCGTCCTTATCGGTTGCGGTTCAGTAGGTGCGCCCGTTGCCTGCACGCTGGCACAAGCGGGGGTAGGCCGAATCGTGCTGGTCGATCCCGAGACTCTGGGGTGGCCGAACGTTGGTCGTCATCCCCTTGGTGCGACGGATGTTGGCCGGAATAAAGCCGAGGCTTTAGCGGAGCGGCTTCGGACTGACTATCCACATCTCACCATCGAACACCGGCCGTACGGTCTCCATCAGCTTATCGCGCAAGATGGCGATTTGCTCGCAGCAGCCGATCTGATCGTCGCCGCGACAGGCAATTGGGTCGCTGAAAGCGCCCTCAATCGGTGGCACATTTCGCAAGGTCGCGCGAAACCCATCCTATACAGTTGGACTGAGCCGCATGCCTGTGCCGGTCATGCGGTGGCGATCGGCGCGGAGGACGGCTGTTTGCAATGCCATATCGGACGAACCGGTTCAGCAAACCTAACAGTGATCGAGTGGCCTGAAGGCGGCGACGCCACCCTAGAGGAGCCGGCGTGCGGGGCACATTATCAGCCCTACGGACCTGTGGAGCTGGCTTATGTGACGGCAATGGTTGCGGACGCGGCGTTGGATTGCCTCCTTAATCCACCTGAGCAATCTTTCAGCCGAGTATTCGTCGCTTCGGCGCGTCGAATAGCTGCGCTTGGTGCGCAGTTGACTAAAGGCTGGCGCGCCGCTTTTGGCGAACTTGATGAAGGCGTCCGGACGGTCGACAGGCCATGGCCGTCCGCAAGCTGCGCAGCTTGCGGGCCCGGACGAATGCACGAAGCTGCCTAGAAAATTGCAGAATACATTAACTTCCGCAGGGCCTTCCAAGTCTCGCCATTGGTAATGCTTGGCCATTGGCTTGAACGGCGAGGGCGGAGCGCATCGCCGTTATCATCGAACAAAAGGAGAGGGAGCTTTGCTTTTCCTGGACCGGGGCATGTCCGTCCCGGCGATCAGGAGAACTCCCATGACCAGATCCCGCCGCACTGCTTCAGTTTCGCCAGCCCAGCGCATCACCGCCGCCATCATCGAAAAGCTCGAGCAAGGCACCAAGCCATGGGTCAAGCCATGGCGCGGTGTGCCGGTCTCGCGGCCCTTGCGTTCCTGCGGTACGCCCTATCGCGGCATGAACACCTTCTGGCTGTGGATGGTGGCCGATGGCTGCGGCTACGCCTCGCCATACTGGATGACCTATCGCCAGTGCGAGAAGCTCGGCGGACAAGTCCGCAAGGGCGAAAAATCGACCATCGCGATCTTCTACAAGAGCTACACCAAGAAGGTCGAGAACGCCGAAGGTGAAGCCGACACTGAAAACCGGCGTGTGCTCAAGGCCTATGCCGTGTTCAATGCCGATCAGTGCGACGGCCTCCCCGAGTTCTACCATCCCAAGCCGCTGGTTGCCGCGCTTGAGCCCGAAGGGCGCGGAGACCGTCTTGATGCCTTCTTTGCCCATATCGGCGCAGACCTGCGCCACCATGGCGCGCAGGCCTATTACGAACCGCTGCGCGACCGCGTCACCATGCCGCCAGCTGAACTGTTCGAAGCCTACGACCACTACTACGCGACGCTCGCACACGAGTTGTCGCACTGGACGGGTCATTCTTCGCGGCTCGCCCGCGATCTCAAGAACCGCTTCGGCAGCGACGCCTATGCCGCCGAGGAACTGATCGCGGAACTCTCTTCGGCCATCCTTGGAGCCGAACTGGGCCTTCCGGTCACTCACCTCGACCATCACGCCAGCTACATCGCCTCCTGGCTCAAGATCCTCAAATCGGACGAGCGCGCGATCCTCACCGCAGCGGCCAAGGCCGAGGAAGCGGCCAGCCTGTTGCTTGACCTTGGGGGTCAACAATCCAGCGAAAGCGAGGCCAATGTCGATCTCGCTGATGCAGCCTGAGGAGCAGCGAGATGGGACGTACCGTCAGCTATCCGACCGGCTCCGTGGTGGCCTTTCGCCTGCTTGATGACGGCGAAGAGGGCGATTCCGACTGGGTCTACGAGTGCCTCGTCGACGAGATCATCGATACCGCGAAGGCGGCCTTTCCTTCCTTCGAACGCTTCGATGGATGGCGCGGCCGCGAGGACCGCATTCTCCTGCGCAATGCCTTCGCCGATTGCGGCATATCGACCTATTGCGGGCTCGCGGCGATCTGGCTCGCCGAACGCGACGATTCCCAGTACTGGGAAGCGGATTTCTACATCCCAAGAACGGCAAGGGCACGGCACTGGCTCGCCCAGGTGTCAGGAAAGTTCATCGACCTGTTTGGTGAGTTGCGCCTGGTCGGGCGGTTCTCGAATGGCGAAGCGATCTTCGAGCGCTCCCGATCTGCTTGCGACCCCGGGTCCTGATCCTGCCTCATCCCTGACCGCCGGGAGAGGCCCTTGGGCCGGTCGGCGCGCGCCGCAACCTGCGGCCCGTCGGCCCGTGTTGCCCGCGCCAGCCTAGGGCCGCAGGTTTCCCGCTACGCGGTGCGTTACGCCCCTTGTCCCGGCCCTGATCGGGCTCCGGCGGACAGGACCGAGGCAATGGTGCCTGCTCTCCTTGTCTGCACGATCAGGAGACACCCTATGTACGACAGCTTCATCGACCAGTTGAGCGGCCTCGACCTGTCGGGCCTCAGCATCAGGCCGGCCCCCTTCAACGCTACTGACTTTCCCTGCGAGGACGCGATCGACCAGACACTCGGCGCCGTATGGTCCGACCTCTTCGCGATGTTCTCCGACACCGCCCTGGAAGCCGATGCCGAGGATATTGCCTGGGGCGTGGTCAATCTCTTTCACCGCGCAGCCAGCCGCAAGTCGGCTCAACTTGATCGGGCCAGCGACGAGATCCGTGTCCTGCTCGCATCCGCCGATGGCTCCGAAGTGCATTCGAGCAATCTCGAAGAACAGGTCGAGCGCGCGCAGGCCGCCGAAGCCAGCATGCTGGCCTTCGAGCAGATGCGTGAGGTGGCAGCAGCGCTGTACCGCGACGAGACCGGTTCGTCATGGAAGCCAGTTTCTGGCTCGCGCACGAGCCATTCGCGCCACCTTACTTCGGCTGTGATCGATGCCCGCGATTTCCTCCGCGCACGTGCTGAGAACCGGCGTCACGCTCTGATTCCGGAAGGAACTCCAATCGTCTTTGCCGGTGGTCGCCAGACCTTCGAGAGCACCGAGGATGCGAAGCGCTATGCCGACAACATCTGGGCGACGCTGGACAAGGTGCGCGACTTGGTTCCCGATCTCTTCCTGGTCCATGGCGGCGACGGCAAGGGAGCCGATCGCCTGGCAGCGAGTTGGGCTGAACGCCGCGAAGTGCAGCAACTGACCTACTCGCTTGATCGTCGGCTTGGTGCTCGCGCCGGGTTCAAGCGCAACGAGCAAATGCTTTCGCTCAATCCGCGTTATGTCGTCGCCTTTCCGGGCAATGGCGTCACCGAACGACTGGTGATCGATGCTAAGACGCGGCGGATCACCGTGGTCGATCGTCGCGGCCTCTTGGGCACTTCTCCTGGGGGCTGAGGGGGCCTTTACAATCTGCAACTGCATTGCCCGGATGTGCATTTAGCGCAGACCCGACTATGGACCGGTCATGCAACTTGACGATCTGCTGCAGCGCTACTTTGCCACCACCGACCTCTCCGGGGTTGCCCCCGACACGTTGTCAGCCGGCATCGAGCATTGCCGGGTCGATCTCGGCCTTGAGGAGGACCGAGGCAAGCGCTTTGCACTGTGGTCGTTCCTGCACATGTTCGGGTCCGCCCCCGATCTCGATGTGGCGTTCGAAAACGAGGAGGACCGGGAGGCCGCGCGCAACTTCATGGATCTGCTGGCGGCATCGGAAGGCGAAGGCGAAGCCTGATTGCAAGCGCCGGTCACGGCACCTTCAGATCCGCACCCGATACCCATCCGGCTTTCTTCGCGAACAGTCCTGAACCAGGTCAGCTGAGGACAGCAACCCGTTCCTTTCCGGCCGTGTTGT